>NZ_JBHZQU010000016.1:0-75272 GCF_042867205.1 Sphingomonas sp. NCPPB 2930 | reverse complement strand
GCTGCGCTAGCCAGCAGGCTGGCAAGCTTCGCTAACCCTCTCCCCTGTCCAGGGGAGAGGGGAAGAAGACGCAATACCGAATGTCGATCGCCCCTAGCCGAACAGCCACGTCCCCATGACACGACCGGGCAGGAAGGCGAAGGAACCTGCGCCGATCAGCCCGGCCAGATACAGGCCGACCATGACCCTGCGATGCGTATCGATCCGCCCCGCGCGGGCGGCCGCGATCGCGCGCCACAGCCCGATCAGCGTAACCGGCACGAAGAGATGGATGACGCTGAACTGCCCGTGATTCAGGTCGCGCAACGCCAGCGCCGACAACGCCGCGACCGCCATCAGCGCCGCCCACAGCTTGCCCAGCATCCGGTGCCGCGCGTCGCCCTTGCGCGCCAGCAGCACATACAGCCCCAGCGGCAGCGCGGGCAGTACGGAGCCGAGGTGAATCCACACCGCCACGTCATGCGCCCGCGCCAGCGTCGGCGACAGGCCGAGCGCCCCCCGCGCCATGGCGGCCATAGCCATCAGCGACAGCGTGCCGCCCGCGACCAGGATCGCGAGGCGCAGCGCGGGGGATGGATCGGAACGGCGGTGGTTCGGTACGGCGATCGAAAGGCTGGTCATCGGTCGATATCCTGATCGGAAACGGGTTCGTCCCTTCCTGCCGTCGCGCCGTCGCTTCGCCAGCGATCTTGCGCGGATCGACGGTTCCGCTTCGTGGAGCGGCCGATTTGCCATTTCGCGAAGCGCCAATTGGCCATAGGCACAAGGCCGTGATGCCCCGTTCGCGCCGCCTAGTGATCGATATCGCGCTGATGATCGGCGTGGGGCTGCTGCTGGCGGTGCTGGGACCGTTCGGGACCTTCGATGCGCATTTCGCCCATCGGCTGATCTATTGGGTCGCGCTGATGCTGGCGGGCTATGCGCTGTACAAGCCGATGATGGCGGGCGCGCTGACCGTGGCGGCACGGCTGCATCTGCCCGAAATGGCGGGCTGGGCCGCCGCCGCGATCCTCGCCAGCGGGCCGATGAGCGTCATCGTCTGGTGGGTCGGTCGGCTGGGCCTGCCGCCGCGCTGGCCCGACGGCGATCAGGCGCTGCTGCTCTATGGCAATGTGCTGGTGATCGGGGGCCTGGCCAGCCTGTTGCTGTGGTACGGCCAACGGCGGCGGCGTGTCGCGCCGGAGCCCCCCACGCCCGAACCCGCGCTACCCGTTGCCGATCCCCGCCCCGCGCTGCTGGGCCGCCTGCCTCCGGGTTTCGGCCCCGACATCGTCGCGCTGGAAATGGAAGACCATTATCTGCGCGTCCACGGCGCCCATGGATCGGAACTGATCCTGCTCAGGATGCGCGACGCGGTGCAGGAGGTCGCCCCGCTGGTCGGCGCGCAGGTGCATCGCAGCTGGTGGGTGGCGCGCGCGGCCGTCCGCGAGGCGCATCGCGAAGGTCGCGGCGTGCGACTGGTCCTGACCGGCGGGGTCGAGGCGCGAGTTTCGCGCGCGATGGTGCCGGTGCTGGAGGCCGAGGGCTGGTGGTAGCGGCTTGGCGGACAGGCCATGGCCAGGCCGCTTCGCCCCTCCACCATCGCTTCGCGGCGATCCCCCCCAGGCCCGGCCCGGGGAGGATCGGATCAGTCGCCGACGCGCTCGATATCCGCGCCGACCGCCGACAGCTTCTCTTCGAGGCGCTCGTAACCCCGGTCGAGGTGATAGACGCGCGACACCGCCGTCTCGCCCTCGGCGGCCAGACCCGCCAGGATCAGGCTCATCGAGGCGCGCAGGTCGGTCGCCATTACCGGCGCGCCGGTCAGCTTCTCGACGCCCTTCACCATCGCGGTGCGGCCATGCACCTGGATGTCCGCGCCCATCCGCGCCAGCTCGGGCACGTGCATGTAGCGATTCTCGAAGATCGTCTCGGTCAGCGTGCTGGTGCCCTCGGCCTTGCACAGCATCGCCATGAACTGCGCCTGCATGTCGGTGGCGAAGCCCGGATAAGGCGCGGTCGACAGGGTCAGCGGCTGGAGCGGGCCGTTGGCGGCGACGCGGATCGAATCGCGACCTTCCTCGACCGTCACCCCCGCCTCGGTCAGCGCGGCGAGCGTCGCACGCATGTCGTCGGCACAGGCACCGACCAGCTCCAAGTCGCCGCCGGTGATCGCCGCGGCACAGGCATAGGAGCCCGCCTCGATCCGGTCGGGCATGACCGAATAGGTGGCACCGTGCAGCCGGTCGACACCTTCGATGGTCAGCGTCTCGGTGCCGACGCCGTCGATTCGCGCGCCCATCGCGATCAGCAACCGGCACAGGTCGACGATCTCGGGCTCGCGCGCGGCATTGCCCAGCACCGAGGTGCCCTTTGCCGTGACGGCGGCCATCAGCGCATTCTCGGTCGCGCCGACCGACACCACCGGGAAGGTATAGCGACCGCCCGACAGGCGACCGCCCGGCGCGCTGGCCTTCACATAGCCGGCGGTCAGTTCGATCTCCGCCCCGATCGCCTCCAGCGCCTTCAGGTGCAGGTCGATCGGACGGTTGCCGATCGCGCAGCCGCCGGGCAGCGACACCCGCGCCTCGCCCGCGCGCGCCAGGATCGGGCCCAGCACCAGGATCGACGCGCGCATCTTGCGCACGATGTCATAGGGCGCCTCGGTCGAGAAAAGCTGGCCCGCGCGGATCGTCATGACCCGGCCGAAATCCTCGGGCCGCGTCCCCTCGACCCGCGTCGACGCGCCGATCTGGTTCAGCAGATGGCCGAACCCGTCGACATCGGCCAGCCGCGGCAGGTTGCGCAGCGTCACCGGCTCGTCGGTCAGGATCGCGCAGGGCATCAGGGTGAGCGCGGCGTTCTTCGCGCCCGAGATCTTCAGGCGGCCCGACAGCCGGTTGCCGCCGCGAATGAGGATACGGTCCATAGACCCGCCCTCCTAGCGGACGCGCGCGCCACCGCCAAGGGTCGCGCGCGTCGGGACCGTCGAAACCCCCGACAAGCAAGAATAGGGCCGGTTGATCGATATTAATGCGAGGGATCGGCCTTGATGGCTAAGGCATTCCACCGCTTGGGGGGATGGAGTGTCAGTGTCAAAAAGCGGCCTTGCTGATCGCCTCAATCGCTGGGTTACGCTGACCCCGGCGGAACGCCAGACCCTGGCGCGTCTGGAAGAGCGGCCCCGGTCGATCAAGCGCGGCGGCGTGCTGATGGACGAACAGGCGCGCAGCGAAGAATTGTACATCGTCCAGCAGGGCATGCTGATGTGCTATGTCCTGCTCGACGACGGCAGTCGCCAGATCGTGCGCTTCCTGTTTCCCGGCGACCTCTTCGCGCTGTCGACCCTGGTCTATGGCCGGTCGCCCGATACGATCGTGGCGGTGTCGAACGCGGTCGTCTGTTCGTTCGACCGGACGCTGGTCACCTCCATCGCCGCCGAGCATCCCCGGCTGCTCAGCCTGTTCTTGGTCCTCAACCAGATCGAACGGGTCATCACCACCGACCGGCTGGCGGGGCTGGGCCGCACCACGGCGCGCGCGCGGGTCGCGACGCTGCTCCTGTCGCTGCGCGCGCAGATGCGCCAGGCCGGGATCGATGTCTCCACCTCCTTCACGCTGGGGCTGACCCAGGAGGAGATGGGCGATGCGATCGGGCTGACCGCCGTGCACGTCAACCGGATGCTGCGGCAGCTGGAGGATGAGGGGCTGATCCGGCGCGAGGGCGGCCGGGTGTTCCTGCTCGCCGAGCAGCGGCTGGTGCGCGAGGCGGGCTATGTCGACCGGTTCGAGGGGCTGGACCTGAGCTGGCT
The DNA here is from genome assembly GCF_042867205.1 of Sphingomonas sp. NCPPB 2930. NCBI lineage: Bacteria > Pseudomonadati > Pseudomonadota > Alphaproteobacteria > Sphingomonadales > Sphingomonadaceae > Sphingomonas > Sphingomonas sp. NCPPB 2930. Next base: position 71,482 of record NZ_JBHZQU010000016.1, on the reverse strand, counting down.
GCCCCCCGGCCGATAGGTCAGCCGCGCCCGCCAGCCAGCCGTTGCAAATGCGGGCGGACCTTCAGAAAGCGCAGATAGGCCGCCTCCAGCACCCCCAGCGCGACCCGATTCCGCGCGGCGAGCCCCAGCGGGCGCAGCAGCGGGATGGCCCGCCACATCGCGGCGAAGGCCGCCGCGCCCGACAGCATCCGTCCATCCTCGCGCGCGTGGAAACGGGCGAGCATCGCCTCGCGGTCGATCGGACAGGACGAATCTTCGTCGATCGCGACGAACGCGATCCGCCCGCGCCGGTCGAGCCGCCGCATCATCGCGATCTCGCGACGGCACAACGGACAGGCGGCGTCGTACCAGACGGTCAGGCTCATGCGATCCTCGCCTCGGTGGAGGGCGGCCGCCCCGACCTGTCCGGGGCCGCCGCCTGCCATCAGAAAAGATCGGCGGTCATCACCTTGTTCCACACCGCGATGAAGTCGCGGACGAAACGGCGCTGGCCGTCCTCGGCGGCATAGACCTCGGCGATGTTGCGCAGCTGCGAATTGGCGCCGAAGATCAGGTCGTTGCGCGTCGCGGTGAATCGCGTCTCGCCACTGTCGCGGTCGTCGAGCGTGAAGCGCAGCCCGGCATCGTCGCGCCGGGTCCAGACATAGTCCATGCTGGTCAGGACGCGGAAAAAGTCATTGGTCAGCACGCCCACCCGGTCGGTGAACAGCCCGTCCTTCGATCCGTCCCAATTGGCCCCCAGCACCCGCAGGCCACCCGCCAGCACGACCCATTCGGGGGCGCTGAGCGTCAGCAGCGCCGCCTTGTCGAGGAACAGCTGCTCGGGCGCGACGCGGCCCCGGGTGATCGTCGCGAACTGATCGTCCACATAGTTGCGGAAGCCGTCGACCACGGGCTTGAGCCATTCGAAGCTGTCCGCGTCGGTCAGTTCGTCGGTGGTGTCGCGCCGTCCCGCGCCGAACGGCACCGCCTCGGCGAAACCGGCATCCGCCGCCGCCTTTTCGACCGCCGCGCAACCGCCCAGCACGATCAGGTCGGCCAGCGACACGCGCTTGCCGTCCATCGCCGCGTCGTTGAACGCCGCCATCAGCTCTCGGAGTTTGGCGATCACGGGCACGGTGCGGCGATTGACCGCCCAGTCCTTTTGCGGGGCCAGCGCGATTCGCGCGCCATTGGCGCCGCCCCGCTTGTCGCTGTCGCGATAGGTGACGGCCGCGGAAAAGGCGGTGAAGACCAGGTCCGACACCGACAGGCCCGAATCCAGGATCTGCTGCTTGAGCTGCGCGATCTCGGCCCCGTCGATCAGCGGATGGTCGCGGACCGGAATCGGGTCCTGCCACAGCAGGTCGGGCTCGATCGTCACCTCGGGTCCGACATAGCGTTCGCGCGGGCCCATGTCGCGGTGGGTCAGCTTGTACCACGCCTTGGAGAATTGCTCGGTGAAATAGTCGAAATCGGCCAGGAACCGCTCGCAGATCGGGCGATAGACGGGGTCGACCTTCAGCGCGATGTCGCTGGTCATCATCATCAGCTTATGGGTCTTGCCCTCGATATGCGCATCGGGGGTGCGCGGCGCGTCACCGTCGACCGGCGTCCATTGCAGCGCGCCCGCCGGACTGCGCGTCTGTTCCCATTCCAGGCCCAGCAGATTTTCCAGATAGCTGTTGTCCCACTGGGTCGGGTTCTGGGTCCAGCTGCCCTCGATGCCGTTGGTCATCGTGAACTCGGCATTGCCGGTGCCCTCGGGATTGTGCCAGCCCAGCCCCATCTCCTCGATCGGGGCGATTTCGGGCGGCGCGCCGATCCGGTCGGCCTTCACCATGCCATGGCTCTTGCCGAAGGCATGGCCGCCCGCGATCAGCGCCACCGTCTCCTCGTCGTTCATCGCCATCCGGGTGAAGGTGATGCGGATGTCCCGCGCCGAGGCCATCGGATCGCCGTTCGCATAGGGGCCTTCGGGGTTCACATAGATGAGCGACTGGTGCGAGGCGGCAAGCGGCTGTTCCAGGTCGTAATCGGCGTCGCCATTCTCCCCGCGCCACCGCTTGTCGCGATTGACCATCTCGTCGAACGAATCGACCTGGGTCATGTCGAAGACTTCCGGGCCCCAATAGGCCGCATCGTCGGCCTCCCACGCATCCTCGCGCCCGCCGCCGAACCCATAGGTGGGCAGCCCCATGATCTCGAGCGCGCAATTGCCGGTCAGGACGATCAGGTCGGCCCAGGACAGCGCCGCGCCATATTTCTGCTTGATCGGCCAGAGCAGGCGACGCGACTTGTCGACATTGCCATTGTCCCACCAGCTGTTGATCGGCGCGAAACGCTGCATCGCCTCGCCCGCGCCGCCGCGCCCGTCGGCGATGCGATAGCTGCCCGCCGAGTGCCACGACATGCGGATCATCTGCGGTCCGTAATTGCCATAATCGGATGGCCACCAGGCGACCGAGCTGGTCAGGAACTGCTTGATCTCGGCCTTCAGCGCCTCGAAATCGATCCGGGCAAAGGCGGCGCGATAGTCGAACGCCTCGCCCAGCGGATTGGCGCGCGGGCCATGGCGGTGAAGCTGCTCGACGCGCAGGCGATTGGGATACCAGTCCGCCAGCGTCGGCGGGGTGGTGAAGGCACCGCCGATCCGGTCCCCGCCAAAGGGGCACTTGCCTTCGAGAACCGTCTTATAGTCTTCCATGCCTTGGCCTCATGCGTGTCGGAGCGGGAAAGAAAATCACTGAAACACAGCGACATGCTGGCAAGATGGAGATCAGTCCCCATCCCCGCCATGCGATGGCGCTGGCGGCATGTCGTCTCCGACCGGCGGACGAGCCCGCCGATCTTCGCGCGGAACAACGTCGCGATGGAGCGGTCGATCCTTTCGCGCGGGCGGTGGCGGTTAAAAAAATCATCATGGATCAAGTCGGTTGCTTGCGCCGCTGATGCGGATCATTTGCGCCCGCGATGCGTAACCGCACGGAGCCCGTGCGAGCGGGCAGGCTGCGATGGAGAATGGCGACGATGCGATCGATGGCGATCATCGGGGCGGGCATGGCCGGGCTGTCCTGCGCCGCGCGAGCCGCAGAGGCGGGATGCGACGTCCGGCTGTTCGACAAGGGACGCCGCCCCGGCGGCCGCCTGTCGAGCAAGACGGTTTTCGCCGAAGGGCTCGACTTCGCCTTCGATTACGGCGCGCAATATCTGACCGCGCGCGATCCGCTTTTCAGGGCCCAGGTCGCCGACTGGGAAAAAGCGGGAATCGTGGCGCGCTGGCCCGCCGCCGGGGCGGATGCCTGGGTCGGCACGCCCGCCATGGCGACGATCCCGGCGCATATGGCCGGGGCGCATCCGGTCCGCTGGTCGCCCCATATCCGATCGGTCGCGCGCGACGCGACGGGCTGGACGCTGGTCCATGACGAAGGCTGCGAAGGCCCGTTCGACGCGCTGGTGCTGGCGATCCCGGCCGAACAGGTCGGCCCGCTGATCGGCGCGCACGACCCCGGACTGGCGCAGCGCGCCGCCGCCTGCCCTTCGGCGCCCTGCTGGACGGTGATGCTGGGGTTCGACACGCGGCTGTCGGTGGCGGACGTGCCCGCCCTTCGCGAGCCGATCGACTGGGCGGCGCGCAACCCCGCCAAGCCGGGGCATGGCGGCGGCGAGGCCTGGACGATCCACGCGACCGAGGACTGGTCGCGACGGCATCTGGAGCGCGATGCCGCCTCGGTCACCGCATCGCTGTTGCGCGCTTTCGAGGAGCAGACGGGGTCATTGCCGCCGCCGGTCCATGCCGCGGCGCATCGCTGGCGCTATGCCCGTTCGGCCAAGGGCGGGACGGGCGCGCATGTCCGGCCCGATATCGCGCTGGCGGCGTGCGGCGACTGGCTGATCGCGCCACGCGTGGAAAGCGCCTGGATGTCCGGTCGGCAGGCGGCGGACGGTCTGTCATCGGGATAGCGAGCGGGGGGCATCCCCCTCACCCGCGAATGGTCACGCCTTTTCGAGCGTGCACTGAAGCGGATGCTGGTTGGCGCGCGCGAAGTCGATGACCTGCGCCACCTTCGTCTCGGCGACTTCATAGGAGAAGACGCCGCACACCCCGACCCCGCGCTGGTGCACATGCAGCATCACGCGGGTCGCATCGTCCATGCTCATCCGGAAAAACCGCTGAAGGCACAGCACGACGAATTCCATCGGGGTATAGTCGTCGTTGAGCATCAGCACCCGGTACGGCGTCGGCTGCTTGGTCCGCGCGCGGGTGCGGGTCGCGACGCCCAGGCCGGAACCGTCATCGTCGCCATGATCGGGCCCCTGGCCGGGCCCGCGCCCCGGCCCATTGCCGGTCATCCCCGAAGGCGGGGTGAGGAGATCGTTGTTCAGGGCCATGATGAGGTAAAATATGGCATGGCGGGGGGTGGGCACAAGTCCTTCGGCGGGTCGCCGTCGCAGAAATTGCCGCCTTCAATGAAAATCGCGCGAGCGGGGGAGCAGGCGGACGTCGCGCGGATGCACCCCGCGCGGCGCGACCGGCCCGCGCGGATCGGGCGAGCGGGTCGGCGCGACGGGCACATCCTCCAGCCGGGCGAGCATCGCGCTGCGATCCTCGACACCGGCGGTCATCAGATGGACGACGCCCTCCTCGCTTCGCTGGACCACGCCGTGGAGCAGCATCAACCGCGAAGCCATCACCGCGCGCCGATTCGCCTCGAAATCGCGCGCCCAGAGCAGTGCGTTGACGATTCCCGTCTCGTCCTCGATCGTGACGAAAATCGCATGGCCCTTGCCGGGCCGCTGGCGGACCAGCACCACCCCCGCCACCTTCGCCCGCCGCCCGTCGCGCAGATTGCGGAGGTCGGCGGCGGACAGCACCCCCTCCGCCGCCAGTTCGGCGCGCAGGAACGCCATCGGATGCCCCTTCAGCGACAACCGGGTCGCGCGGTAATCGGCGCTGACCTGTTCGGACAGCGTCATCGGCGGCAGCGTCACCTCCGGCTCGGCGGCCATTTCGGGGGCCTGCATCGCGGCGAACAGCGGCAGTTGCGCCGCCTTCATCCGCCGCGCCTCCCACTGCCCCTCGCGCCGCCCCTGCCCCAGCGAGCGATAGGCGTCCCCCTGTGCCAGCAGGTCGAGCGCCCGGCGGGGAAGCTGCGCGCGGATCGCGACCGATTCGATCGTCTCATAGGGGGCGTGGGTGGCGATGGCGTTGCCCCAATCCTCTCGAAACGCATCCAACTGGCGAAAGCCGAGCCGCAGCGCGAAGCGACCGTCCGCGCGCCGCTCCAGCCGATTGTCCCAGCCGCTGTGATTCACATCGACCGGCCGCACCTCGACCTTCCCGTTCTCGCGCGCATCGCGGATCAGCTGCGCGGGGGCATAGAATCCCATGGGCTGGGCGTTGAGCAGCGCGCAGGTGAAGATCGCGGGCTGATGGCATTTCAGCCAGGCCGAGACATAGACCAGCCGCGCGAAGGACAGCGCATGGCTTTCGGGAAAGCCATAGGAGCCGAAGCCCTCGATCTGCTTGAAACACCGCTCGGCAAAGTCGGGTTCGTATCCGCGCCGGACCATGCCGCCGATCATCTTCTCGCGGAAACCCTTGATGGTCCCCACATTGCGGAACGTCGCCATGGCGCGTCGCAGGCCATTGGCCTCGTCCGGCGTGAATCCCGCCGCCGTGATGGCCAGCTTCATCGCCTGTTCCTGGAACAGCGGCACGCCATAGGTCTTGCCGAGCAGCGTCCGCAATTCGTCCGCCGGGCCTTTGGTCGGGGACGGATAGCTGACCGGCTCCTTGCCCGCGCGGCGGCGCAGATAGGGATGGACCATGTCCCCCTCGATCGGCCCCGGCCGGACGATCGCGACCTGTACCACCAGGTCGTAGAATTCCTTCGGCTTCAACCGGGGCAGCATGTTGATCTGGGCGCGGCTTTCCACCTGGAACACGCCGATACTGTCCCCCTTTTGCAGCATCGCGTAAACGCGATCATCCTCCTCCTGCGCCAGATCGGTGAGGTCGGGGCGCGGCATCCCGTTGGCCTCCATCAAGTCGAACGCCTTGCGGATGCAGGTCAGCATGCCGAGCGCCAATATGTCGACCTTCATGATCTTCAGCTCGTCGATATCGTCCTTGTCCCATTCGATGAAGGTCCGCCCCTCCATCGCGCCGTTATGGATCGGCACCGTCTCGTCGAGCCTTCCTTGCGTCAGCACGAAGCCGCCGACATGCTGCGACAGATGCCGCGGCGCGCCCAGCAGCCGGTCGACCAGCGTGCGCAGCCGCGCGATCTCCGGATTGTCGGGCGAAAAGCCGGTTTCGTGGAACCGCTTTTCCTCGAACTGTCTGGAAAAGCTGCCCCAGACGGTGCTGGTCAGCCGCTGCGTCACATCCTCGCTCAAGCCCAGCGCGCGGCCGACTTCGCGCACCGTGCTGCGCGGGCGGTAATGGATGACGGTCGCGGCGATGGCGGCGCGGTGGCGGCCATAGCGGTTGTAGATATACTGGATCACCTCCTCGCGCCGCTCATGTTCGAAATCGATGTCGATATCGGGCGGCTCGCCCCGCTCGGCCGATACGAAGCGCGAGAAGAGCAGGTCATGCCGGGTCGGATCGACCGAGGTGACGCCCAATATCCAGCACACCGCCGAATTGGCCGCCGAGCCGCGTCCCTGGCAGAGGATCGGCGGCTTCAAGCCGCGCGCATGGCTCACCACGTCATGCACGGTCAGGAAGTAATGCGCATATTGGCGCTCGCGGATCAGCGTGAGTTCCATATCCAGCGTATCCCGCAACCGGGGCGGAACGCCCTCGGGGAAGCGCGCGGCGGCCTCCCGTCGGACCAGTTCGTCCAGCCAGTCCTGCGCCTCCCACCCTTCGGGCACCGGCTCATGCGGATAGTCGTAGGACAGGTGCTCCAGCCGGAATGTGATCCGGTCGAGGATCGCGATACTCTCGTCCACTGCCCCCGGCCGGTCGGCGAAGAGCCGCGCCATTTCGGCGGCAGGCTTCAGGTGGCGTTCGGCATTGGCCGCCAGCCGCCGTCCGCCGGTGCGGATGGTCAGGCCCTCGCGGATGCAGGTCAGTATATCCTGTACCGGTCGGTCACCGGGTTCGGCGAACAGCGCATCGGTGGTGGCGAGCAGGGGGACGCCCCGCGCCTCGGCCAGCGCCGCCTGCGCCATCAGCCGCCGCCGGTCCGCGCCCCCTCTCGGCATGGTCACGCCCAGCCACACCCGCCCCGGCGCCGCCGCGACCAGCCGGTCGAGCGTCGCCGCCAGCCCCGGGTCGGCACGCCGGGGCGGCAGCATCGCATCCGCCATCGGTTCGCAGGGGCGCGCGGAGGATTCCGGCAGCGCGATCAGCAGCAGATCCTCGGCATGGCGGACCAGATCGCCCAGCCCCAGGATGCAGCCACCTTTCCTCGCGCGCTTGTTGCCCAGCGTCAACAACCGGGTCAGCCGTCCCCAGCCGGTGCGGTCGACCGGATAGGCGACGATGTCGGGTGTGCCGTCCACAAAGACCAGCCGCGCGCCGACGACCAGGGTCGGCGGCGGGGGTGCGCCGATCTCCGCCGCTGACGTGCAGGCCTTTCGCCAGGCTTTGAGGGCGCGCACGACTCCTGCGACGGTGTTGCGATCGACGATGCCGATGCCGTTGAGGCCCAACTCATAGGCTCGGGCCACCATATCCTCGGCCGGACTCGCCCCGTCGAGAAAGGAATAATGCGTCGCCGCGACCAGTTCGGCGAAGTCAGGCATTTATCCTTTTCCTCCCCTGCAAGGGGAGGGGGACCATGCGCAGCATGGTGGAGGGGTGTCGCCGCCAACGAGGCGGGGGAAGCTCACCACCGGGGACACCCCTCCGTCAGCGCTATGCGCTGCCACCTCCCCTTGCAGGGGAGGAAAAGGGTCACCCTCCCTCACGCGAACAGCCCGTGCACATACCAGCGCGGCCGCTCGGTCTCGCTGTAGAGGCCGTGGCGGAAGATCCAGAAGCGCCGCCCGCGCACATCCTCGACCCGGTAATAGTCGCGGGTCGGCGGCGCCATGTCGGCGCGGCGCCACCATTCGCCCGCGATCCGCTCGGGCCCTTCCGCGCGCGCCACGTCGTGCAGCTTGCGCCGCCAGCGAAAGCGCGCGGGCGGGCCGTCGGGCGTTTCGGCGGCGAGCGACTCGATCGGCTGGGGCGGATCGAACAGGTGGATGGGGCGCGACGGCGGCTCGCCCGGCTCGGGTCGGGTCCATTCGGCCCTGGGGGTCGGGTCGGTCGCGGGTAGCAGCAATTCGGCCTGTTCGGGCATATGACTGTCGCGCGGATGGATTCGCCGCACCCGCTCGCGCCCCAGCCTTGTGCCCAGCCGGTCGATCAGCGCGGCGACCGCCTCGGTCCTGGCCTCGCCCCCCTCCAGCCGCAGCTGCACCGCGTCCAGCTTCTCGGCCAGCCCCACATCCAGCCGGATCAGGTCATAGCCGAAACCGGGGTCGAGCGGATCGGCCAGCGCCTCGATCCGCTCGCGGAACAGCCGCAGCAGCACCGCCGGGTCGCGCGTCGGCTGCCCCGTCTCGACGCGCAAGGCCTGCACCTCGCCATCCGCGCGGAACAGGCGCGCGTCCCAGCGGCGACCGCCCTCATGCCGCTCTTCCAGCGCGCGCGCCGCCTCTCCCGCCAGTTCCTCCAGCACCGCCAGCATATGTTCGGTCCGCGCCACCGGCTCGGCAAAGCGGCGCTCCACCGCGATCGGGGTCGCGACGACGCGCGGGGTCAGCGGGCTGTCCTCCTCGCCGGTCAGCCGCCGGAGCGCGGTGGCCGCCTCGCGCCCGAATCGCGCGGCGATCGTCGCCATCGGCCGCGCCAGCACATCGCCGACCGACTTCAGCCCCGCCGCGACCAGCGCCGCACAGCCATCCTCGTCCAGCTCCAGCGCGGCGACGGGCAGGCGGCGGATCGCGCCCATCTCGTCCGGGGCGGGCGCCCCCGCATGCCGCGCCAGTGCGCGCGCCGCCTCGGGCGTGTCGCCATAAGCCAGCCGGACGGTGATGCCGCGCCTGGCCATCCGCGTCTCGATATCCTCGGCCAGCCCGCGCTCGCCGCCGAACAGATGGTCCGCTCCGCCCGAATCGAGCACCAGCCCCTGTGGCGGGTCGAGCGCCACCGCCGGGCTGTACCGCCGCGCGCCCTCGGCCAGCCGTTCCAGCCAGTCGGCGTCCGCCGCCGGATCATAGGGATACACCTCGACCTCGGGCACCCGCGCGCGCGCATCGGCCAGCGTCAGCCCAACCGACAGCCCGGCCGCCACCGCCGCCGGGTCGAGCGCGGCCAGGCGCATCGCCCCGCCCACCGATTCGGCAAAGGCGATCGGCGCGTCACCCCGCGCCACGAACAGGTGCGGGCGGCGTGCCCGCAACCGCTCGATCGGCAACCAGGGGAAGACGAGGGCCAGATAGCGGCGCGGGATCGAAGCTCTGCGTGTCACGGTTCCACTCCACACGCCACCGGGCGCCCGCGGGCCCTCCCCGTCGGCGCAGCAATTCCAGATCATAGGCGGGCGCCCCCGGCGCATCGGCGGCGAGCGCGCGCGACGGGGCGGGCGCGACCGACCAACGGGTCGCGGCGGCGCTGGGCACGACCTGCCCGCCCACCCGCAACAGGATCATCATCACGCCCGAGGCTTCGGCGGCCAGCATCAACCGGCGCGAGGCGGTGAGGTCGAACCCGCGCATCGCCCCCCAGCCCTCGGCGATGACGCTGCCCAGCCCCGGACAGCGCGCGCCATCGGCGGCGGCGCGGAGCAGCGCGGCATCGTCGGCGACCACCACCACGACCAGTTCGGCGGGGTCGAGCCCCATCGCGATCAGCCCCGGCCCATGGAGTCGCCCGCCCTGCCGCTCCGCCGCCTCGGTGCGCAGCCACAGGATCGGCCGCGCCTCGCCGGCCAAGACGCATCCGATCGCGAACCCCGCGCCGCTGGCCGCCGATTCCTGGGAAAGCGCATGAACCTCATGGAGTTGCGCCCGCGCCAGCCGGGGCGGTGCGCCTTTTCCATTCCCCTCTTCGCCGTCACGCGCCTGCTCCACCAGCGCGGCCGCGCGGCGCAGACGATCGATCAGGGCAAAGGGCTCCTCCATATATGTTCTTGTAATGTTCTGTTGACGGAGTCGCCAGCCGTAAAAAAATTGAAAAAAGTGCTTGCCGGATTCGAAACCCACATCTAATAGCCCGCCTCACCCCAGCCGGTCAGCCGGTTCGGAACGCCAGAGCGGGCGTAGCTCAGGGGTAGAGCACAACCTTGCCAAGGTTGGGGTCGAGGGTTCGAATCCCTTCGCCCGCTCCAGCGATCTCTCGGAAGAGATCGCCTTCGTCGCCAGCGACGATCCCATAAAATCTCACATCACCTGCATATCGCCCCTTGCATGGAAGCGCCAATCTGTCGCGACGTTCAGCGGTCGAAAGTGGCCTCTTCGCTCGTTCGGGAACCATGGCCGCCATATCGCGCGACCTGATTGTCATTCGGCCTTAGATCCGCCCCATGCCGATTCGCCCTGCCTCCCCCGCCGACGCCTCCGCCATCGCCGCGATCATCCTGCCGGTGATCCGCGCGGGCGAGACCTATGCGCTCGACCCCGCCATGTCCGAAGAGGCCGCGATCGCTTACTGGTTCGGTGGGGACAAGACGGTCTTCGTCGCCGAGGAGGATGGTGCGATCCTCGGCACCTATTATCTGCGCGCCAATCAGGCGGGCGGCGGGGATCATGTCGCCAATGCGGGCTATATGACCGCCCCGGCCGCGCGCGGCAAAGGCGTCGCGCGGGCGATGGCGCTCCATTCCTTTGACGAAGCCCGCGCGCGCGGCTTCACCGCGATGCAGTTCAACTTCGTGGTCGCCAGCAACGCCGCCGCCGTGCATCTGTGGACCGCGCTGGGCTTTGCCACGGTCGGCTGGGTGCCGGGGGCGTTCCGGCACCCGGCGCTGGGGCCGGTGGAGGCGCTGGTCATGCACCGGCCGTTGTGATCAGCCCTCGCGCGCGACCTGGAAGCCCGCAAAGGACTGGCTGACCGGCATCAGTTCCAGCCGGTTGATGTTGAGATGCGGCGGCAATTCGGCGACCCAGAGCAATGTCGCGGCGATGTCCTCGCCCGTCATCGGGTTGGACCCGGCATAGAGCGCGTCCGACGCCGCCTGGTCGCCGCCGGTGCGGACCGTGGTGAACTCGGTCTCGACCATGCCCGGCTCGATCGAGGTGACGCGCACCCCCTTGCCGTGCAGGTCGGCGCGCAGGTTGAGCGAGAATTGCTTCACGAACGCCTTGGTCCCGCCATAGACGTTGCCGCCGGTATAGGGATAGTTCGCCGCCACCGAGGACAGGTTGATGATCCCCCCGCGCCGTTCGATCAGCCGGGGCAGCAGCCGGTGAGTGATGGTGATCAGCCCGTCGATATTGGTCGCGATCATCGTGCGCCACTGGGCAAGGTCGCTGTCCTGGGCGGGCTTCGTGCCCAGCGCCAGCCCGGCATTGTTGATCAGCAGGTCGATCCCGGCGAAGTCGGACGGCAGGTCGCCCAGCGCGGCGTCGAGCGCCGCCTCGTCGGTGATGTCGAAGGCGAGCGGATGGAAGGCCCCGCCCAGTTCCGCCGCCAGCGCCTGGAGCCGGTCCGCCCGGCGCCCGGTGCCGATCACCCGCCAGCCGCTCGCGACGAACGCACGCGCGGCGCTGGCGCCGATTCCGGCGGTGGCGCCGGTGATAAGGGCTGTCTTGGTCATGCAGTCATCTCCTTGGAGCAGGCCGGTGTCGTAGCGGCTGCGACCCGTCGATGGCAAAGACCCGCCGGGGGCTTTGCGTTCCGCCCCCCTTTCGAAGCCTGACGGCATCCCCACATAAGGGCCCTTCCCGCCCGCCATCAGGACCGCCCATGCCCCGCCCCATCCGGATCGATTTCGTCTCCGACATCTCCTGCCCCTGGTGCATCATCGGCCTGCGCGGGCTGGAGATCGCGCTGGAGCGGCTGGCGGACTCGTCGGGCGCGGCAGTCGAGGTCGATCTGCACTTCCAGCCGTTCGAGCTGAATCCCGCCATGGCCCCCGAGGGTGAGAATATCGTCGAGCATATCGGCCGCAAATATGGCGCCACCCCCGAACAGTCGGCGGCCAATCGCGCGACGATTCGCGAGCGCGCGGCGGCGGTGGGCTTCACCATGGCGATGGGCGACACGTCGCGAATTTATAACAGCTTCGATGCGCACCGCCTGCTCCACTGGGCGGGGATCGAAGGGCGCCAGGCCGCGCTGAAGCACGCGCTGTTCGACAGCTATTTCACGCAGGGACAGGATATTTCGGATCGCGAGATCCTGGCCGCCGCCGCCGTCCGTGCCGGTCTGCCCGAGGACGAGGCGCGCGCGATCCTGTCCTCCGACCGCTATGCCGCCGAGGTGCGCGAGGCGGAGCGGCTGTGGCAGGGGCGCGGCATCCAGTCGGTGCCCGCCATCGTGATCGACAACCGCTATCTCATCTCGGGCGGACAGCCGCCCGAATCCTTCGAGCAGGCGCTGCGCCAGATCCTAGCCGCCGAACCTGCCGACGCCTGAATCTTTGGGAAAGGACACGCCATGACCGACACCCGTTACGCCAAGACCGAGGAAGCCCTGGCCAAGCTGACCCCCGAGCAATATTATGTGACCCAGCAGAGCGGCACCGAGCGCCCCGGCACCGGCGAATATCTCCACACCCGCGAGCCGGGCCTGTATGTCGACATCGTCTCGGGCGAGCCGCTGTTCGCCTCCGCCGACAAGTTCGACTCGCATTGCGGCTGGCCCAGCTTCACCCGGCCGATCGAGCCCGCCCATGTCAACGAACTGCGCGACACCACGCACGGCATGATCCGCACCGAGGTCCGCTCGGCGCATGGCGACAGCCATCTGGGCCACGTCTTCCCCGACGGCCCGCGCGATCGCGGCGGCCTGCGCTACTGCATCAACTCGGCCTCGCTGCGCTTCGTGCCGCTCGGCGAGATGGAGGCGCAGGGGTATGGCGACTATGTCGACCAGGTCCGCGCGGCGGAGCAGGGCTGACCCGATCCTCCCCGGCGCGGGGGAGGATTGACGTTTACGGCACCTTTTGCCCCCCGGATCGTTAGGCTCGCGCAACGATAAGTCTTGGAAAACGGGGGGCTATAGGATGGCGATGATCTGGGGATGGGCGCCGTTGCTGCTCGCGGCCCCGCTGTCGCCGCAACAGACCACCGACCCCGTCCCCACCGCCGCGCGCATCACGCCCGATGCCGCCACCGGCGATACGCAGCGAATCCCGACCCGCCGCCGCGCGGTCCGCCCCTCGGACAGCGCGCCGTCCGCCATCACCGCCGATACGCGCCGCACCCCGCCGCCGGGGATCATCGGCGACTGGCACAAGATCCGCACGCGGCTGAACGAGCGCGGCATCACCGTCACCGCGCGCTATGCCTCCGAAAGTGCCGCGAACCTGACCGGCGGGCGCAAGACGCTGTTCCGCGAAACCGGGCAGTTCGATGCGGGCGCGCTGTTCGATCTGGAAAAGGTGATGGGGCTGAAGGGCGGGGCGTTCCAGGCCACCCTCACCTATCGGCGCGGCCGCAACCTGAGCGACGACGCCAATCTGGGCACGCTGCAACAGGTGCAGGAGGTCTATGGTCGCGGCCAGACGCTGCGCCTGACCCAGTTCTGGTACGAGCAGCGGATCGGCGAACGATTCGAACTGAAGCTGGGCCGCACCAATCCGGGCGAGGATTTCGCCATCTTCTCCTGCCATTTCATGAATCTCAGCTTCTGCGGCGCACAGCCGGGCAATCTGGTCGGCGACACTTGGCAGAATTGGCCGGTCAGCCAGTGGGGCGCGCGGCTGCGCTACGAACCGCGCGACGACCTGTATGTCCAGGGCGCGGTCTATGAGATCAATCCGCGCAACCTGGATACCGACTTCTTCATCGGCCATTTCAAGGGCGCGACCGGCGTGCTGGTCCCCGCCGAGATCGGCTGGATCCGCAACCCGACCGCCGGGCGGATCGGGTCGTACAAGCTGGGCGGCTGGGTCGCGACGGCGGATGCGGCGGACGTCTTCCTGGATATCAACCGTCGTCCGATCGCGATCACCGGGCTGGCCCCGCTGGAGCGGAGCAGCCGCTACGGCGTCTATATCAACATCCAGCAGCAGCTGACCGGCGCGACCAAGGACGGAAAGGCGGAAAACGGCCTCAGCGTCTTCCTCAACGCGACCCAGGCCGATCGTGCGACCAGCGTCACCGACAATCAGATCGCGGCGGGCCTGTTCTACAAGGGGCTGGTCCCCGCCGTGCCCGGCGACGTGCTGGGCTTCGGCGTGGCGCGGACGCATGTGAACGGGCGGGTGGCGCAGGGCCAGCGGCTCGATCCCACGCGGCCCGCGGTGCAGGGATCGGAATATGCCGCCGAGGTCTATTACAGCATCCACCCCGCCGAATGGCTGGAGATGCGGCCCAACGTCCAGTTCGTCCACCATCCGGGCGGCTATTCGCAGGCCGACGACGTCACCATATTGGGGCTGAAGGCCGCCTTTACGCTGTAACACCCGCGATTCACGACCCGTTCAATAGACGGCGCGCAAGGACAGGCGTGCCCAAAGGAGTGTTTTGATGATCCGTTCGATTGTGGCGTCCGCCCTGCTGGCGCCGACCGCCATGGCGATGGTCGCCGCCCCCGTCCCCGCGCTGGCCCAGGCCAATGGCGACCTGGCGGCGGTGCAGCGCCACCTGCAATCGGTGCAGACGATGACCGCCGACTTCACCCAGACCGACCGCGCGGGCAAGGTCCTGACCGGCACGCTGACCATGAAGAAGCCGGGCAAGATACGATTCCAGTATGAAAAGGGCGTACCCCTGCTGATCGTCGCGGACGGCGGCGCGCTGACCTTCATCGATTATTCGGTCAAGCAGGTGCAACGCTGGCCGATCAAGAACTCGCCGCTGGGCGTGCTGCTCGACCCCAGCCGCGACATCGGCCGTTACGCCAAGGTCGTGCCCAGCGCCGATCCCCGCCTGCTCTCGGTCGAGGCGAACGACCCCAAGCATCCCGAATATGGCAAGATCACCCTGGTCTTCGCACGCGACGCCGCCGCGCCGGGCGGGCTGATGATGCAGGGCTGGGTCGCGCTCGACAGCCAGAACAACCGGACCACGATTCGCCTGTCCAACCAACGCTTCGGCGTGCCGGTGGACGACAAGGCGTTCCGATTCAACGACCCGCGGAGAGCGTCGGCGCGAAACTGAACGGTCGCGGACTATTTCATTCATCCAGGCGACAGGTTTCCTGTCCTATCAGGGCCTTGCGGTTGAGGGGCGTTCGAGATTCCCCCCTGTTGCTCGGACAGGCATCCTCATCCCGCCTGCGTGACGAACGCTAGGTCGGCCCTCGCTCCATGCCCCCGGAGCGGGGGCCTTTCTTTTTCCCCCTTATTCCTCCCCTGCAAGGGGAGGTGGCGCGCATCGCGCGTCGGAGGGGTGTCCCGCTCTCGAGGGGTGACACCCCTCCGTCAGGCCTGACGGCCTGCCACCTCCCCTTGCAGGGGAGGAATGGGGGAATGGGGAAGCGGGTAATCTTGTCTCCCCCCCCTGCCCCCGCTACATCGGCGCTCGTGAAAATCGCCTCCTGGAACATCAATTCGGTGCGCTTCCGCGCCGCCATCGTCGCGCAATTCCTGACGGAAGCCGCGCCCGACGTGCTGTGTCTTCAGGAGACGAAGGTCGTCGACGACGACTTCCCCTTCGATCTGTTCCGCTCGCTCGGCTATGAGCATATCATCATCCATGGCCAGCGGATGCACCACGGCGTCGCGATCGCCAGCCGCGTCCCCATCACCGAGGACGACCGCCTCGACTGGCAGGCCAATGCCGAGGCGCGCCATGTCGGCATCCGCCTGCCGAACGGCGTGCGGCTGGAGAATGTCTATATCCCGGCTGGCGGCGACGTGCCCGACCGCGAGGTGAATCCGAAATTCGGCCAGAAGCTTGATTTCCTCGGCCGCATGATCGACTGGTCGGGCAAGCTCGACTGCCCCACCATCCTGACCGGCGACTTCAACATCGCGCCGCTCGAATCGGACGTGTGGAGCCACAAGCAGCTGCTCGACGTGGTCAGCCATACCCCCATCGAGGTCGAGACGCTGGCGCGGTTGCAGGCGTCGAACGACTGGGTCGATCTGGGCCGCCACTTCGTCCCCGCGCCCGAGCGGCTCTATACCTGGTGGAGCTACCGCGCGAAGGACTGGGCGGCGTCGGATCGCGGGCGGCGGCTGGACCATATGTGGGCGACACGCGACGTGGCCGAGAAGGCGGTGTCGCATCAGGTGTTCGAGGGGTGCCGCAGCTGGCTGAAACCCTCCGACCATATCCCGATCATGACGGAATTTGATTTTTGAGCGCTGATGCCAAGGCCGCCGCGCGCGCAATCGACGCGCTGCGCCGTGGCTGGCCGATCGCGATTGCGGGCCAGCCGCTGCTCGCGGTCGAGACGGCCGATCCGTTGCGGCTGGCCGCCTTCGATCCGGGGGCCCGTGCGCCGGTGCTGATCTCGGCGGGGCGCGCCGCGACGCTGAAGCTGACCAACCAACTCGACGCCGCCGATCCCGACGCCGCCGTGCTGGTCGAGCGCGCGCCGTGGATCGACTTCGCCGCCGCCACCGCGCTCGCCGATCCGCAGTTCGACCTCGCGACGCCGCTCAAGGGCCCCTATCGCGCGCTCCCCCTGCCCGATCCGGCGGTCGCGGCGGCGGCGGTGCGATTCGCGCGTATCGCAGGGATGCTGCCCGCCTTCTTCGTCGGCGGGACCGGCGTCGAGGCCGAGCTGTCGCTCGCCGATATCGCCGCGCATGAGAATGCCGAGGCGCTGGCCATCGCCACCCGCGCGCGGCTGCCCGTCGCGGGCGCCGAGAATGCCGAGATCGTCGCCTTCCGCTCGCCCCATGCGGCGGGCGAGCATGTCGCCTTGCAGATCGGCCAGCCCAATGGACAGCCGCCTTTGGTGCGGCTGCACAGCGAATGCCTGACCGGCGACGTGCTGGGCAGCCTGAAATGCGATTGCGGGCCGCAGCTCCATGCCGCGATCCAGGCCATTGCCGAGGCAGGCTGGGGCATCCTGCTCTATCTGCGGCAGGAAGGGCGCGGGATCGGTCTGGTCAATAAGCTGCGCGCCTATCAGCTTCAAGATCAGGGTTTCGACACGGTCGACGCCAATACCCGGCTGGGCTTCGCGATTGACGCGCGCGATTTCGGGGTGGCGGCGCGGATGCTGACCCTGATGGGGCAGGACCAGGTGCGGCTGCTGACCAACAACCCGGCCAAGGTCGCGGGGCTGGAAGCGGCGGGGGTACGCGTGGTCGAACGCGTTGCGCACAGCCTGCCGCCCAATCCGCACAACGAACGCTATCTGGCGACCAAGCGCGACCGGACCGGGCACCAGCTCTGATATGTGTCGCCCCGGCGCAGGCTGGGGCCTTTCGAGCAAGGTGGGTGCGGGGCGCGGACGATCCCAGCTTTTGCGGGGCTGATGTCACCAGCCTCCGTTCAGCCTGAGCGAAGTCGAAGGCCATGGGCTGACCTTATGGCACGGTGCAGGGCGTGCACTTCGACTTCGCTCAGTGCGAACGGAGGGCAGGAAAACGGGACGGCGGGTTCAGAACCCCAGTTCGCGCCGCACATCGGCATAATCCTGCGCGATCGCCGCGACGCCGATCTCGCGCAGCCGCTGGTCGTGGCCGATGCCGCAATGCGTCCCCATGCACATGCCGATGACATGGCCGCCGCTGGCCACCGCGCCGGTCGCGCCGACGGGGGAGTCCTCCAGGATCGCGCAATCCTCGATCCGCACGCCCAGCCGGTCGGCGGCAAAGAGATAGAGGTCGGGCGCGGGCTTGCCGCGCGTCACATGCTCCCGCCCGCTATAGACATGGTCGCCGAACGCCTCGCGCAAGCCCAGATGGCGCAAATGCCGGTCGAGCCAGACGGTCGGGCTGGACGACACCACCGCGCGTGGGAAATCGGCGGGCAGCAAGCGGACGAAATCGACCGCCCCCGCGATCGCCGCGACGCCCTCTTCCATCGCACGGACATCCTCGACGCGACGCGCCTCGTAAAAGGCCTCGGGCAGCGTGCGGCCGATCCGCGCCTCGATCGTCGCGACGAAGTCCTTCCCCGCCAGCCCCATATAATGGTGCATCGCCTCTTCGGGCGTATGCGGGTGGCCATTGGCGGTCAGCCATTGGGCGAGGTGGCGATTGCCCTCATATTCGCTGTCGATCAGGACGCCGTCGAAATCGAACAGCAGCGCGGCGAAGCGGCTCATCCGCGTACTCCGAACAGGGCGCTGCCGACGCGGACATGGGTGGCGCCCAGCATCGCGGCGACCTCATAATCCTCGGACATGCCCATGCTGAGCTTCGTCAGCCCCAGCTCGCGCGCCATCTTGGCGAGCAGTGCGAAATAGGGCGCGGCGTCCAGCCCGTGCGGCGGGATCGCCATCAACCCGACGATCGGCAGCCCGGCGGCGCGCGCTGTCTCCAGCATGGCTGGGGCCTCCGCGATGGCGCAGCCGCCTTTCTGCTCCTCCTCGCCGATATTGACCTGAAGGAAACAGTCGGGCCGCCGCCCGCTCTTTTCCATCGCCTCGGCCAGCGCGGCGATCAGCGAGGGGCGGTCGACGGTGTGGATCGCATCGAACAGCGCGACCGCGTCACCGGCCTTGTTCGACTGGAGCTGTCCGATCAGATGGAGTTCGACGCCCGCATAATCGTCGCGCAGCGCGGGCCATTTGGCCGCCGCCTCCTGCACGCGATTCTCACCGAAGACACGGTGGCCGGCATCCAGCAGCGGGCGGATCGTGTCGGCATCATGCGTCTTGGACACCGCGATCAGCGTCGGGCTGGGGTGATCGCCCAGCTTCGCAGCACGCTGGAGCTGGGTGGAGACGGTGGAGAGGCGGGAAACGCTGTCGTCGGTCATGCCCCGCGCTATAGTGCCCGCAATGGCCGACCGATACCCCGAGACATGGCTGATGACCGACGAGCGATTGGGGGACGGGCTGTGGTCCGCCTTGCGGCGACTGCCGCCGGGATCGGGGGTGGTCTTTCGCCACCATGCCACGCCCCCGGCCGCGCGGCGGGCGATTCACCAGCGGGTGTTCCGAGTCGCGCGCGCGCGGCGGCTGCTCCTGCTGGTGGCGGGCGGTGGCCTGCCCGGCGACGGAGTGCACAAGCGCGGCCGGGGTAAGGGTCTGCGGAGCTGGCCCGCACATGACCGGGCGGAGGCGGTCGCGGGATGGAAGGCCGGGGCCGACCTGCTGTTCGTATCGCCGCTATTCCCCACCCGCTCGCATCCCGGCGCGCCGAGTCTGGGTCTGCCACGCGCCGCGCGGATCGGGCGGGGGCTGGACCTTCCCCGAATCGCGCTGGGCGGGATGACCGCGAAACGCTTCCGCCGGTTGCGCGGGCGATTCGAGGGCTGGGCCGCGATCGACGCCTGGGCGGCGGTTTAACGCGGCGAGCCGCCTCGCCCTATGATCCGTTGCGGCTTTCAGATTCGGTTCGCGCGGAGGCGCAGAGGACGCGGAGAGAAGGGCATCCCCCTCATTCCCATTTGCAGGGCAGAGAATAACGCGTCGTCCGAAGCGTCGACGGGCCAGCCAATCTGAAGATCCCAGCCTTCGCTGGGATGACGAACAAGGGCCGATGACTATTCAGCGCTGCCTTTCCTTCCCTCGCCCCTCGCAGAGGGGAGAGGGTTGCGCAGACTTGGTCTTTGCGTAGCAAAGGCTTAGTCGGAGCTGGGTGAGGGGTGGGCGCTCGCGAAGCGAGCGCGCGAGCCGGTCAGATCTAGAGAGACGCCTCGGAACCGCTCGCTACCAAGCGGTTCGCGCTTAGAAGCGGAAGGCCGTTCCCAGATACACCGCCTGGCTGTTGCGGCGATCATCGTCGAGTCGCGCCAAGCGCTCACGGTCCGAGCGATAGCGAACACCCGCCGTCACATCGAGGTTGCGCGTCAGCGAATAGGACCCGCCCATGTCGAGCGAATAGCTGGACGGCATGTCGACCAGCTTGGCCGTCGCGTCGATCGGGCGATCGGTCGATGCCTTCACCCGGCCGGTGAAGCGATTCGCGGTATAGCTGACCGCGACATCGGCGCTCTCGCGGCTGCCCGGCATGCCCCCCAGGTCGACACGGGTCACGTCACCCGACACCGCCAGCCGCTTCCAGCCGACCGCGACGCCCAGATTGTAGGAGATCGGCGCCAGGCCGACCGTCGGCGCGGTGTTGGCGGCGATCCGCTCGTCATTGGTGCGGCTGGTCCGGGCACGCACCGCGACGGTCACCGCACGGCTGACGCCGCGCTGGCTTTCCGCCGGGGTGAAGCGCAGGTCGCCCGCGTCGAGCCCGCTCTTGGCGAACAGCGCCGCCAGCCGGGGATCGGCCGCCGCCGGCGTGAAGCCGCCGCTGGCGCGCAGCGACAGGCTGCGCTTGATGGGCTTGCCCCCCTGCTCCACCGCGCCGATGGCGGGCGCGACCAGAGCCGTCGTGGCGGCGAGCGCCCCGATAGCAATTCCGATCACCACACGCCCGAACGACACGGTCCACCCCTTTATGGAAACCCCTTTGTAGGGATCGTCCTAACATGAAAAGGCAGGTGAGCGATCCCATTGTTACGCCCCCATGGGCGAATCTTGTCCGACTGTTGCGCACGATCCACAGAATCGGGGAAACGCCGCCCATCGTCCGGGCGCTTGCCGGGGTGGCGGGGCCCCTGTAGAGGCTATAGCCAACCCTTATTCCCAGTCAGGACAATGCCGATGCTTCGCCGTTCCGCCACCGCGTTCGCGGTTATCGCCGCCCTGTCGCTCGGCGCCTGTGCCGGCAAGAAGGATCGCCCGCAGGCCGATCTGGCCGCGTCGAAGGTCACGACGATCGGCGTCAATTCCTATCTGTGGCGCGCCAGCCTCGACACACTCAGCTTCATGCCGCTGGCCGAAACCGACTCGAACGGCGGCGTGATCGTCACCGACTGGTATATCAACCCGCAGGTCCCGACCGAGCGGATGAAGGTCACCGTCACCATCCTCGACCAGGATCTGCGCGCCGACGCGCTGCGCGTCACCGCGCTGCGTGAGGTGAACCGTGGCGGCCAGTGGGTCGAGGCGCCCGTCCAGGCCGCGACCATCCAGAAGCTGGAAGACATCATCCTGACCAAGGCGCGCGACCTGCGCCGTGCGTCGATCACGAAGTAAAAGACGAGAAGAATGGCCTCGCGTTTCAACGCCCTGAAATCGGATTCGACCTGGCAGCGGATCTGGGAGGAGCGGCGCACCTTCGCCGCCGACGATCACAGCCCCAAGCCACGTAGCTATGTCCTTGAGATGTTTCCCTATCCTTCGGGGCGCATCCATATGGGGCATGTCCGCAACTACACGATGGGCGACGTGCTGGCGCGCTATCGGCGGATGATCGGGCATGAGGTGCTCCACCCGATGGGCTGGGACGCGTTCGGCATGCCCGCCGAGAATGCCGCGATGGAAAAGGGCGTCCATCCGGGCGGCTGGACCCGCGACAATATCGCGACGATGAAGGCACAGCTGAAGCGGCTGGGCTTCGCGCTCGACTGGACGCGCGAGATCGCGACCTGCGAGCCCGATTATTACGGGCATGAGCAGGCGCTGTTCCTCGACCTGTATGCGGGCGGTCTGGTCTATCGCAAGGAATCGGCGGTCAACTGGGACCCGGTCGACATGACCGTGCTCGCCAACGAGCAGGTGATCGACGGGCGCGGCTGGCGTTCGGGCGCGCTGGTCGAGAAGCGCAAGCTGAACCAGTGGTTCCTCAAGATCACCGACTTCGCCGACGATCTGCTGGAGGGTCTCACCACCCTCGAGCATTGGCCCGACAAGGTGAAGCTGATGCAGGAGAACTGGATCGGCCGCAGCCAGGGTCTCCAGTTCCGCTTTGCGCCGGTCGCCCCCTTCGCGACGCCGATCGAGGTCTATTCGACCCGCCCCGACACGATTTTCGGCGCCAGCTTCGTTGCGATCGCGGCCGATCACCCGATCGCGCGGCAGCTGGCCGAGACGAATGCCGATGGGGCGGCGTTCATCGAGCGTTGCAAGGCGGGCGGCACGACCGCGGCCGAGCTGGAAACGCAGGAAAAGCTGGGCTTCGACACCGGCTATCGGATGCAGCATCCGATGGACGAGAGCATCACCCTGCCCGTCTATATCGCGAACTTCGTGCTGATGGATTACGGCACCGGCGCGGTGATGGGCGTGCCGGCGCATGACCAGCGCGACCTCGACTTCGCGCGCAAATACGGCCTGTCCGTCACCCGCGTCGTCGCCGATGGCGATACGACCGCGCCGGTGTTCGAGGGCGACACCGCCTATACCGGCACGGGCCAGCTGGTGAACTCGGGTCCGCTCGACGGGCTGGATGTCGAGGCCGCCAAGGCCGCCGTCATCGCCGGCGCCGAGAGCGAAGGCTGGGGCCAGGGCCAGACCGTGTACCGCCTGCGCGACTGGGGCGTCAGCCGTCAGCGTTACTGGGGCACGCCGATCCCGATCATCCATTGCGAGGATTGCGGCGCGGTGCCGGTGCCCAAGGACCAGCTGCCGGTGACGCTGCCCGAGGACGTCACCTTCGACGTTCCCGGCAACCCGCTCGACCGGCATCCGACCTGGAAGCATGTCGACTGCCCCAATTGCGGCAAGCCCGCTCGGCGCGAGACCGACACGCTCGACACCTTCGTCGATTCGTCCTGGTATTTCATCCGCTTCGCCAGCCAGCCCAAGGATCGCCCGTTCGATCCCGAGGTCGTCAAGAAATGGCTGCCGGTCGGGCAATATATCGGCGGCGTCGAGCATGCGATCCTGCACCTGCTCTATGCCCGCTTCTGGACGCGTGCCTTGAAGCATATCGGCCTGATCGACGTGGCGGAGCCCTTTGCGGGCCTGTTCACGCAGGGCATGGTCACGCACGAAAGCTACAAGTCGTCGGACGGCCGCTGGCTGGCGCCGGGCGAAATTCGCGACGGAATCGAGATCGCGACCGGACAGCCGATCACCGTCGGCCGCGTCGAGAAGATGTCCAAGTCCAAGAAGAACACCGTCGATCCCGAACCCATTGTGGATCAGTACGGTGCGGACGCGGTGCGCTGGTTCATGCTGTCCGACAGCCCGCCCGAGCGCGACCTGCCCTGGTCCGAATCGGGCATCGAGGGATCGTGGCGCTTCGTCCAGCGCTTGTGGCGTCTGTTCGACGGCTCGGAAGCCGCCGAGGGCGAGGACAAGGCGCTGTCCCGGAAATTGCACCAGACCATCGCGGGCGTGGCGGCGGATATCGAGGCGCTCGCCTTCAACAAGGCGGTCGCCAAGCTGTACGAACTGGTCAACGCGATCGAAAAGGCCAAGCCGTCGGCCGCCCGGAACGAGGCGATCCGCACCACCATGCTGCTGGTCGCGCCGATGGTGCCGCATTTGGCAGAGGAAGCCTGGGCCGGGACGGGCCAGGACGGCCTGATCGCCGACGCCGCCTGGCCGGTGGTCGATGAAAGCCTGCTGGTCGAGGACGAGGTCACCGTCGCGGTACAGGTCAACGGCAAGCTGCGCGACACGCTGACCGTCGCCAAGGGGCTGCCCAAGGACGTATTGGAGGCGACCGCGCTGGCCTCGGACAAGATCGTCCGCGCGCTGGACGGCGCAACGCCCAAGAAGGTGATCGTGGTGCCCGACCGTCTGGTGAACATCGTCGCATGACCCGCCCCCTCCCCCTTCCCCTGATCGCCGCCGGTCTGGTGCTGACGCTGGGCCTGTCGGGCTGCGGGCTGCATCCGCTTTATGCGGGGGGCGGCTCGGGCTCGGTCGCGACCGCCTTGTCACAGATCGAGGTCGCACCGATTCAGGGGAAGGCGGGCTGGCTGATGGCCAATGCGCTCAACGACAGGCTGGGCGGCAGGACCGGGAATGCGCGCTATCGGCTGGACGTGAAGCTGGACGACCAGATTCGCGGGCTTGGCGTGCGGCGCGACGACTCGGTGGTGCGTGAGCGGCGAATCCTGCGCGCGCGCTATCAGTTGGTCGACCAGACGAGCAATGCGGTGCTGGTCGATGCCACCGCCGGATCGGATGCCGGGATCGACGTGGTCCGGTCCGAATATGCCACCATCGCGGCGGAAAATACCGCGCTGGAACGGCTGTCGGTGATCGTCGCGGACGAAATCGTCGCGCGGTTGGCCACCTATGCCCGGTCGCGCCCCGGCGAGGCGATGGCCCCCGCGCGGCCGTGACGGCGCGATCGCTGTGAAAGCCCCCACCCGTTGAAAGCCAGCGCCAACCAGATTCGCCAGGCGCTGGGCCGCCCCTCGCCCGACATCCGCCTTTATCTGTTGCACGGCCCGGACGAGGCGGGGGCCGCCGAACTGGCCCGGTTGTTGGCCAATGCGATGGGGCGCGATGCCGAGCGGATCGATCTCGATTCGGCGACGCTCAAGAGCGATCCCGCCCGCCTGACCGACGAAGCCGCCGCGCTGTCGCTTTTCGGCGGGCCCCGGCATATCCGCATCGCCAGTGTCGGTGAGGAAGGGCTGGCGGCATTCACCGCGCTGCTGGAAGCGGAATCGGCGGGCAATCCGGTCGTCGCCATCGCCCCATCGGTCAAGACGACCGCCAAGATCGTCAAGCTGGCGCTGGAATCGCCGCGCGCCATGGCCTTTGGCTGTTACGCCCCCACGGCGGCGGATGCCGAGCGGCTGGCAGCGACCATGGCGGGCGAAATGGGGCTACGGCTGGCGGCGGGCGTGGCGGCGCGGCTGGTTGATGCCGCCGCGGCCGATCGCTCGGTCATGACCCGCGAGCTGGAGAAACTCGCCCTCTATGCCGACGCCGCCCCCGATCGCCCGCGCGAGATCGACCATGGCGCACTGGACGCCATCGGTGCCGATCTGGGCGAGGTCGAGATGGGCGATGCAGTCGAAGCGGTGGTCGAGGGCCGCGTCGCCGATCTGGGCGGCGAACTGGCCTTGCTGGACGAAGGTGGCGCCTCCCCCATCCCCTGGCTGCGCGCGCTGGCCCGCCGCCTGGTCGCGCTGGCCGAAATGCGCGCCGATATCGACAAGGGCGAGCCGGTCGACGCGGTGATGAAGCGCCACCGCGTCTTCTTCCGCGACGAGGCGCGCACCGCCAAGGCGTTGCGCCGCTGGACCCCGGCGATGCTGGCGCGCGCACTGGCCCGTATCCGGGCGGCGGAGCGGGCGGTGATGGCGCCGGGCAATGCCGGTGCCGTGCTGGCGGAGGCCGAGGCGACGATCATCGCACAGGGCATTGCCCGGAGGGGGTGATTCCGGCTTCGCTCAGCCTGAACGGGGCTTGGGGATCTTTACCAATACCCGTTCAGGCTGAGCGAAGCGCGGACCACACCCCATTCAGAATTCAAAAGCGAGTTGCGCCTGTCTGCGGAACAGACCAGCGTCCCCCTTTCAAATACCCTCACCGGTCAGCCGCTGGCATACCATGTCGAGCTGATCGAGCGTCGAATAGCTGAGGGTCAGCGTGCCGCCCTTCTCGCCATGCGCGATCCGCACCGACAGGCCCAGCAGATCGGCGAGTTGGCCCTCCAGCGCCGCGATATCCGCATCCGCCGCGTCCATCCCATTGCCGCGCGGACCCGATTTGTCCGACTCCGCCGCCGCCTTGCGCCCACCGCCCTTGGCCTCGCGGGTCAGCTTTTCGGTCTCGCGCACGCTCAGCGCGCGTCCGATCACCTGATCGGCCAGCGCCTCGACATCCTCCGCCCCCAGCAGCGCGCGGGCATGGCCCATCGACAGGGCGCCGGTGACGACCTGCTTCTGCACCGATTCAGGCAATTCGAGCAGCCGCAGCAGGTTCGCGACATGGCTGCGCGACTTGTGGACGATCTTGGCCAGCGCTTCCTGGGTATGGCCAAACTCGCCCGCCAGCCGCTGATAGGCCTGCGCCTCTTCGATCGCGTTGAGGTCCTGGCGCTGGATATTCTCGATCAGCGCGATTTCGAGCGTCTGGGCGTCGTCAAAGTCGCGGACGACGACCGGCACCTCGTGCAGCCGGGCACGCTGCGCCGCGCGCCAGCGGCGCTCGCCCGCGACGATCTGATAATCCTTGCCATGCGGACGCACGACGATCGGCTGGATCAGCCCGCGCGCCGCGATCGAGGCGGCGAGTTCGTCGAGCGCGGCTTCCTCGAAATGGCGACGCGGCTGGTCGGGATGCGGCGACAAAGCCCCTACGGGCAGCATCCGCACGCCGCCGGGTATCTGCTGGTCGCCCGGCTGGATCGGCGTCTCGCGCGCAATGTCACCGAGCAACGCCCCCAGTCCGCGCCCGAGGCCGGGACGCGGGCGCTTGGCGGCTTCCGTGCTCATGCCGCGGCCGCTCCCGGCTGGGTGGTCAACGGCAGGCGCGCGATCAGCTCGCGGGCCAGCGCGATATAGGCCTGGCTGCCGACGCAGCGATGGTCATAGATCAACGCAGGAAGTCCATGGCTGGGCGCCTCCGACAGCCGGACGTTGCGCGGAATCACCGTATCGAACACCACACCTCCCAAAACCGCGCGCACATCCGCCGACACCTGATCGGTCAGCCGGTTGCGCCGGTCGAACATCGTCAAAGCCACGCCGAGAATCGCCAGCCCCGGATTGAACCGCGCGCGTATCCGCTCGACCGTGGTCAAAAGCTGCGACAGGCCCTCCAGCGCGAAGAACTCGCATTGCAGCGGCACGAACAGCGAATCGGACGCCACCATCGCATTGATCGTCAGCAGCCCCAGCGAGGGCGGGCAGTCGACCAGCACGATATCCCAATTGCCCTGCGAGCGGCGCATCGCATGATCAAGCCGATGGGTGCGATTCTCGTAATCGACCAGCTCCAGCTCGGCCCCGGACAGGTCGACTGTCGCAGGCACGACGTCGAGGCGCGGCACCTGGGTATGGACGACCGCGTCGTCGATCCGCGCTTCCCCCAGCAGGACGTGGTAGCTGGAGAACATGCGCTGGCTGTTGGGAATACCCAGCCCCGTCGAGGCATTGCCTTGCGGATCAAGGTCGATCAGCAGGACATGCAGCCCGGTCGCGGCCAGCGCGGTCGCTAAATTGATGGCGCTGGTGGTCTTGCCCACCCCACCCTTCTGGTTCGCGATGGCAACGCAGATCATCGGGCCCCTACTCGGTCGAGGATCACGATCGACGAGTCCGCCGAGGTGATGCTATGTTCCACGTGAAACACGAAGCGCCAGTGCCGCTTGAGGGTCTTGATTTCGCGCTCGTCCAGGCGGCCGCGCGGGAGCAGCCACCGCGTATCCTGTTTGCCGCAATGGGCGGCTGCGCGCAAAAGATTTTCGACTGTCGCCACGGCGCGAGCAGAAATAATATCCGCCTTGATCTCCACCGCCTCGATCTTGGAGGCATGGACGCTGACCCGGTCGGCAATCCCCAGCGTCTCGGCACAGTCGCGCAGGAAGTCGGCGCGGCGCTTGCGGGGCTCGACCAGCGCGACCTTGCCTGGCCAGGCCAGCGCCACGACCATACCGGGAAAGCCACCCCCCGTGCCGATATCAACCCATTGCCCATCAGGCCGATCCGCCAGCGGAATCAGCTGTACCGAGTCGAGCGCGTGCCGCGACCAGATGGTGGAGATGGTCGAAGGCGCGATGAGATTCTGCTGATCGTTTTCCACGACCACCAGATTGAGGAAATGGTCGATCCGGTCGGCGGCTTCCGCCCCGAAACGCGCGACGACCCAGTCGCGGGCCTGGTCTTCGGTCATGCCGCCATCTTTCGTGCGTGGAGAAGAACCGCCGACAAGGCGGCGGGAGTGATGCCGCGAATGCGCGATGCGGCGGCCAGCGTCGCGGGACGCGCCAGACCCAGCCGGTCGATCATCTCCTGCGACAGACCGGGGATGGCGGCATAGTCGATCGTGGCGGGCAACAGGATCTGCTCGTCGGCGCGCAACCGCGCCACCTCCTCGGCCTGACGCTCGACATAAGGCGCATAGCGCGCATCCTCGAGCGTCTCGGCAACGACCGCCGGGTCACACCCCTCGGCCGCATCGGGCGCGACATGCGCCAGCGTGACGCCATCGAAGCGCAGCCATTCATAGGCGGACCGGCGGGCGCCATCCTGTGCGATCGCCGCTCCGCTGCGCGCCAGATCGGAGGCGGTGCGGATGACCGCCAAACGGTCGCGCAGGGTCGCCTGCTGCGCCTGCCGCCGCCGCCGATGCGCCAGCCGCTCGGGCGACAGGCATCCCGCCGCCTCGGCGATGTCCCCCAGCCGCGTCTCGGCATTGTCGGCCCGCAGCGACAGCCGATATTCGGCGCGCGCGGTCAGCATCCGATAGGGTTCGGTCACGCCCTGCAATACCAGATCGTCGATCATCACGCCCAGATAGCTGGAAGCGCGGTCGAGGATGACGGGGGCCAGCCCACAGGCCAGCGCCGCCGCGTTGAGCCCGGCGATCAACCCCTGCCCAGCCGCTTCCTCATACCCCGTCGTGCCGTTGATCTGGCCCGCGCAGAACACCCCCGGCAGCGCCCCCAGCGCCAATCGGGCGTCGAGCGCGCGCGGGTCGATATGGTCATATTCCACCGCATAGCCGGGCAGCGTGATGACCGCGCGCTCCAGCCCCGGCATGGAGGCGATCATCGCCGCCTGCACATCGGTCGGCAGCGAGGTCGACAGGCCGTTGGGATAGACGATCGGATCGTCCAGCCCCTCCGGCTCCAAGAAGATCTGATGGCTGTCGCGGTCCGCGAAGCGCTTGATCTTGTCCTCGATCGACGGGCAATAACGCGGGCCGTTCGCCTCGATCGCGCCGGTAAACAGCGGCGAGCGGTGAAAGGCCGCCGCGATGATCGCATGGGTCTCTTCGGTCGTCCGGGTGATCGCGCAGGCGATCTGCGGCAGCGGCCGTGCCGCCGTCATGGGCGACATGGTCCAGGGATCGGTGTCCGACGGCTGCTCGTCCAGCCGAGCCCAATCGATGCTGCGCCCGTCCAGACGCGGCGGCGTGCCGGTCTTCATCCGCGCCATCGGCAGGCCCAGACCACGCAGCTGCTCGGCCATGCGGGTCGCGGCGCGCTCGCCGATACGGCCGCCTAGATGCCGCTCCTCGCCCCGGAATAGCCGTCCGCCCAGGAAGGTCCCGGTCGCCAGCACCACCGCGCGACAGGCCAGCACCGAGCCGTCCGCCAGCTGCACGCCGGCCACCCGGCCACCGTCCAGCACCAGCGCCTCGGCCTCGCCCTCGACGATCGTCAGGCCGGGTTGCGCCGCCAGCATCGCCTGGATCGCCCCGGCATAGCGCCGCCGGTCCGCCTGGACGCGGGGGCCCTGCACTGCCGTCCCCTTGCTCCGGTTGAGCATCCGATAGTGGATCGCGCCCTGATCCGCCGCGCGACCGATCAGCCCGTCAAAGGCGTCGACCTCGCGCACAATATGGCCCTTCCCCAATCCGCCGATCGCCGGATTGCAGGACATGGCGCCCAGGCCATGACGATCGAAGGACAAAAGGGCCGTCTGCGCGCCCCGGCGCGCGGCCGCTGCGGCGGCCTCGGTTCCCGCGTGACCGCCACCGATCACTACGACATCAAACATGCCCCCGCCCTATCGCAAGAGGCGCGCAGCGTCAAAGCGATCCGTGGCAAAACGTTCCACGTGGAACATCACTTGCCCAGGCAGAAGCGTCCGAACAAGGCGTCGAGCATCGTCTCAGTCGCGCTGACCCCCAGTACCGCCGCCAGCGCCTGCCGCGCCACGCGCAGCTCCTCGGCGATCAACAGCACGTCATCGCCCTGAGCGGTGAGCAGCGCCTGTGCCGCTCGGCGGCATTGGTCCTGCTGGTGCCGCTTGAAACCCAGCGCATCCTCGCGCGGGAGCAGGGTCGCCGCATGCGCCGCAATCGCGTCCCAGACCATGGCCACCGACGTCGCATTGTCCCGCCGCACCGCCAGCGCCCGCCCCTCGGGCAAAGCCTCGCGCCCCGGCAGATCGGCGCGTCCGTGCAGCCAGATCGCATCGTCGCGCGGCGGTGGAGCATCGGCCATCCATAGCAGGATGTCGGCTTGTCCGATCGCCTCCTGCGCGCGCGTGACGCCGATCGCCTCGATCACATCGTCGGTATCCTCGGCCAGCCCCGCCGTGTCGGTCAGCACATAGGCGATGCCGCCGCGCAGCACGCTCGCCTCGATCCGGTCGCGCGTCGTCCCCGCAATCGGCGAGACGATCGCCGCCTCGCGCTCGACCAGCAGGTTGAGCAGGGTCGACTTGCCGCTATTGGGCGGCCCCGCCAGTACCACCCGGATACCGTCATGCAGTCGGTCGACCGGCGGCTGGTCGACCGCCGCCAGCATCGTGGCGGCCAGCGCGGTCATGTCGCTCCTGATCCGCGCCACCATGGCGGCGTCGAGCGGGACGTCATCCTCCTCGGCGAAATCGAGCATCGCCTCGATCCCGGCGGACAAGGCAGAGAGCCGGTCCATCCAGCCGCGCAGCGCCTGGCTCACCCGACCCTCGACCGCGCCGATCGCGGCCCGCCGCTGTCGCTCGGTCTGGGCTTCGAGCAGATCGGCCAGCCCCTCCGCCTCGGCCAGATCGATCCGGCCGTTGAGCAGGGCGCGGCGGGTAAACTCACCCGGCTCGGCCCGGCGGACACCGGGTGATGTCGCCAGCGCCGCCTCGACCGCCGCAACCACCGCGCGGCCGCCATGGCAATGCAGCTCGACCAGATCCTCGCCGGTCGCCGTCGCCGGGCCGGGGAAACAGAGCATCAGCGCCGAGTCCAGCACCGCCCCCGCCGCGTCGCGCAGGGTCCGCAGCCCCGCCCGACGCGGCGCGGGCAGACGCCCGCCCAGCCGCTCGGCCGTCGCGAACGCCGCCGGGCCGCTGACCCGGATCACCGCGATGGCCGCCGGGGGCTGCCCGCTCGATACGGCGAAGATCGTGTCGCTCACCGGATCAGCCCTTCTGCCCCTCGAACATGCGCCGCCACATCGCCATGCCCGCCTCGCCCATCGGGGCCCAGCTGCGCATCATCGCCTCGACCATTTCGGGCTTCACCCCCGACTGCATCGTGTCGAGCATCATCTGGACATAGCGCTCATGAATCGGCGTCAGGTCGGGCAGGCCCATCGCACGCCGCGCTTCTTCGGGCGTGCAGTCGATTTCCACATTCACTTTCATGCGCCATTCTCCATCGCGACCAAGCCGGGCATAAGGCGTTATGATCGCGTGGACCACAGGAGACCAGTAGACATGACCGGGACCAAGACCATCGCCGCCGACCACGGCGACGGCCAGTTCAACGCCTATCACGCCGAGCCGCAGGGACAGCCGGGCGCGGCGATCATCGTCATCCAGGAAATCTTCGGCATCAATGCGGGCATCCGCCGCAAATGCGATACGCTGGCCGAGGCGGGCTATCTGGCCGTCGCGCCCGATCTCTTCCACAAGATCGCGCCGGGCATCGAGCTGGATCCCGACGTCCCCGACGAGATGCAGCAGGCGCTCGACCTGATGGGCCAGTTCGACCAGGATGGCGGCATTCGCGATATCGAGGCGACGATCAAGGCGATCCGCGACGAGCATGGCGCGGACTTCAAGGTCGGCGTGGTCGGCTATTGCCTGGGCGGACGGCTGGCCTTCATGACCGCGGCGCGGACCGATGTGGATGCCAGTGTCGGCTATTATGGCGTCGGCATCGACGGGCTGCTCGGCGAGAAACATGCGATCGCCAAGCCGGTGCTGCTCCACATTCCGGAGGAGGATCATTTCGTCGACAAGGACGCGCAGAAGCGGATGCACGAGGGGCTGGACGATCACCCCAAGGTGACGCTGTACGACTATCCCGGCGAGGATCACGGCTTTGCCGCCGAATTCGGCCAGCGCCGCTCGGAGGAGTCGGCCAGGCTGGCGGACGAACGCACCATGGCGTTCTTTGCGGAGCATCTCCGCTGATACGAAAAAGGGGGGAGCCGGTCGGCCCCCCCCTTCCCTTTTACGCCACCTTGGCGAGGGCCTCGGCGATCAGTTTGCGGCTGTTGTCCACACCGTAGAGCGCGATGAAGCTGCCCATGCGTGGCCCCTGCGCCGATCCCAGCAGCGTCTCGTACAGCGCCTTGAACCAGTCGCGCAGCGACGGGAAGGCGTCGGTCTTGCCGATCTCATAGACGATGTTCTGGATATCCTCGGCACTCGCCCCCTCGGGAAGCGCGGCCAGCTGCGCGTCGAGCTGGCGCAGCGCCTCGGCCTCATGCGGCTCGGGTGCGCGGCGCTGGAGCGTCGGGGCGACGAAGTCACGCGCATAGGCCAGCGCATGGTCGATCAGCCGGTCCAGCTCGGGATATTTCGCGGCCGAGGCTTCCGGCACATAATTGGCGAGATAGCCCCAGACCTGCTCCTTGGTCGCCTCGCCCATCACGCCGACCAGGTTTAGCAGCAGGCCGAACGTCACTGGCAGCTCACCCTCGGGCAGCTTGCCGTCATGGATGTGATGCACCGGATTGCCCAGCTGCTCCTTGAGCGACTGGTTGGGATAGTTGACCCGGAACTGCCAATATTCGTCCACCGCGCGCGGGATGACGCCCATGTGCAGCTGCTTGGCCTTTTTGGGTTCGCGGTAAGCGAAGAAGGCCAGGCTCTCTTCCGGCCCATAGGTCAGCCACTGGTCGAGGCTGAGGCCGTTGCCCTTGGACTTGGAGATCTTCTCGCCATGTTCGTCGAGGAACATCTCATAATTGAAGCCCTCGGGCGGGCGGCCGCCGAGCACGCGCGCGATCTTGGACGACTGGGTGACCGAGTCGATCAGGTCCTTGCCCGCCATCTCGTAATCCACGCCCAGCGCGACCCAGCGCATCGCCCAGTCGACCTTCCATTGCAGCTTGGACAGGCCGCCCAGCGCCGACTGGACGATCCGCTCGCCCTCATCCTCGAACGCGATCAGGCCCGCCTCGGCGTCCACGACCTCGATCGGCACCTGAAGGACGATGCCCGACTTGGGGCTGATCGGCAGGACCGGCGAATAGGTGGCGCGGCGCTCGGCGCGCAGGGTCGGGAGCATCACATCCTGGATGCCCTGGAAATGCCGGAGCACCAGCCGCAGCGCATCGTCGAACCGGCCCGAGGTGTAATAGTCGGTCGAGGAGGCGAACTCGTAATCGAAGCCATAGCGGTCGAGAAACTGGCGCAGCATGGCATTGTTGTGCGCGGCGAAGCTGTCGAACGTCTCGAACGGATCGGGCACCTGGGTCAGCGGCTTACCGAGATGCTCGCGCAGCATCTCCTGGTTGGGGACATTGTCCGGCACCTTGCGCAGCCCGTCCATATCGTCCGAAAAGGCGATCAGCCGGGTCTTCTGGTCCGACAGCGCGTGAAAGGCATTGCGGACCATGGTGGTGCGCAGCACTTCGTTGAACGTCCCGATATGCGGGAGCCCCGAGGGGCCATAGCCGGTTTCGAACAGGATCGGCTCGCCGCCCGGTTTGCCGTCGGGATAGCGTTTGAGGAGCTTGCGGGCCTCCTCATAGGGCCAGGCCTTGGACTCGAGAGCGGTGGAGCGAAGTTCGTCTGTCATGATTTTGCCTCTGGCAAGCCGGGGGGCAATTCACAACGTATTTTGCGATTTCCACCAGCTATCCGCTCTTTGCCCACAGAGTTATCCACATTGCGGGTTGTTCCACGTGGAACAGGTTGGGTGGTCCTGTTTGGCTTTCCCTCCCCCATCCCCTCCCGCTTGCGGGAGGGGCGTGCGTTGTTGAGCGTTGTGCGCGCCATGAATGGTAGCCCTGCTGGGAGGGTCGGACAGCAAACCCGTTGGCCTGAACGATTCAACACCCATTCCCCGTTGCCAACCTGTTCCCACTCCCCCAAATCATCATCGTGACCGCGCTTCCCCACCCCGCTCTTCACGCCAGCCATAGCGGTGTGTGGATTTCCACCGGCGGACAGACCCGCGCCGTCTCGCGCGGCGAGGCGATCGGGCTCGCGTCGGAAACCCCGGTGATCCTTCTCAACGCGCCGTTGATCGGCCAGCGGCTGGGCTATGCCGAATTGTCGGGGCTCGACATCCTCGAGCTGTTCGCATTCCTGCGCCCCGCCCAATTCGCGGTCCCGACCCCGCATGGCCTTGCCCGTGCCTGCGGACTCGAGCCGCCGGAAAGCGATGCCGATGTCGCCGCCTTCCTCCTCCGCGCGACCGAGACGTTGCTCGCCATGCCCGACGGCGCCTGGCCCGAGCGCGAGGGTGCCTGGACCGCCGCGCAGAGTCTGGCGCGACTCCGCTGGCCCTGGGCGCCGCTGATCGGTCCGCGCCTGACCCGGCCCGAGCGCAACGAACGCTGGCTGTTCAGCGCGCTGCCCGAATGGGAAGAGGATGCCCCCCGCCCCGCCCCGCGCACCATCGACCTGCCGCCGCAGGATTCGGAGGAGCGGCTGGTCCGGCTGACCGGCGACGGGGCCGAGGAGCGGCCGGGCCAGCGCGCCTATGCCGCCGCGGTCACCGCCGCCTTCGCACCGCGCGCGGTCCGCGACACGCCCAACATGGTCCTGGCCGAAGCGGGGACCGGCATCGGCAAGACGCTGGGCTATCTCGCCCCCGCCAGCCTCTGGGCCGAGCGGGCGGGCGGTGCGGTGTGGATCTCGACCTATACCAAGGCGCTGCAACGCCAGCTGAGCGGCGAGACCGCGCGCATCTTCCCCGACGCGGTGCTGCGCAAGGAACGCGTCGTCACCCGCAAGGGGCGGGAGAATTATCTCTGTCTGCTCAATCTGGAGGACGCGCTTCAGGGTGGGTTCGCGGGACGCGCGGCGGTGCTGGCGCAGCTGGTCGCGCGCTGGGCGGCCTATACCGGCGATGGCGATATGGTCGGCGGCGACCTGCCCGGCTGGCTGACCACCCTGTTCCGGCGCAACGGATCGGCGGCGCTGACCGACCGGCGTGGCGAGTGCGTCTATGCGGGCTGCCCGCATTATCGGAAATGCTTCATCGAGCGGGCGGCCCGCGCCTCGGTGCAGGCGGATATCGTCATCGCCAACCATGCGCTGGTGATGGTCAACGCCGCGCGCGGGCGCGAGACTCAGACCCGGCCGACCCGCTATGTCTTCGACGAGGGCCATCACCTGTTCGACGCGGCGGACTCGATGTTCGCCACCGCGCTGACCGGATCGGAGACGATCGAGCTGCGCCGCTGGATCCTGGGCCCCGAGGCCGGGTCGCGCGGACGGCGGCGCGGTCTGGCGGCGCGGCTGTCCGATGTCGCCAGCTATGACGAGGGCGGCAATCGCGCGATCGGCGATGCGGTGCAGGCCGCGCAGGCGCTGGCGAGCGAAGGCTGGCTCGGCCGACTGGCGGAGGGTCAGCCCTTCGGTCCGATCGAGACGCTGTTGGCGGCGGTGCGGGGGCTGGCCTTTGCACGCGCCGAGCAAACCGGCGATGCGGGCTATGGTCTGGAGACCGAACTCGCCGACCCCTCCCCCGAGCTGATCGATGCCGCCGGTCCCGCCGCGCACGCGCTCGACGCGCTGCTGCGCCCGCTGGTCACGCTGGGCCAGCGGCTGGAGGCGGTGTTGCAGGAAGCGCCCGACTGGCTCGACGGTCAGGCGCGTGCGCGGGTCGAGGGCGCAATCGCATCGATCGCCTGGCGCGCCGAGACGGTCGCCGCCTGGCTGTCGCTGCTCGCGCGGATCGGCGGCCCTGCCGATCCCGACTTTGTCGACTGGCTGGCGGTCGACCGGGTCGAGGGGCGCGAATATGATATCGGGCTGCACCGTCACTGGCTCGACCCCACCCGCCCCTTTGCCGAAATCGTGCTGAAGCCCGCGCATGGCGCGCTCGTCACCTCGGCGACCCTGCGCGCGGGCGGCGACTGGGACGTGGCGGAGGCGCGGACCGGCGCGCCGCATCTGGCGCGTGGCCCCGCCCATTTCGTCGCCCCCAGCCCGTTCGATTATCCGAGCCGGGCCGAGGTGCTGATCGTCACCGACGTCAAGCGCGGCGACATTCCCCAACTGGCCAATGCCTATGCCCGGCTGATCGCGGCGTCGCGCGGGGGTACGCTGGGGCTGTTCACCGCGATCCGACGGTTGCGCGGCGTGCATGGCCGGATCGCCGACCGGCTGGCGCGCGAGGGGCTGGCGCTGCACGCGCAGCATGTCGATCCGATCGACACGGGGACGCTGGTGGATATCTTTCGCGACGATCCGTCGGCGTCGCTGCTCGGCACCGATGCGCTGCGCGACGGGGTGGACGTGCCCGGCGCCTCGCTGCGGCTGGTGGTGATGGAGGGCGTACCCTGGCCCAAGCCGACCGTGCTTCATGCCGCACGCAAGCTGGCGGGGGGCGGCAGCGCCTATGACGACCGTATCGTCCGCGCGCGACTGGCCCAGGCGTTCGGCCGGTTGATCCGCCGCGCCGACGATCGTGGTGCCTTCGTGCTGCTGTCCGCCGCCATGCCGTCGCGCCTGCTCGACGCCTTTCCACCGGGCGTGGCGATTGCGCGCGTCACGCTCGACGAGGCGGTCGCGCGGGTCGCGGCCCGGCTTTCCTCCGACGCCGGGATCGGGCATGGATCGGTCGACACCCCGCTGGCCGCCGCGACGGAGAATCCGATCCGATGAAGACGCTGACGCTGCTTCGCCATGCCAAATCGAGCTGGGACGATCCCGTCGCACGCGACTTCGACCGGCCGCTCAACGCCAAGGGGCGGCGCGCGGCGGCGATGATGGGACGCCATCTGAAATCGCTCGACATGGCCTTCGACCATATCCTCGCCTCGCCCGCCGTCCGTGTGATCGAGACGCTGGACGAAGTGTGGAGCGGCTATGGCCGCAAGCTGGCACCGGTCTGGGACAAGGCGCTCTACCTCGCCTCCTCGGCCAGCCTGCTCGATCAGGTCCATGCGCTGCCTGATGCCTGCGACCATGTCCTGATGGTGGGGCATAATCCCGGGCTGGAGGATCTGGTCCTCGACCTGACCTGCGATGGCGAACTGCGCGAACGGGTCGAAGAGAAATATCCCACCGCCACCGTCGCGCAGCTGACCTTGCCGATCACCCGGTGGGCGGATGCCGCTTCACACAGCGCGACCCTGATCGCCTTTATCCGCCCGCGCGACCTGGACCCGACGCTGGGACCCGACACACCCTGACCTGACCCCTGATAGGCTGTGGGCCAATCTGTCGGAAAATGGCCCGAAAAACCGTTGGCAACCTGTTAGCTATCTGTTGATAGCCTGTGGATAATCGGGAAAAACCGGCGCAAGTGCGAGAGGTTACTCCTTCCCCTCCAGCTTGGCCTTCAATCCCGCCAGCGCACCGAACGGCCCGGCCTCGTCCTCGCTGATAACCCCCGCTTCCTTCAGGGCCGCCGCCGCATGGGGGCTGCGCGGAAACGGGTCGAGCGAGAGCGCCATGGTCTCGGCCGCGGCCTCTCCCAGATCGATCGTGCCGCCCTCTATCTCGATCGTGTCGAGCGAATCCTCGGACAGCTCGATCTCCTCGTCGCCGCCATGGCCCGAAGGTTCGACGAAGCGCAACGCCACCGGCTCGTCCACCGTGGCGGGCACCGGGTCGCCGGTCACCGAACAGGGCTGGGCCACCTTTGCGCGGACCGTGCCGGTGACGAGGATGCCCATCGCATCGCGCCGGACGACCAGATCGGCGGCAAGGGCGTCGATCGACACCAGTCCGAACCGCCCGGCCAGCGCGCGGCGCTCCTCTTCCGAGGCCTGGATCGTCACAGTCTTTTCACGCTCGCCGATCGTGTCGATCTTTTCGGGGCGGCTCCATTCGGGGGTCACGGCAATTCTCCCATTCTCAATCGAGCCAGCGACACCGCCGCCAGCCGCTCAGACAGATCGCGCATCCGATCGCGCACATGGGCGACGGCATCCGGACCGGCGGGCGCGTCCCCCCGATACAGATTGCGGAGCAACGCGGCATCCAGCGCCGCCCCCTCCCCCGCCAGTCCGTCGCGATAGGCGGTCAGGCGGCCGCCGAGCATCGCCATCATCCGGCCGATATGCTTGCCGACCACGATGTCGCCGATGCCCAGCTCGCGCAACTGCCCGTCCATGTCGGTGACGAAGCGTTCGGTCAACCGCGCGGCCAGCGCCGCCCCCTCGGACTCCCGCTCCAGCCGGATCAGGACCAGCGAGAGGATCGCCGCGATCATGTCGAACCGGCCATCGACCGTGTCGGGCACCGCGCCCTCGACATACCAGTGCGGTTCGCGTGCGCGCAGCACCACCGCATTGTAGAGCGGCAACGCCTCGTCCCCGTCGCGCCCGAAATAGCGCGCCACCATCCGCTTCAGCCAGCCCGCGGCCATCCGCCCCTCCCTCGCCTTGCGCGATCACACCCGCGCGAGTGCTTGTATGCGTCTTTCCCTTGGCATATCGAGGGGGTGACGGTCGAGCGGATCGACCGCCTGTATATTTGCCTGTGCGGCCGATCCCCCGGCCCGGAGATGATGATGAGCGTTTCTTCGACCCGCGCCCTCGGGCTTGGCCTGGCGATGGCCTTGGCCGCGTCGGCCTGCACGCCGCTGCGGTCGCATCAGGGTTATGTGGTCGACACCGATCTCGTCAACTCGATCCAGCCGGGCGTGGATAACCGCCAGTCGGTGCTCCAGACGCTGGGCACGCCGACCATCTCCAGCCAGTTCGGCGGCGGCGACTGGTATTATGTCGCGCGCGACAGCCGCAATCTGGGCTTCAACCTGCCCAAGCCGGCGTCGCAGATCACGCTTCAGATCAGCTTCGACCAGGCGGGCAACGTGACGACGATCCGCCGTTCGGGCGTGGATCAGGTCGCCGACATCTCGCCCTATGGCAAGACCACCCCGACGCTGGGCCGCAAGCGCGGCTTCTTCCAGGACCTGTTCGGCAATATCGGCGCGGTGGGCGCACCCGGCGCGGGTGGCGGTCAGGGCGGTGGCATGGGCGGCGGACGCACCCGGCCGTAAGGGCCGGAGCGCCTCTCACCTACCCTTCCGTTCCCGCGGGGCGACGTCGAGGCGCAGGGCTCGCGTTTGGCCAACGGAGACCCTTGGCCTTCGACTTCGCTCAGGCTGAACGGAAATTGGCGTGCCCCCCGTTTGGCCGCGTCGCCTGGTAAGCAACGACGCGGCCGTGCCGTGCTTGGACCGGCACGATCCCGAAAGGGGGTGGGATCGGGCCTGCTAACGCCCCAAAACGAAAATGGGTTCGCAAGCGGGACCAATTCCGCCGGCGAACCCCTATTTCCGTAGCGTCGCGGGGCCGGATGACCCCGCCGAGCGCCGATTACTGGTTCATCGAGTCGAAGAAATCCTCGTTGGTCTTCGAGTTCTTCATCTTGTCGAGCAGGAACTCCATCGAATCGATCGTGCCCATCTGCATGAGGATGCGGCGCAGCACCCACATCTTGGACAGCTTGTCCTTCTCGACCAGCAGCTCTTCCTTGCGGGTGCCCGACTTGCCCACGTCCATCGCCGGGAAGATGCGCTTGTCGGCGACCTTGCGGTCGAGGACGATTTCCGAGTTGCCGGTGCCCTTGAACTCTTCGAAGATGACCTCGTCCATGCGGCTGCCGGTGTCGATCAGCGCGGTGGCGATGATCGAGAGCGAGCCGCCCTCCTCGATGTTGCGCGCCGCACCGAAGAAGCGCTTCGGCCGCTGGAGCGCGTTGGCGTCCACACCGCCGGTCAGCACCTTGCCCGACGAGGGCACGACGGTGTTGTAGGCGCGGCCCAGACGGGTGATCGAGTCGAGCAGGATGACCACATCCTTCTTGTGCTCGACCAGGCGCTTGGCCTTTTCGATCACCATCTCGGCGACCTGGACGTGGCGCTGCGCCGGTTCGTCGAAGGTCGAGGAAACGACCTCGCCGCGCACCGAGCGCTGCATGTCGGTGACTTCTTCCGGACGCTCGTCGATCAGCAGGACGATCAGGAAGACTTCGGGATGGTTGTCGGTGATCGCCTTGGCGATGTTCTGCAGCATCACCGTCTTACCCACGCGCGGCGGCGCGACGATCAGCGTGCGCTGGCCCTTGCCTTGGGGGCTGACGATGTCGATGACGCGCGCCGACTTGTCCTTCTGGGTCGGGTCGGCGGGGTCGAGGATCAGCTTCTGCTCGGGGTAGAGCGGGGTGAGGTTGTCAAAATTGACGCGGTGGCGGACGGCCTCCGGGTCGTCGAAATTGACCGAGGTCAGCTTGGTCAGCGCGAAATAGCGCTCGCCGTCCTTGGGCGCGCGGATCTCGCCTTCCACCGTGTCGCCGGTGCGCAGGCCGTGCTTGCGGACCTGGTTGGGCGAGACATAGATGTCGTCGGGCCCGGCGAGATAGTTCGCTTCCGGCGAGCGCAGAAAGCCGAAACCGTCGGGCAGCACCTCGATCGTGCCCAGGCCCATGATCTGGTCGCCCTTTTCCGCCTGCTCCTTCAGGATGGCGAAGAGCAGGTCCTGCTTGCGCAGCGTCGACGCGCTCTCGACCCCCAGTTCCTCGGCCAGCTGCACGAGGTCGGCGGGGGTCTTCTTCTTCAGGTCTTTCAGATGCATGGGGATCGGTCCGGATGGTCGGAGGGCGTCGGTCGGCGAGGATCGCGGCGAAACGAGGCTGTCGATAAGGAAGCGTACGCGACGCGAGGACCGCGCCGTACAAGATTTGAGTTAGGATTCGGGGAACCCCAAGTCAATGGGGAAAGGGCCCACCCCCATGAGACTCACGCCCCTCCCGCAGGCGGGAGGGGATGGGGGAGGGAAGGCCGCAGGGGTTGGTCTCGGTGAGACTCCCTGCCCTCCCCCAACCCCTCCCGTTTACGGGAGGGGAGCAAGAAGGTCAGAACGGCTTGATGACCACCAGGACCACGATCACCGCCGCCGCCAGCGCGGGGACTTCGTTGATCATGCGCAGCTGCTTGCCAGACAGCGTCATCCGCCCCCGCGCCAGCTTTTTGGAATAGCCGACCATCCAGCCATGATAGCCGCTGAGCAGCAGCACGAAGAACAGCTTGGCATGCAGCCATCCCAGCCCCGGCACACCGGAAAACACCCCCAGCGACGCCCCCAGCAACAGCCCCAGCACCCACACCGCGATCATCGCGGGCGTCAGGATGATGGCACGCAGCTTGCCCTCGCGCTCGACCCAGCGCGCGGCGTCGGTCGCATCGCCCGCGACCAGCGCCTCCTGGTGATAGACCAGATAGCGCGGCATCATGAACAGCCCGGCCATCCAGAAGATCACGAAGATGATATGTGCCGCCTTCACCCATTCATAGGCGGCGCCGAGCAGTCCGATCATGATGCGCTCCGTACACGGGCGATCAGCCGCTCGACATGCGCGATCGGCGTGTCGGGCAGAATGCCGTGGCCCAGATTGAAGATATGCGGCCGCTCGGTGAACGCCGCCAGGATGCGGTCGACCGCGCCGTCCAGCGCCTCGCCGCCCGCAATCAGTGCCAGCGGGTCGAGATTGCCCTGCACCGGCAGGTCCTTGGGCAGATAGGTGTCGGCCCAGACCGGATCGACCGTCTCGTCCAGCCCGACCGCATCCACCCCCGTCTCACGGGCATAAGCGGGCAGCTTGCCCCCGGCCCCCTTGGGGAAACCGATGACCGGCACGCCGGGGCAACGCTGGCGGAAACCCTCGACGATCGCGGCATTGGGGGCGATCACCCAGCGCTCGAACTGCGCCGGGCTCAACGACCCCGCCCAGCTGTCGAATAGCTGCACCGCCTCGACGCCGTTTTCGACCTGGCCCGCCAGATAATCCACGGTCATCGCGACGATCGCATCGATGATCGCGCCGAAGCCTGCCGGATCGGCATAGGCGAAACGCCGCGTCTCGCCCTGGTCCTTCGATCCCTGCCCCGCCACCATATAGGTCGCGATCGTCCAGGGAGAGCCCGCAAAGCCCAGAAACGTCGTCTGGAGCGGCAATTGCGCCTTCACCCCCGCCACGGTGGC
This sequence comes from Sphingomonas sp. NCPPB 2930, assembly GCF_042867205.1. Lineage (NCBI taxonomy): Bacteria > Pseudomonadati > Pseudomonadota > Alphaproteobacteria > Sphingomonadales > Sphingomonadaceae > Sphingomonas > Sphingomonas sp. NCPPB 2930. The sequence goes on along the minus strand of NZ_JBHZQU010000016.1, from coordinate 29,501 downwards.
ATAGACTGGGTCGAGGCGCTCAGGGACGCGCTCGAGGGCATTCAGCGCATGATCGACCAGCGCGGGCGCCAGACGTGGCCCCTCCCCCGCCCCGAAGCTCAGGTCCTGGCCCAGCGCCCAGGGGACCATCAGGATGTCGGAGAACAGGATCGCGCCGTCGAACCCGAAGCGCCGGATCGGCTGCACCGTCACCTCGGCCGCCGCCGCCGGATCGGTGGCCAGGGCCAGGAAGCCGCCCTTCTGCGCCCGGAGTTCGCGATACTCGGGCAGATAGCGTCCGGCCTGTCGCATGAGCCACATGGGCGGTGTCGCCTGCCGCTCTCCGTTCAGCACGGCGAGCAGGGGCTTTTGAATCGCAACGTCGGTCAGGAGACCCCCCTTCTTCTAAATAAGAAGATTCTAAGAATGGATTGTTGAAGTGGTTGGCACGTTGGTTGTCGGGATTATGCGGCTCTCCCCGATATGCCAACACGTTGACTCATGGGGAATCGCCGATTCAACGGGATTCGGATTCATGACCCCCGTAACTCACAGGCTGTGGAAAAGAATCGGGCCTGTGAGATTCATTGTGGACGAATCGGTCGTTATCCACCGCCGGTCCGGCGCTTGGCCGGTCGGCGAAGTTACGCTACCGATTCTTCCCATGTTATCCACAGAGTCATTAGGCCGGTCATGACGACGCGGCTCCACCTCCACCTTTTGTCCGATTCCACGGGCGAGACGCTGGAGAACATCGCCAAGGCGGCGCTGGCCCAATATGACGATGTGGAAACCGTCCGGCACTTCTGGCCGATGGTCCGCACCGAGAGCCATCTGGAGCGCATCCTTCAGGAGATCGCGCAGAATCCGGGGCTGGTGATCTATACGCTGGTCAATCCGACCACCCGGCGCGTGCTGGAGAGCCGGTGCCATGCGCTGGGCCTGCCCACGGTCGCGCCGCTCGACCCGGTCAATGCCGCGCTGTCGGGGCTGTTGGGTGTTCAGGCCAAGATGCGGCCCGGTCGCCAGCACGTCCTCGATGCCGCCTATTTCGCGCGGGTCGATGCGATCCAGTTCACCATCGCGCATGACGACGGCATCGCGTGGGAGGAATGGGAGGAAGCCGATATCGTGCTGGCGGGCGTCAGCCGGTCGTCCAAGACGCCGACCTCCATCTATCTCGCCAATCGCGGGTTCAAGACCGCCAACATCCCGATCGTGGTCGAAAGCCCCCCGCCCCCCTTTTTGTTCACGTTGAAAAAGCCGCTGGTCGTCGGTCTGACCACCAGCGCCGACCGGCTGATCGCGATCCGGCGCAACCGGCTGCTCTCGCTGAACCAGGCGCCCGACACCGATTATGTCGAGCAGGAGGCGGTCAATCGCGAACTGACCTTTGCCCGGCGGATGTTCGCTGACAATGACTGGCCGGTGATCGACGTCACCCGCCGCTCGATCGAGGAGACGGCGGCGGCGATCATCTCGCTGGTGAATCAACGAAAGGCCGAAGCATGATCATCCTCGCCTCGCAAAGCGCCTCGCGCCGGGCGATGCTCGACGCCGCCGGAGTGGCCTATGAGGCGCTGCCCGCGCGGGTCGACGAAGCGGGCGTGAAGGCGGCGATGGCGGGCACCTCCCCCCGCGACCTGTCCGACGCGCTGGCCGAGATGAAGGCAGTGAAGGTGTCGGCGAATGCCGGGCCGGTCCCGGTGCTGGGATCGGATTCGATCGTCGCGCTGGCCGACGGCACGCTGCTCGACAAGCCTGAGAGCCGCGAGGAAGCGGCCGAGCATCTCGCGCGGATGAGCGGCGGCAGCCACGAATTGTGGAGCGCCGCCGTCATCGCCGAACATGGCCGCCCCGTCTGGCGGCATGTCGAGCGCGCGAAACTCCATGTCCGCCCGCTTTCGGGTGCCTTTATCGACCGCTATCTCGATCAGGAATGGCCCGAAATCGCGGGCTGTGTCGGCTGTTTCCGGATCGAGGGGCCGGGCGTCCAGCTCTTCTCGCGGATCGAGGGGAGCCATTTCACCATTCTCGGCATGCCGCTGCTGCCCGTGCTGGGCTATCTGCGCGAGCGCGGCTGGATGGCCGCCTGACAGGATTCATGATGACCAAGCCTTATGCAGAGGTGATCGGCGACCCGATCAGCCATTCCAAATCGCCGATCATCCACAATTTCTGGGCCGAGGCGCTGGGTCTCGACGTGGAGTATCGCGCGGTCCACGTCGCGCCCGAGGGGCTGGCGGCCTATTTCGCCGAGCGCAAGGCCGATCCCGATTGGCGCGGCTGCAACGTCACCGTGCCGCACAAGGTCGAGGCGCTGGCGCATGTCGAGGATCGCGGCGACGTCCGCACCACGATCGGCGCGATCAACACGGTGATCCGGGCCGAGGACGGCGCGCTGGTCGGCACCAATACCGATGCGGCGGGATTCTATGCGCCGCTGAGCGGGCTGGATCCCGCGGGGCAGCCGGTGACGGTGATCGGGGCAGGGGGGGCGGCGCGCGCTATCCTGTTCGCGCTTTCGCGCATGGGCGTCGGCCCGGTGACGCTGTTCAACCGCAACGTGCTCAAGGGCGCGGCGCTGCTGTCCTCCTTCGGCCTGAAGGGACAGGCGCTGCCGATCGGCGCGGCGGTGCCGCCCTCGGCCCTGGTCGTCAACGCGACCAGCCTGGGGATGACCGGCCAGCCGCCGCTGACCCTCGACCTGTCGGCGCTGCCCGAGGAGGCGGTGGTCTATGACATCGTCTATGCCCCGCTGGAGACCGATCTGCTGGCGGCGGCGCGGGCGCGCGACCTCGACACGATCGACGGGCTGGAGATGCTGATCGGCCAGGCGGCGGTGGCGTTCGAGCTGTTCTTCGGTGCCGAGCCGCCTCGCGACCGCGACGAGGAACTGCGCGGCCTTCTGCTCGGATGATCGTCCTCGGGCTGACCGGCTCGATCGGCATGGGCAAGTCCACCGTCGCGCAGATGTTCCGCGACGAGGGCGTGCCGGTGTTCGACGCCGATGCCTGTGTCCACAGGCTCCAGGGGCCGGGCGGGCGGCTGGTCGCGGCGATCGAATCGGCCTTTCCGGGCACCACCGATGCGAACGGGGTGAACCGCGCGGCGCTGGGTCGCGCGGTGCTGGGCGATGATTCGGCGATGCGGCGGCTCGAGCGAATCGTCCATCCGGCGGTCCAGGCCGAGCGCGCCGCCTTTCTCCACCGCCATGCCGACGCGCCGCTGGTCGTCGTCGACGTGCCTTTGCTGTTCGAAACGGGCGGGGATAAGGCTGTGGATAAGGTGTTGGTCGTATCGGCAGAACCTGCCGTGCAGGAGGCCAGGGTGTTGGCAAGGCCCGGCATGACGCGCGAGAAATTCGACGCGATTCTCGCACGTCAGCTGCCCGATGCCGACAAGCGCGCGCGCGCCGATCACGTCATCGCGACCGACATTCCCATCACCGACACAAAGCGCGCGGTGCAGCGGCTGATCACTTGCATGCGGGACTCCGAAGGCCGATAGTCGGGGCATGAGAGAGATCGTTTTCGACACCGAAACGACAGGGTTCAAATTTTCGGAAGGCGACCGGCTGGTCGAAATCGGCTGTGTCGAACTGGTAAACCGGGTCGAGACGGGGCGGACCTATCACGCCTATTTCAACCCCGAACGCGCCATGCCCCCCGAGGCGCAGGCGATCCACGGCTTGTCCGACGCCTTCCTGAAGGACAAGCCGGTCTTCGCCCAGGGCGTGGCCGAGTTTCTCGACTTCATCGGCGACGCGCCGCTGATCGCGCACAATGCGACCTTCGACTTCGGCTTCATCAATGGCGAGCTGGGCGCGCTGGGCTTTCCGCCTGTCTGCGAGAAGACGCGGATGGTCGATACGCTGGCCATCGCGCGCAGCAAGCATCCGGGGGCCAAGCATACGCTCGACGCGCTCTGTTCGCGGTACGGCGTCGACCGGTCGCACCGCGTGCTGCACGGCGCGCTGCTCGACGCGCAACTGCTGGCACAGGTCTATGTCGAGCTCATGGGCGGGCGCCAGATCGGGCTAGGCCTGCTGGCCGAGACCATGGTGGAGGCGGGGCCGGTGGTCGTCGCCCGCGCGCCCGCCAAAGTCCGGCCGCCGCGCATCTTCCGCCCCAGCGAGGGGGAACTTGCCGCCCATGCCGCGTTTCTAAAGGGTATCACCGATCCGATTTGGGGGGCCGAGGCGTCCGGTTGACGCCACGGGACAGGCCAAAAGGACCGTCCCAGTCGTGTAAGACAAGGAGAAGACGATGGATATCCGGATTTCTGGTCATCAGGTCGAAACGGGCGACGCGCTGCGGACCCATGTGACGGACCGGCTTCAGGGTATCGCCGAGAAATATTTCGCCCGCGCCATGTCGTCGGAGGTGACGTTCGGCAAGGGGCCGCACGATATCGGCTTCAAATGCGATATCGTCATGCACGTGACCCGCGGCCTCGTCCTGAAGGGCCGCCACGATGCACAGGACGCGCATCTGTCCTTCGACGGTGCCGCCACCAAGATCGAAAAGCAGCTGCGCCGTTACTCGCGCCGCCTGAAGGATCGCAATGCGGGCCAGGCGATCGAGCTGGCCGAGGCGGGGGCCTATGATGCGGGCTATACCCTGTTCGCCGAACAGGTCGACGAAGATGAGGCGGGCGATGCGCCCCTGATCATCGCCGAAACCCGCGTCGACATTCCCGATGCCAGCGTGTCCGATGCCGTGATGATGCTCGACCTGCGCAATACAGCCGCGCTGTTGTTCAAGAATTCGGGCACCGGATCGTATAACATGGTGTATCGCCGTGGCGATGGAACCATTGGCTGGGTCGAACCGCAGCGGGGCGGCTGACCTTTAAGCCCCTATCGTTCTTCCGCGTGGCCCGCTAATAGCCGGGCCGCGCGGGGGCGCACCGGAAAAAACGATGAACGACTTTAGCGATCTGTTGCGCCACGAAACCGTGCTGGCCGGTGTTACGGCCGCGAACAAGAAAAGCCTGTTTCCGGTTCTGGCGACGGCGGCGTCCGGTCCTGCCGGACAGAGCGCCAAGATACTGACCGACGTGCTGGTCGAGCGCGAGAAGCTGGGTTCGACCGGTTTCGGCGGCGGTATCGCCATTCCGCATGGCAAGGTCGCCGGGCTGGACCAGATCGTCGGCGTGTTCGCGCGGCTGGCGCAGCCGGTCGATTTCCAGGCGGTCGACGACATGCCGGTCGACCTGGTCTTTGCGATGTTCTCCCCCGCCGATGCGGGCTCCGCGCATCTCAAGGCGCTGGCGCGGGTCTCGCGGCGGCTGCGCGACAAGGGCTTCGTCGCCAAGCTGCGCGGGGCCGGGTCGCCCGACGCGATCTGGGCGCTGCTGACCCAGGACGAGGCGCGTGACGCCGCGGCCTGAAGGCGAGGCCGCGCATTTCCGGGCGCTGGAGGCGCTCTATGCCGAGGCGCCGATCAACCGGCTGTTCGACTCCACGCTGGAGATTCCCGAACCCGGCGTCGCGCGCATCCGCTTCCGGGTCGACGAACGCCATTATCACGCGGCGGGGGCGGCGCATGGCACCAGCTATTTCAAGATGCTGGACGATGCGGCCTTCTATGCCTGCAACAGCCTGGTCACCGATCGCTTCCTGCTGACGACGCAGTTCAACCTGCTGCTCACCCGGCCGATGCGGGCGGGGGCGGTCGTCGCCGAGGGGCGCTGGGTCAGCGGACGGCGCCGGGTGTTCGTCGCGGATGCGCGATTGATCGACGCCGATGGCGAAGAGGTCGCACGCGGCACCGGCACCTTCATGCGCTCGCAGATCGCGCTGGCGGGGCTGCCCGGCTATCGGGCGGGTTGAGGCGATGGACGGTCGCCTGCCGAGCGGGATGCTGGTCACCGCGCTGCTCCGCCGGATGAACGATAGCGGCGGCATGGGCATGGTGCTGGCCAAGGGCGATCCGCAGGCGGGGGGCATATTGGTGATCGTCGTCGATACCGACCCCGATACCGCCGAGCGCCGCGAGCGCGTGCTGGAGCGGGGGCTCGGCTCCGATGGCCGAACCGCGCTGATCGATTCGACGCCTGCAAACGATATTTTAAGCTATTGGCGCCGCCGCCGGTCGCGCGATCCCGACCTGTGGGTGATCGAACTGGATGGCGCTGCGGCGGAACGCTTCACCGCTGAAACGATCCTGCAACATTGACGAACGCGGCCGGATCGGCCACGAGCCCCCCATCTTAAAGTCGCGTTGTGCCGCGCTGGGTGCGATCCGGTCGGTTACGCAGTCGGGGGGAAGCCCGGACGAGTGCCCTTTGGGCTGCTCGGGTCCGTGATCCAACCGCATGTCTGTTCGAGTGAATGACGGTTTTCAAGCGAGTCGCGGCTACTGCGGCCATGGCTCTTTCCCTGGCGGGACTTCTCGCCACCAGCACCCCCAGCCTGGCGACCAATGTCGCCGCCAATGCTGCCGGTGGTGCCGTACCAGCCACGGCGATGGCTGTTTCCGGGATCAACGCCGCCGATCTGGCGATGGTTCCGCAGAGCGCCCGGGCCACCATGTCCGCGCTTCCCGATCTTTCCCAGGTTTCTGAAGCGGATGACGCCGGCGAATATGAAACGCTGGCCGAGGCCGTGGCCGCCCAGGACGAGATGGCGTCGAGCGAAGAGCTCCGCTGCCTTGCCGGTGCGATTTATTTCGAGGGTCGCGGCGAACCGCTCGCCGGTCAGCTCGCCGTCGCCCAGGTCATCCTGAACCGCACCAAGTCGGGCCGCTTCCCGACCAGCGTGTGCGACGTCATCAAGCAGCGCGGGCAGTTCAGCTTCGTGCGCGGTGGCGAAATTCCTTCGGTCAGCCCGTCGCGCGCCGCCTATCGCACCGCCATCGCGGTCGCGCAGGTCGCGCTGTCCCAGGCGTGGGACAGCACCGCGGGCAAGGCGCTGTACTTCAACACCCCCGGCAACCGTCCGGGCGTGCGAGTGCAGAAGGTCGCCGCGATCGGCAATCATATCTTCTATCGCTGATCCGGTCCCGCTCTGGCGGGGCTTTGCGTTTGTTCGTCAAATGTTCTAAGCGGGTGGCATGTTGGACATGCCGCCCGCTTCGTGTGTCGACGATCCCGCCTCGCCGCTCTGCGCCGCCGATGTCGCGCGCGGCGTGACGCGGATGCTGCTCCGCCACGATCTGATCACCATCCCCGAGGTTCCGCTGGAGGGCGGCCGCCGTGCCGACCTGATGGCGCTCGACGCGCGCGGGCAGGCGTTGATCGTCGAGATCAAGGTGTCGCGCGCCGACATGCTGGGCGACGGCAAATGGCCCGACTATCTGGCGCATTGCGACCGCTTCTACTGGGCGGTGCCCGCCGGTTTCGACTGGTCGCCGCTGGAGGGCGCGGCCTTCCTGCCCGAGCGGACCGGGATCATCGTCGCCGACCGCTATGACGCGGCGATCGTCCGGGAGGCGCACAGCGTGCCGCTGGCCGCCCATATCCGCAAGAAGGTGACGCTGAACTTCGCCAGGCGGGCGGGGCGGCGGATGATCGGGCTGACCGATCCCGATGCGGGGATGTGAGGCTGGTGGCCCCGGCAGGACTCGAACCCGCAACCTAGCGGGGATGTGATTCCCTTGGCCTTCGACTTCGCTCAGGCTGAACGGGGTTTGGGGGGCATCTCTATTCCCTCACGCCGTTCAGCCTGAGCGAAGTCGAAGGCCACGCCCCGACCGTTCCGAACTACCGCGTCAAAACTAGCGTCACGATCGAGCGCGGCGGCGCCACCGTCGAATCGACCGCCTCGGCATGATGCCCCGCATCGGTCAGGAATACCCGCCGCTGCCACCGCCCCGGCACCGCGACGGTCAGCGGGCGCGGGGATAGCCCCGGATTGACATGGACCAGCACCAGCCGCCGTCCGTCGGACGAGAGCGCCGCGACCGTGTCCATATCGTCCACCGGCACCAGCCGATCCCCCGGCCGAATGAAGCGGCTGAACTGCGCCATCGCCCAATATTTGCCGGTGACGTGAATCGCATGCGGACGATCCGCCGCGCCTTGCAGGTCGGCCTTGACGATGCCCCAGTTCGATCCCTTCTGCCCGTCGCGGGTGCTCAGATCCTCGACCGCCTGCCAGAAGACCCAGGCGGCGGGTTCCAGCCGCTTGATGTCCCCCACGACATGCTCGGCAAAGGCCAGCGGCGTCGCCATGCCGGTAAAGTCCTCGGGATCGCGCGACAGCGGGGTGTCGTTCTCGCTCATCCACAGCCGGATGCCCGAGGATCGCGCAATGTCGCGCACCGCCGTCTGGTGGACGCTGCCATAGCTGTGGACGTTGAGCTGGCCGATCGCCGCGCGGGTCGCGGGCGGATAGGCGGCCCAGTCCTCGACGAACAGATGCGAGGCGGTCTCGTCGGGCGCGCCGACCACGGTCGCCAGGCCCTGCGCCTTCAGCGCGGCGGCGGTCGCGTCGATCATCATTGCCTGTCGCCGGGGCGACCAGTGCGCGCCCTCCTGCGTGTTGGCGGCGAACCAGTAATCGGTGTTGGGCTCGTTGACCGGCGACAGGGTGCGAAAGGCGATATGGTGGCGCTGCTGCAATTCGCGGGTCGCGCGGACCAGATAGGTGGCGAAGGCGCCCTCCATGCCGGGGCGCAGATTGTCGTCGGTGCCCTTTTCCGCGCCCGACACGCGGCCGCTGACCGTCATGAACCAGGGCGGCGAATTGGAGAAGGCCTCGAAGATCGGCTGCTTCACCCGCACCCGGATCGCGTCCAGCCACCAGCGCTGGTTGGCGTCCTGATTCCAGTCCCACATGGCGGGGTCCTCGGGCCGCCACCAGTCCTTGCCCGTCACACCGGCGGGCTGCCGCCAGAAGCCCGGCACCGCGCGGCCGACCTTCATATAGGGCTTGGTATCGGCGGCATTGCCGCCCCCGATATTGTAGCGTGCTATCGTCCAGCCCAGGCCGCCCGGTCCATAGAAGAGATCGGCCAGCCGCGTCCGCTCCGCCTCGGGCCAGCCGCCGGTGACATGCGCGAACCAGGCGAGCGCGGTGCCCCAGCCCTCGAACACGGTCGAGGGGCGATCGATGGCGGGGCGCAGCGTGACGGGCACCGGCCGATCCGGCGCGGGCGACTGCGCCGCCACCGACGACGCCGACAAAATCATCCCCAGCATGGCCGCGACCCGACCACCGCGCCTTGCCCGATCCGCCCAAAACCCCATCGCCTGCTCCCCGCCTGACCCGATTACGCAGGCATCTTAGCGGACGAGGGGATGATCGCGTCAATCCATGGTGGAAAGGGGGCTGTTTTTTACTCGGACAATAATCCATCATGCCCGCATCAGGCAGAGGAGAATCCATGAAAAGGGCAACCAAGTTTCTGTTCGCGGCGGCGTTCGCCACCCTGTCGCTGAACGGAGCGTCGGCAACCGCGCAGACGGCACCGACGAGCGGCGGCGATCAGGTGGCGGTGCATGGCGACCGTCCCGGCGCGGTCTATGACCGCCACATCTTCGGCCAGTTCGCCGAGCATCTGGGCACCGGCATCTATCCGGGCATCTGGGTGGGCAAGGGCAGCAAGATCCCCAACATCAACGGCTATCGCCGCGACGTGATCGACGCGCTGAAGGCGATTCGCGTGCCGGTGATCCGCTGGCCGGGCGGCTGCTTCGCCGACGAATATCACTGGCGCGAAGGCGTCGGTCCGCAGGCGAAGCGCCTGACCAAGGTCAACACCAACTGGGGCGGCGTGACCGAGGACAACAGTTTCGGCACCAACGAGTTCATGAACTATACCGAGCTGGTCGGCGCCGAAGCCTATGTCTCGGGCAATGTCGGCTCGTCCGCGCCGTCCGAAATGGCCGAGTGGGTCGAATATATGACCTTCCCGTCCAAATCGACCTATGCCGAGGAGCGCCGCCGGAACGGCCGCGACCGCCCATGGAAGCTGGCGATGTTCGGCATCGGCAACGAGCTGTGGGGCTGCGGCGGCAATATGCGCCCCGAATATGCCGCCGACGTGACGCGCCGCTATTCCACCTTCCTGAAGGTGCCCGCGGGCGAGAAGCTGATGAAAATCGCCAGCGGCGCCAACAGCGACGACTATAACTGGACCGAGGTGATGATGCGCGAGGCCGGCAACCACTTCGACGGCATCGGCGTCCATTATTACACCATCCCCGGCTCGTGGGAAAAGAAGGGCGCGGCGACCGGCTTCGACGAGGAGGCCTGGGCGCGCACCCTGTCCAAGACGCTGAAGATGGACGAGCTGATCACCCGCCACGCGGCGATCATGGACAAATACGACCCCCGGAAGCGGGTCGCGCTGCTCGTCGACGAATGGGGCACCTGGTATGATGTCGAGCCCGGCACCAATCCCGGCTTCCTGTTCCAGCAGAACAGCCTGCGCGACGCGATGGTGACGAGCCTGAACCTCGACATCTTCGCCAAGCATGCCGACCGGGTGCGCGGCGCCAATATCGCGCAGATGGTCAATGTGCTCCAGGCGATGCTGCTGACCGACGGCGCGCGGATGGTGAAGACGCCGACCTATTGGGTGTTCGACATGTACAAGGACTATCAGGACGCCACCGTCCTGCCGGTCGATGTCCAGTCGCGCTGGTACAGCAAGAACCAGTGGGTGATGAAGGCGGTCAGCGCCTCGGCGGTGCGCGACAAGGCGGGCGTGGTCCATGTCGGCCTGACCAATGTCGATCCCAACCAGCCCGCGACCGTCACCGTCAAGCTGGACGGCCTGAACGCCGCGCAGGTGTCGGGCCGTATCCTGACGGGGGCGACGATGGACGCGCACAACACGTTCGACGCGCCCAGCCAAGTCGCGCCGCAGCCGTTCAGCGGCGCGACGCTGTCGGGGGGCACGCTGAGCGTGCAGATCCCGGCCAAGTCGGTCGTGATGCTGGACCTGCGCTGATGAAGGTCCGCGCCGGGGCGCTGCTCGCCGCCATCCTGTTCGCCCCTGTGGCGTTCGTCGGGACGGCGGGGTCCGCCACGCCCCGGCGCGACCTTTCATGGAACAGTCCGGGAGCGGGAAATCCGCTGCTGCCCGGCTATTTCGCCGACCCCTCCATCGTGCGCGATGGGGGGCGTTGGTATATCTTCGCGACGGTCGATCCCTGGGGCGACGACCGGCTGGGGCTCTGGACCTCGGACAATGGCCGCGACTGGACCTTTTCTCAGCCGAACTGGCCGACCAAGCAGGCGGCGACCAGCCCGACCTCGGGCGATGCCAAGGTCTGGGCGCCCTCGGTGGTCAAGGCGGCGAACGGCCGCTGGTACATGTATGTCTCGGTCGGCAGCGAAGTGTGGGTCGGCTCCGCGCCGTCGCCGGCGGGGCCCTGGGCCGATGCCAATGGCGGCAAGCCGCTGATCGCGCGCGATTTCGCGCCCCAATATCACATGATCGACGCCGAGGCGTTCGTCGACGATGACGGCCAGGCCTATCTCTATTGGGGATCGGGGCTGAACTGGGTCAACGGGCATTGCTTCGTCGTGAAGCTGAAGCCCGACATGGTGCATTTCGACGGCGAACCCCGCGACGTGACCCCGGCCAATTATTTCGAAGGCCCCTTCATGGTGAAGGAGAAGGGCCGCTATCTGCTGACCTATAGCGACGGCAACACGACCAAGGACACGTACAAGGTCCGCTATGCGGTCGGCCGCTCGCCGATGGGGCCGTTCACCGAGGCCGCCGACAGCCCGATCCTGCAGACCGATGCGGGCAAGCAGATCATCAGCCCCGGCCATCACGCGATCTTCGCGGACCAGGGGCGATCCTATATCCTCTATCACCGACAGGCGCTGCCCTTCGTGATGGGCAGCGAGCGGGTGTTGCGGCAGGTGGCGGTCGATCCGCTGACCGTGCGCGCCGACGGGACGCTGGCGCAGGTCGCGCCCAGCCATGACCCGGCCATCCCCGCCTTCGCCGCGCAGCGGACGCGCGGGCTGCGCTGGACGGGGCAGGGGGCGGCGGCGCTGGCGGCGGACGACAATTATGCGACCGCCTGGCGGCCCGAAGCGGGGCAGCCGCCGGTGCTGACCGCCGATCTCGGCCGGATGCGCGCGATCCGCGAAAGCCGGATTCGTCCGGCCTTCGTGATCCAGCCGCAGGATATCCGGATCGAGGCATCGCCCAACGGCCGCCAGTGGCGCGAGGTCGCGGCGGCGAAGGGGGTGAGCGGGTCGCCGATCGTGCTGCGCCATCCGGTCACGGCGCGCTTCCTGCGCATGACGGTGCAGGCCAGGGAGCCCGCCATCCTGGAATGGTCGCTCTTCTGATCCGCCTGTCATAAAAAGCGGCGGGAAGGGCGGTAGCGACCGGACTCCGTCCTCCGCCGTGAAGGGAAAGTCCGTGGCGCCATCACCGCACTGGTCCGCCGAATGGCTGTCCACCTGGGAAGCCCCGGACGGCTGGGTGCATCGGCGCTATGATCGTCCGCACGCAGAGGGCAGCGTGCGGCGCGGGCGGTTGCTGTTCCAGACCGGGCGCGCCGACATGATCGAGAAATATGGCGATGCGATCGACTATTTCCGCACCCTGGGGTGGGATGTGACCGCATTCGACTGGCGCGGGCAGGGCGGATCGGGGCGGTTGGCCGAAGGGGATACCGGGCATGTCGAGGGGTTCGACCGGCTGATCGACGATCTGGCCGCCTTCCATGCCGATTGGGTGGCGCAGGGCGAGGGGCCGCATGTCGTGCTGGGCCATTCCATGGGTGGGTTCGTCACGCTCGCCGCGCTGGCGGCCGGGCGGATCGCGCCCGATGCGGTGGTGCTGGTCGCGCCGATGATCGCGATGCGCTCGCCGATCGGGCAATGGGCGGGGACGCGGTTCGCCCGCTGGCAGGCGGGGCGGGGCGATCGCTTCCGCCCCGCCTGGCGTCGGCTGGAGACGCCCGCCGCCGCCACCGCCCGGCAGAAGCGGCTGACCCATGACCTTGCGCGCTTCGCCGACCAGCAGGCGTTTCGGCGGATGCGGCCCGAACTCTGTCTCGGCTCGCCCAGCTGGCATTGGGTGGCGGAGGCTTTCCGCGCGACGGCGGCGCTTCGCGACGATCCGGGGCTGGCGCGGATCGAGACGCCGGTGCTGATGCTGGTGGCGCAGGCCGACCGGCTGGTCGATGCGCGCGCCGCCGGGCGGGTGGCGGCGCGGATGCCGAACGCCACTTTGGTCTGTTTCGGCCAGGGATGCGCGCATGAGATCTTGCGCGAGGCCGATCCGGTCCGCGCCAACGCCCTGGCGGCGATCGACGCCTTTCTGGCGCGGCGGGTGGGGGCGCCCGTCTGATCCTATCGCGCGCCGCAGCGGGTCGTGCCGCCGCCGCCGCCGAGGATGCGGCATTTGGGCGTGCCGTCGACCGTCACTCGGCCCAGCCCGTTATTGGCGATGGTCGCGCTATAGCGGGCCCGCGCCGTCACCTCGCCCGGTCCCTCCAGCGTGACGGCCAGGTCGCCGACCTCCAGCCCCTCGGCGGCGATGGTCACGGTGCCGTTGCCCGCCAGCCGCGCCTTGCCGACCCGCCCCCCGCCGATCGCCAGCCTGCCCGATCCCATCAGCGACACGGCCAGCTGCTCGCCCTCCACCCGGTCGATCCGGACATCGGAGGGTCCCGCGATCGATACGCTCAGGCCGGGGCCGCGCAGCGCCTGCGCGGTGATCCGCGATCCGCCGATGACGGTGATCGCCGACAGCGGCGGCGCGGCGAGGGTCAGCGTAACCGGCTGGCTCGCCGGGCGTCGCATGGCGGGATCGCCCGGCATCATCCGGACGACCAGGCTATGCCCGGCGACATGCGCATCGACCCGGCGCAGCGTCTCCGCATCCCCCGACAGCATGGCGCGCGGCGAGGGCGCGGTGGTCAGCGCGACGACGAACGCCCCCTCGACCCGCAGCGAGTCGAAGCTGCTCAGGTCGACCCGTCGATCCGCCGCCCCGGCGCCGGTGACGGGGATCAGGGCGGCCAGGATCAGAGCGGACGGCAAAAGGTGACGCATCGCCCTATCCTCGTCCCGATCGCGCCGCTCGGCAAGCGCCGCCGGGCGGTCCTTATTGCCGTCCGCAGCGTACCGATCCCGAACCCGCCTTGCCGACCGTGCAGACCGAATTCGGACCCAGATCGGCACTGCCCGACCCGGTCAGACCCACTTGGGCGGGACCATCGACCCGGACGGTCACATCACCCGATCCGCTGATCCCGACCTTGGCCTTTCGGGCGTGCAGACCGGCGGCGTTGAGGCTGCCCGATCCGGCGACCCCGATCTTCAGCGTATCGGCGGTGCCGGCGGCGCTGATCGAACCCGATCCGGCGATCCCCAAATCCGCATCGCCCACCCGCATCGCGGCGATGGCGAGATCGCCCGAGCCCGCGACACCGCCCTTGAAGCTTGCCCCCTCGACCCGGTCGATCGTCATCCGGCCCGATCCGCCGACTCCGGCGCCGGTCAGGCGGGGCAGCGTGACCAGTACCCGGACGCCGGAGCGCTTGCCCCAATGCACGCCGTTGTTCAGCCCGATCAGCAATTTGTCGCCGTCGCGCGCGACGCGCAGCTGGTCGAGTTCGGCGCTGGGCCCCTCGGCCCGGACCGAGAAGTCGCGGCCGACCCGGATGTCGACCGGATCGCTGCCGCTCGACTCGACGCTGGTGAAGGCGGTCGCGGCATAGCTGCGCGCACCGCCCGATCCCTGTGCGGGAATGTCCTGCCCCCGCGCCTCGCTTTCAAAGGAACAGGCGGCGGTGGGGATGGCCAGCGCGACGATGGCCAGGAGCGAGGGAAGAGCGAGGGACTTCGTCATGGGCGACCTCCTGTGTATTGCACGTACAATACACGCGGTCGGGGCAGGGGCGCAAATAAAAAGGGCGGCCCCATCGGGACCGCCCTTTTCGGTTCGGAAATGGCGAACGGCCTCAGGCCGCAGGCTTTTCCTTGTTGTAGATGGCGGCGGCGGCGCGCAGGATTTCCAGGATCTTTTCCTGGGCGCGGGGCTCGTCCACCTCTTCCATCGCGGCGAGTTCGCGCGCGAGGCGGCTGGTGGCGGCCTCGAAGATCTGCCGCTCGGAATAGCTCTGCTCGGGCTGGTCGTCGGCACGGAACAGGTCGCGGACCACCTCGGCGATCGACACCAGGTCGCCCGAGTTGATCTTGGCTTCATATTCCTGCGCGCGGCGCGACCACATGGTGCGCTTCACCTTGGGCTTGCCCTTCAGCGTTTCCATCGCCTCGCGCATGGTCTTGTCCGAGGACAGCTTGCGCATGCCGACCGACTCGGCCTTGTTGGTGGGAACGCGGAGCGTCATGCGCTCCTTTTCGAACCGCAGCACATAGAGTTCGAGCTGCATCCCTGCGATTTCCTGCTTTTGCAGCTCGATGACGCGGCCCACGCCATGTTTGGGATACACGACATAGTCACCGACGTCGAAGTGGAGCGCCTTGGCAGCCATTGGGGGCCTTTCCGGATCAAGGCCTTCGCGCGAGCGCCGAACGAGTGGAAATGGGTCCACTGATCAAGCCGGCCTCGGGAAGGAAGGGTCGAACACATCAAGGCGGGCCGTCGCGAGAAAAAGCTAGGCCCGTCGCGGAACCATATAGCATGGTCGCAACAAAATTACCAGCATATCCGCATGGCTACCCGTCGCAGGACGGCGCCGGTGCGGATCGGTCGACTCCGGTCGTTATCCCCGCTCAGTCGCCCCGCTTAGTCACCCTTACCGGGTTCGGGGCTGAAGAACTGCTCATATTTGTTCTCGACCCCCTTCATCGCATCGGCGTCGGGCGGGGTCTGGTCCAGCTTGCGCGTGACGTTGGGCCATTGGGCGGAGAAGGTGTTGTTCAGCTCCAGCCACTGTTCCAGACCGCTCTCGGTGTCGGGCAGGATCGCCTCGGCCGGGCATTCCGGTTCGCACACGCCGCAGTCGATGCACTCGGACGGGTTGATGACGAGCATGTTCTCGCCCTCATAGAAGCAGTCGACGGGACACACCTCGACACAGTCCATATACTTGCAGCGAATGCAGGCATCGGTGACGACGTAGGTCATGACAACTCCCAAGGTACGAACGCGTGCTGCTATGCCGCGTATGGCGATCCGTCAACGCTTGAAACCATAACAGGGCTTGAAACCGGGGAAGTGACCAGATCGCAGTAACAGGCGCGCCCCTCGGCGGGCGGTCCGCGCCGGACGGGGAGCGATTCGACCCGCAGCACGCGCACCTGGCCATGATGCGCGAAGGTCAGGATGCTGCCGATCCGTACCGGCGCATGCGCCCGGTCGATCGCGCGCCCATCCATCCGGAAATGCCCGTCACACGCCATCGCCTGCGCCGTATCCCGCGACTTGGCGATCCGCGCCCACCAGAGGAAACGGTCGAGCCGCATCGACTCGGGGGCAGGGGCGCGGTTCGTCATGGGGTCAGCCGGTCCTTTCCATCAGAAAAATCCAAAACATATTATCCGCCCCGGCGGAGGCCGGGGCCCAGTCGCCATGCAGCCGGGTGGCGAGCCATGACTTTCATCGCAACTGGACCCCGGCTTTCGCCGGGGTGGCGAGGTGAAGGGGACTCACGAAGGCCGTCCCCAGTCGGCTAGCGCGGCGAAGGCGTTGCCGGGGCGTGCCTCGACGCGCGGCGCGGGACGGGCAGGGGGGCGGCCCCGCCAGATCCAGCGGGGGGCTTGGTCCTCGACGTCGCCACGCACCTTGCGGAAACCCAGATCGCCCATCAGCCGGTCGAGCGTCGCGGGTTCCAGCCCGATCGAGGTCGCCAGCGCCGGGTCGGGTGCGAACGGTCCGCGCCCCTGCCGCGCGTCATGGGTGGCGCGCGCGATTCGCTCGACCAGATCGATCCGCACCGCCTGGTCGCCCAGCGGGCGGAAGCCCGAGGCGACGCTGCGCCCCGGCTCGTCACGGCGCAGGGTGGTCGCACCGATCCGCGCCAGTTCGGGGCTTTGTCCCCAAAGCGTCATCAGCGTGCGCCGCCACGCCGCCGCGGCGGGCTTGAGTAGCCGCGCATCGAAGATGTCGAGCGTCCCGATGGTGATCCCCAGCCCGCGCAGCCGTCGCCGTTCCTCGGGCGACAGCGCATCGATCATCAGCCGCAGCGGCTGGCGCGGGACGATCCCGCCCGCATCCTCCAGCGCGGCGGCGACGGCGCGCAAGGCGGGCGACGCCTTGGCCTCGCGCGCCAGGGCGGCGAGCCGGACGAGCGCGGGCACGTTCCGGTCGAGCGCCCGCGCCACCCAGCCGTCGAGGCGCGCCTTCACTCGCTCGCGAAGCGGCTGGCTCAGGCAATCGAGATCGCGCTCCAGCCGCACGACCGGCCGCCCCAGTGACGGGCCCGCCACCAGCCGGGCCACGCCGTGCCCCTCCCAGACCAGCCGCTCCTCGACGATCGCAATCGCGTCATGCTCGGCGGCGATCAGCGCCTCGGCCCGGCGCGACCGCTCGGTGCCGAGCCGCTTTTCGGCCGCCGCCAGCAACAGCCTCTTGTCGTTCGCCCGCGCCCCCGCCTCGACGGTGAAGCGGAACCCCTCCAGCCGCCCGATGGCATGATCCTCGACCAGCACCTCGCCCTCAGGGCCGATCGTGACGGGTAGCGCGCCCGCATCCGCGCCGATGCGGCGGATCAGTGCGGTGGTGCGCTTGTCGACGAAACGCTGGGTCAGGCTGGCATGGAGCCCGTCGGACAGTCGCTCCTCGATCTCGCGGGTGCGCTCGGCCCAATGTTTCGGGTCGGCCAGCCAGTCGGCGCGTTGCGCGATATAGGCCCAGCTGCGGATCGCGGAGAGTCGCCCCGCCAGCGTCTCGACATCGCCCGCCATGCTGTCCAGCCGCGCGATCTCGTCGGCGAACCATTGGTGCGGGACATGGCCCAGCCCCTCGGACAGATGGCCGAACACGCGCGAGACGAAGCGGGCATGCGGATCGATGCCGACCTTGCGGAAATCGGGAATCCCGCACGCCGCCCACAGCCGCGCGACCATGGCGGGCCGCCGCACCCGGTCGCGGACCCAGGGCTCGTCGGCCAGCCGCTTGAGCACCTGCAAATCGGTGGCGAGCGGCGCGGCGCGCAGCACGCCGGGTTCGGGCTTGCGCTCCAGGCTCTTGATCAGCGCATCGATGCTCGACAGGTCGGGATCGCCGTCGCGCCAATAGAGATGGTCGAGCCGGGGGAAGCGATGCTCCTCGATCGCCAGCATCTCTTCGGGAAGAAAGGCGTCGGGGCCTTCTTCGGCCAGCGCGCCGAAGGTGCCGTCGCGGTGATGCCGCCCGGCGCGGCCCGCAATCTGCGCCATTTCGGAGACGGTCAGGCGACGGCGACGGCGGCCGTCGAACTTGTGCAGCCCGGCAAAGGCGACATGCGCGACGTCCATGTTCAGCCCCATGCCGATCGCGTCGGTGGCGACGAGATAATCGACCTCGCCCGCCTGGAACATCTGGACCTGCGCGTTGCGGGTGCGCGGGGACAGCGCCCCCATCACCACCGCCGCGCCCCCGCGCAGGCGGCGCAGCATCTCGGCGACCGCATACACCTCCTCGGCGGAGAAGGCGACGATGGCCGAGCGCTTGGGCAGGCGGCTGATCTTCTTGGCGCCCGCATAGGACAGGGTCGAGAAGCGCGGCCGTGCGACGATCTCCGCCTCGGGCACCAGCGCGCGGATCATGGGTTTCAGGGCCTCGGAGCCCAGGATCATCGTCTCGTCCCGGCCGCGCGCGTGCAGCAACCGATCGGTAAAGACATGACCGCGCTCGGGATCGGCGCCCAGCTGCGCCTCGTCCAGCGCGACAAAGGCGACGTCGCGGTCGGGCATGGATTCGGCGGTGCACAGGAACCAGCGGGCGTCGGGGGGAACGATCTTTTCCTCGCCCGTCACCAGCGCGACCTTTTCCGGTCCCTTCAGCGCGACGACGCGGTCATAGACCTCGCGCGCGAGCAGGCGGAGGGGAAAGCCGATGATGCCGCTGCTATGCGCGCACATCCGCTCGATCGCGAGGTGCGTCTTGCCGGTGTTGGTCGGCCCGAGAACGGCCGTCACGGTGCCCGATACGCGGCTGGTCATGATCCCTACATCGGGCTTTGCGCGGCCGGTTGCAACGGCATGAAGCAAGATGGCGGATGTCGGGCCGGTTTCGGCCCGAACCGGCCACGCCCGGTCGCAGCATCGGGGCGGGGGGCGGCGCGGGCGTTTGACTTTGCGGCCCCGGGTTCGCACGGCCCTTTCGTGCGCCGGGGGGATCGGCGACGCTGATCGACGACAGACGGACGCATCACCCACCCATGTTCCTGACCACCGACGATACACTGATGGCCTCGGGCGGCTTCGGCTCGGGCGGAACGGCCGTCCGGCTGCCGGGCACCGCGCTGGCGCCGATCCCCGGCGGATGGCTGGCACGCTGGCGCGCGGAATTGCGCGGCATCGACTGGGTGCCCGATCTGGGCGCGCAGATCGGCAGTCGTGCCTGGTGGCGCGGACTGGCGACGTGCACCGGGCTGTGCGCCGCGACGATCGCGATGACGCCGGGCTTTCATCGCCCGATCCTGTCCCCCTCGCCCGCCGCATGGACCGGAGAGGCGCGGAGCAATGCCCGGGCGCAGGCGATCGCACCGCTGGCGCTGGGGGCCGATAGCGGTCGGCACATGGCGGCGAACGAACTGGTGGCCAATCTGGCCGAAGCGCCTGAGCGGCCGGTGGTGGAACTGTCCGCCACCGTCGGGTCGGGCGACCGGCTGGCGCGCGTGCTGCAACGCGCCGGGGTGGCGCGCGACCAGGCGCAGGCGGCGGCCGATCTGGTCGCGCAGGCGACGGACGGTGCGGACATCGCCTCGGGCACCCGCGTCATGCTGACGCTGGGGCGGCGACCCAGCCGGACGGTCGCGCGGCCGCTGGAATCGATGACGCTGCGCGCGCGCTTCGACCTGGCGGTCACGCTGACCCGCACCGCGCAGGGGCTGGCGATGACGAAGCAGCCTATCGCGATCGACCGCACCCCGCTGCGCCTCCAAGGGCTGGTCGGATCCAGCCTGTACCGTTCGGTCCGCGCGGCGGGCGCCCCGGCCAAGGCGGTCGAGGCCTATATCAAGGCGCTGTCGGCGCGGCTGTCGGTCGGGCGCGATGTCCGGCGCTCGGACAGTTTCGACCTGATCATCGAACGCGAACGCGCCGCCACCGGCGAAACGCGGCTGGGCAGGCTGCTGTTCGTCGGGCTGAACCATGGCGGTCGCCAGATGCAGCTCGCACGGCTGGCGGGGGACGAGGACAGCCCCTGGTATGACGTCAACGGCCAGGGCGAACGGCGCAGCGCGATGGCGGTGCCGGTCGCGGGGCGTATCACCTCGTCCTTCGGCAAGCGGATGCACCCGATCCTGGGTTTCATGCGGATGCACAAGGGGACCGATATCGGCGCCCCTTACGGCGCGCCGATCCATGCGATCATGGACGGCGTCGTCCAGTTTGCCGGGCGATCGGGCGGCTATGGCAATTTCGTGAAGCTGACCCATGCGGGCGGGATCGCCAGCGGCTATGGCCATATGAGCCGTTTCACGGTCCGCTCGGGCGCGCGCGTCCGCCAGGGGCAGGTGATCGGCTATGTCGGCTCGACCGGCATGTCGACCGGGCCGCATCTGCACTGGGAGGTGTGGAAGAACGGCGTGACCGTCAATCCCTATAGCCTGAAGCTGACGAGCATGGCCGCGCTGTCGGGCGCCAGGCTGCGCGCCTTCCGCCAGGAAGTTCGCGCGCTGCTGGCGGTTCAGCCGGGTCGCTGAGCCGCTATTTCCCCGCCCCGCGCCAGCGGGCGACGGTGTCGGCCAGCATCGCATCCCCGCGGGCGGGACGCGCCCATAGCTCGGTGATCGTCATGTCGCCGGAGGCGGGGCAAAGCTCTTCGTCCAGCGTGTCCAGGCTCGCGCGCATCGGCAGGGCGACGCCCTCGCCGCACAGGATCGCCTCGCGGTTGCGCAGCGCCGAGATGGTGTCGAGCAGGCCGCGCCCGCCCTCGGGCATGGCCGCGCGGACCACCGCCTGATCGCGTTCGTTGTTCAGCCGCATCGCGATGATCGTGCCGCATTGCGACAGCACGCCCTCGGCCAGATCGGACGGACGCTGGGTCACCAGCCCCAGCGAGACGCCATATTTGCGCCCCTCCTTGGCGATGCGCGACAGGATGCGCCCCGCCGCCGAATGGCGTTCGGCATGCGCGGGGATATAGCGATGCGCCTCCTCGCAGACCATCAGCACGGGGCGGCGATCCTCGGGCCGCGACCAGATCGCATGGTCGAAGATCATCCGCGCCAGCATCGCGACGACCACGCTCGTCACCTCGGAGGGGACGCCCGACAGGTCGATGATCGAGATCGGCCGCGATCCGCCCGGCATGCGCAGGATGCGCCCCAGAAACGCCGCCATGGTGTCGGCGACCAGCATGCCGGAGAACATGAAGGCATAGCGGGAATCGCCCTTCACCTCCTCGATCCGCGCCTTCAGCCGCTGATAGGGCGCGGTGTCGCCCGCGCGGTCGAGCTTGCCCATCTCCTGCGCGATCGCGGCGGTCAGGTCGGACAGCAGATAGGGGATGGGGGTGTCGATGGTGACGCGGGGCAGCTCGGCCGCCGCCCGGTTGCGCATCCGCGCGGCGAGCAGACAGCGGGCCAGGATGTCGACCTCCGCCTGGCGTTCGGCCGGACCGGCGGAGAGCAGCATTTCGGCATGCTCTTCGAAGGTCATCAGCCAATAGGGCATGCGCAGATTGCCGACATCGTGGATCTCGCCCCGGTCGGAAAAGGCGCGGGCATATTCGCCGTGCGGATCGATCATCACGACATGGCCCAGCGGCGCGAGCGCGCAGATGCGGTGCAGGATCAGCGCGGTCGCGGTCGACTTGCCGGTGCCGGTCGACCCCAGCATCGCGAAATGGCGGCCCAGCAGCGCGTCCACCGCCAGCATCGCGGGCACGCTGCGCCCCGGATGGACGGTGCCGATCCGGACGGTGGTGGCATGGCGCTGGCCATGGATCGCCGCCAGCTCGGCCACCGAAACCGCATGGACGGTGCTGCCCGGCATCGGATAGGCGGTGACGCCGCGTCGAAAGCCGTACAGCTCGCCGGTCTCGGGGTTGCGCATCGCCTCGCCCATCAGCTCGATCTCGGCGGCGATGGCGGCGGCGTCCTGTGCCGGGTCGAGCGTCAGCGAGCGGATGCTGCCCACGATCCAACGCTCGCCATGGCGCAGCTTGACCGGGGTCGCGACCTGCCCGGCCTGTGCCAGCACGGGATCGGCATGGCCGGACAGCAGGGCCAGTGCTTCGCGGTCGAGCAGGACGCGCCCGCCCGCCCCCGCGATGCCGAGCAGCCAGCCGATCGCGGGTGTGTCATGGGAAAGCGTATCGGACGGTCGGGGCAGGGGGGCGTGCATCGGCCAGCACATATCCGGTCAGGGGAGGAATCAGCCCCGACCGTTAGGGATCAAAGACTTAAGAAGCCGTATCGATCCCGCCTCAGACCCGCCGCGCGATCCACCCGGCGGTCCAGCCGAGCAGCACCGAGAGCGCGACCACGGTCAGGCCATAGGGGATGGCGGCGCGGTCGGCGGCGCGCGCGACGAACCGCTCGAACCCCGATTTGCGGATGTCGATATCGCGCACCGCGGCGGCCAGGACGCGGCCGTCGCGGATCAGGAACGTCTCTGCGGTGAAGCGTCCCACCGGCACGCGCGCGGGGATGGTCACGCGCGCGCGGTAGAGGACATTGTCGGTGATCTCGACCGCGCGCGGCGCCTCGACATATAGCCCCGCCCGGCGGCGCTGGTCGACCAGCCCGGCCTGGAACCGCGCCTGCACATTGGCGGGGGCGTTGGAGGCGGGGGAAAGCTGCAGGCTGTCCAGCCCCAGTTCGTAGATGGCGCGCGTCCGGTCGTCGACGATCCGGTTGATCGGGCGGGACGAGGCGATGGCGTAGAAGGACGGCGCCGACTGATAGCGCAGCCGCCCGGCATTGACCCAAAGCCCGGCGATCTTCTCCTTCTCGCGGATCAGGATCGACTGGGTCGGGCCCTTGACCACCACGACGATGTCGGTCGGCCGGTCGTCGCTGGGCGGGCGACCGCCGGGATAGAGGATCGCGCCGAACAGCAGCAGCTCGGCGCCGGTGAAGCTGTACACGATCTCGATATCGCGCTGCGACACGTCGGGGACCAGCACCGGCTTGGCCTGCCCCATCAGCAGCGGCGCGAGCAGCGTCAGGAGCGCGGCCTTCCTCACATCAGCTGGACCGTGAAGATCTCCTCGGGCCGCCAGACCAGCCCCAGCAGGATGCGCAACCCGACGAGCAGGACGATGACCGCCAGCGCCAGGCGGAGATATTCGGGTTTGACGTTGGTCGCCAGCTTCGCCCCGACCTGCGCGCCCGTCACCGAACCGATCAGGAGCAGTGCGGCCAGCACGATGTCGACCGCCTTGGTCGTGGTCGCATGAACCATGGTCGCGGCGGCGGTGACGAAGAGCGTCTGGAACAGCGAGGTGCCCAGCACGACATTGGTCGCCATGCCCAGAATATAGATCATCGCAGGGACAAGGATGAACCCGCCGCCCACGCCCAGCAATATGGTCAGGATGCCGATGAAGAAGCCCAGCAGCAGCGGCGCCAGCGGCGAGATATAGAGCCCCGAGGCGTAGAATCGCGTGCGAAAGGGCAGGGCGGCAACCATCGGGTGATGCCGTCGCCGCGCCGCGCGCTGGGCCACGCCCCGACGCTGCGCGATGATTGCGTTCGTCGCCTCGCGGGCCATGACCGATCCGATCCAGCCGAGCATCAGGACATAGACGATGGCGATGACCGTATCGATCTGCCCGCTCGCCTGGAGCAGGCGGAAGATCCAGGCCCCCGCGAACGACCCGACGATGCCGCCCGCGACCAGCACCCCGCCCATCTTCACATCGACCCCGCCGCGTCGGAAATGCGCGAACACGCCCGAGACGCTGGCCCCCGTCACCTGGCTGGCGGCGGAGGCGGCGGCGACGGTGGGAGGAATGCCATAGACGATCAGCAACGGCGTGGTCAGGAACCCGCCGCCGACCCCCAGCATGCCCGACAACAGGCCCACGCCCGCGCCCAGCGCGACGATGACGAGCGCGTTGACCGACAGGTTGGCGATCGGAAGATACAGGTCCACGGCGGCGTTATAGCCCGATAGGCCTTGCCGAACAGTATCGGCGGATCAGAAATCGCCCGTCAGCGACAGGGCCGGGCCCGAGTTCGGCGCGGCGCGCCCCGCGATCCTCTGTCGCCAGTCGAGCGACAGGCGCACCCACCGCCCGGCGAGCGGCACGCCCACCCCCAATGTGGGACCGATATCCAGCCGCCGCACCTCGCGCTGCGCCCCGCCCCACAGGCCGAAACCGAGGTCGATGCCGGCCGCCAGCGGCGTCGTCACCCTGGCCGCGCCGTCGGCAAAGGGCTCGATCCGGGCGCGGGCCACCGCGCCGCCTTGCGCATAGGCGGTAACGATCATCCCCGGCGCCACCGGACGCGGGCCGAAGCCGGTCACGGCGAGCATCGCGGTGCCGTTCTTCCCCGAATCGAGTGCCAGCCGCTGTTCGACGATGATGCGGAGCGGAAGTGCGCGCGCTGGCCGCCAGTCGAACCCCAGCCCTATCTCCGACCCGATCCCGTCCAGCGGTGCGGAAACCCGAAGGCTCGCCGCGAGGTGTGCCTCGCGGTCCAGGCGTCGTAGCAGCCGCAGTCCCGCCTGCGATCCGCCCAGCTGACCACCGGGCAAGGGCGCACCATTGCCCGGACGCGCGACCGCCCACAGGCTGGCGCTCCATCGGTCCGGCGGCGCCGGTTGGGCGGGCCATGACGGCAGGACAGAAGAGGGCGGGATAGGAGAGGAAGGCAAGGGGTGAAGTTCGCCTTCCGGAGGCATTTCCGGCTCCGAAGCATGCGGGGCTGCCGTCGATGATGCGGACGGCTCTGCGAGCGCAGGGCTGTGGGCCCGCGTCCTCGGGATCGCTTCTCGATCTGCCATGATGACCGGCTGCCGAACCGGCTTTGCCCTTTGTCCCGGCGATGTCGCTTTGGCAGGAGGGATCGGGCTGGCCAAGACCAGCGCCTTGTCGGACGGCAGGAGGAAGGCGACCCGTCCCAGCGTCCACAGCGCCAGCGTACCGCCCAGAAAGCGCAGCGGCCGCCCGCTCATGGCGGGGTGGCCATGTCCGGAAAGACATGCCGGGTCTTGTCCCACATCACCGGCCGTCCGCGCAGGATCAGCAGATAGCGGATCATCGCCCGCGGCGCGGCGGCGAGCGCCACGAAGTTTCCCACGATGAACCGCGGCAGCGACCAGAACGCCTCACGGACCCCGTACGTCCGCCCGGTAAAGCGCATCCGCACCGCCAGTCGCCACCAAAGCAGCAGTCCGTTGGCCAGGAACAGCCAGCGCAGTCCGGCATCGATCGGCGGCCGGGCGACATTCTCGACCGCGTGCAGGACGATCGCCAGCGCGTCGGCGAACAACCCCAGATAGGCCGCCGCCAGCACCAGCATGGCCAGCGGTCCGCGCCGGTCGCGCAGCCGCCACCAGTGATCGCCCAGTGCCATCGGCCGACCCCAGCCGGTCCTGTCCCATCCGACCAGCGCGATGCCTGTCATCCACCGCGCCTTTTGCCGGACCGAGGCGACCAGGTCGGCGGGAAAGAAGGCGCGGACGGCGACGATCTTGCCGTCTGTGTCCGTCACCCGCGCAAACAATCCCTCGCCGCCCAGCTCGGCGATCCGCAGCCCCAGTTCATAATCCTCGGTCAGGCTGGTCGAATCGAACGGATCGCCGCCGCGCCGTGCGGCGATCTCCGCCAGCATCGCGGGCGCGATCGCGCACCCGGTTCCCGCCAGCGGCATCCCCGCCCCGATCCAGGTCCGGACGACCAGCTGTTTCCGATGGCTCTCCGAAAACTCGTCGGCATAGTGGCCGGACACCAGCCGCGATCCGGGCACCACCAGCGGCAGCACGGGCAACTGCACCACCGCGCGGCCCTCGATCAGCGAGTCGAACACCGACAGCTCGGCCGGATGCACGACATCCTCGGCGTCGTGCAGGACGATCGCCTTGACCGCAAAGGCTTCGACGTCGCGGTCGCGTTCGAGCGCGTGCCACAGGCTATTGAGGCAATCCGCCTTCGTCGTCGGTCCGTCGCGACCACCGATGACCAGCCGGACGCGCGCATCCCGCTCCGCGACATCCGCCGCCGCGCCAATCGTAGCGGGGTCGTTGGGATAGAGCCCGACATAAAGCCGGTAATCGGCATGATCGAACCGCGCGAGCGCGGTCGTCAGCATCGCACCGATCACCTCGGCCTCGTCCCAGGCGGGAATGAAGACGATCATCCGCCCCGACGCGGTCGGCGGCGGCAGATCGTCGCAGCAAAGCGGGGCCGCGTCCCGAAACCCGATCCGCCGCACCAGATACAGCAGGTCGACCAGCAGATCGTCCAATCCCCCGATCAACAGCCCCGCGCCCGCGAAGAGCAACAGCTCACGCGTGACGACATCGATCCCCGCGATGATCCCGTCCACCCCCGGCAATCTCCCCTTGCCGACCGGAAGACTGCCTGTCCGATTTGGCCGGTTCAACGTCAAAATCGCGGCCGTACCGGGCGAACCGGTATCGCGACCCCGGGGGACGAAAAATCCCCTTCAAAATCAGAAAGAAGCTTCTCCCCGGTTGCACCCTGTGCTGCGGTGCAACATATGGGTTCGCGAAAGGACTGCATGATGGCGCGGACATTTCCCCCCGGCATCGTCCATACCGCGTTGGCGGTGGGCGGCTTTGCGATCGGCACCACCGAATTCGCCGCGATGAGCCTGGAGCCCGATCTGGCGCGCGGGCTGGGCATCGATGCGCCGACCGCGGGCCATGTCATCAGCGCCTATGCGCTGGGCGTGGTGGTGGGCGCGCCGATGCTGGCGGTGCTGTCGGCCCGGCTGGCGCGGCGCACGCTGCTGATCGCGCTGATGCTGATGTTCGCGGTCGGCAACGGCCTGTCCGCGCTGGCGCCCGATTATCACTGGATGCTGTTCTTCCGCTTTCTTAGCGGCCTGCCGCACGGAGCCTATTTCGGGATCGCCGCGCTGGTCGCCGCCTCGCTGGTGCCCGAGGATCGGCGGACAGTCGCGGTCGGGCGGATCATGCTGGGGCTGACGGTGGCGACGGTCATCGGCGTACCATTGGCGCAGATGCTGGGGCAGTGGCTCAACTGGCGCTGGGTGTTCGGGGTGGTCGCGGGGCTCGCGCTACTGACCGCGACCCTGGTCTGGATCGCCGCGCCGCATGACCGGCCGGACGAGGGCGCGACCATCCGGCGCGAACTGGCGGCGCTGGGGCGCGGGCAGGTCTGGTTGACGCTGGCGATCGGGGCGATCGGCTTTGGCGGCATGTTCGCCGTCTATACCTATCTGGCCGCGACGCTGACCGAGGTGACGGGCACGTCCACCGCGACCATCCCGCTGGTGCTGGCGGTCTTCGGGCTGGGGATGACGATCGGCAATATCGTCGTGCCGCGCTTCGCCGACCGCGCCTTGATGCCGACGGCTGGGGGGCTGCTGCTCTGGTCGGCGGCGATGCTGGCGCTCTATCCGCTGGCGGCGGGAAGCCTGTGGACGATCCTGCCCAATGTCTTTGCCATCGGGCTGGGCGGCGCGCTGGGCACGGTGCTCCAGACGCGGCTGATGGACGTGGCGGGCGAGGGGCAGGGGCTGGCCGCCGCGCTCAACCACTCGGCGTTCAACACCGCCAACGCCATCGGCCCCTGGGCGGGCGGCCTGGCGATCGCCCACGGGCTGGGCTGGACCTCGACCGGCTATGTCGGCTGCGGGCTGGCGCTGGGCGGTTTTGCGATCTGGCTGGTCGCGATGCGATTCGCCGGAGACACGCTCAGCGGGCCAGCGGATCGATCGAATCGTCCGGTGCTGTCGCACTGAGGCCTTTCGCCACCGCCTCGACCTGCGCCATCACGCGCAGGATATTGCCGCTGGTCAGACCCGCCAGATCGGCATCGCTCCAGCCGCGCCGGACCAGTTCGGCCAGCACCAGCGGATAGCCGTCGACGCCGGTCATCCCCTCCGGCCCGGTGCCGTTGATCCCGTCATAATCGCCGCCGAAGCCCACCGCGCCGCGCCCTGCGATCCGGGCGATGTGCTCGATATGGTCGGCGACCATCGTCGCGGTCACACGCGGGGCGGGGTTCGCGGCGTCCCAGGCGATCAGCGGCGCTGGGGAGCGCGCGCCATAGACATTGGCGGGCACGCCGACCGATTTCGCGAATGCCGTACGCCGCGCGTCCCAGGCCCGCCAGGCGCTCGACAGGAAAGCGGGATAGCAATTCACCATCACCACCCCGCCGCCCGCGCCGATCCGGCGGAGCAGATCGTCAGGGATGTTGCGCGGCGCATCGGCCAGCGCGCGCGCGTCGGAGTGCGAGGCGATGACCGGCGCCTTGCTGACGTCCAGCACCGCCGCCATCGTCGCGTCCGAGACATGCGCGACATCGACGATCATGCCGATCCGGTTCATCTCGGCCACGACCGCGCGGCCAAAGGCGCTGAGCCCGTTGGCGTGTGGGGCATCGGTCGACGAATCGGCCCAGGCCAGGCTGCGGCCATGGGTCAGCGTCAGATAGGCGACGCCGAGCGCCTTATACTGGCGCAGCACCGACAGCCGCCCGTCGATCTGATGCCCGCCCTCGACCCCGATCAGCGAGGCGATGCGGCCCGTCTGCGCGATCCGGCGGACGTCCCCGGCGGTGCGCGCCATCGCCATCCGGTCGGGATGCGCGGCGACGAGGCGGTGGACGCGGTCGATCTGTTCCAGCGTCATCTCGACCGCGCGCGGGCCGGCGACGTCGGCGGGAATCCAGACCGACCAGAATTGCCCGCCGACCCCGCCGCGCTTCAGCCGGGGCAGGTCGGTCTGGAGGGGATGGGGCAGCGCGGCGGTGTCGGTCGCGAGCGAGGGCGAATCGGGGGTGACGCCCGTGTCGCGCAGCTCCCAGGGCAGGTCGTTATGCCCGTCGACGATCGGCGCGCGGGCGAGGACCGAGTCGACACGCCGCGTGACGGCGGGATCGGCGGCCTGGGCGAGGAAGAGCGCGATCAGCATGTCGGCCGCTGCTCGAATCGGGTGAGCATGGCATCGACCGGCTGCCCGGTCGTGTCGACCTGATCGACCCGCGCGGCGGGTGGTCCCGACCGGGCCTCGGCGACGATTGCCGCGACCTTGTCCTCGGGCCCCTGGACCACCGCTTCGACCGCGCCGTCGTCCCGGTTGCGGACCCAGCCGGTCAGCCCCAGCGTTTCGGCACGACCCAGAAACCAGTAGCGATATCCGACGCCCTGCACGCGTCCGGTGATGCGAAGATGACGGCCGATCATGGCGGCGAGTGTCGCGCGGCCGGAGACGAAAGGGAAGTTCCAAATCCTCCCCTTGCAGGGGGACTGTTTACACCGGCCGCATTGTGGATTCTTGTCTGTTCCTGTGATTTGAGGCGGGGGGA
>NZ_JBHZQU010000015.1:0-80577 GCF_042867205.1 Sphingomonas sp. NCPPB 2930 | reverse complement strand
CGCGGGGTGGAGCAGCCCGGTAGCTCGTCAGGCTCATAACCTGAAGGCCGCAGGTTCAAATCCTGCCCCCGCAACCATACACACCCAACATCATCCCATACGAAACCGCCACGGCATAGCCGGTGGCGGATTGGCGCGTTCACGCCTTAGCGACGACGCCCGGCACCCCTCGGCGGCAGGGCCGCTGGCGGATCCTGGCTCTCCACCAATTCCACCACCTCGAATCTGTGCCCCACCCAGCCGCGCTTGCGTGCCGCTTCCGCCAGCGACGCGTCATGCGCCATGGCCTCTTTCCGCGATTTTGCGTGACCCCAGAACACCTCCGTCCGGCCCCCACCCAGATCTGCGACGATCCGCCAGTAATGGGTGAACGGGGCTGAGGTCGGGCCGATGGTCTTCACATAGCCGTCGGGCATCGTTGCGGTCAGATAGCGGGTCTTGCGGGCCATGGGCCCGGGATAGCGCAAAGCCGCTACTGGGGGCAGATGCTTGACCCGCCCTGCCGATTGCCGCAATCAGTACGCGGCCGGAATATTCCGGTCGTGATCGCGCCGGTTTCCCCGGACAGGGGAATTAAAAGGGAACGCGGTGAGGGCGGGTGACCGCCCGAATCCGAGGCTGTCCCTGCAACTGTAAGCGGTGAGCGGACATGCAGGGACCGGTGTCGAGCCGGTCCAGCCACTGGGGTAACCTGGGAAGGCGCATGGTTCGCGATGACCCGTGAGCCAGGAGACCTGCCGGCGTCAGGTCGCTCATGCCGGGCCCAGGGGATGGCCGTGGCTAGGTCTTTTCCGACGAGCGACGCCAATGGTGGCGGAGGCGCATGGGTGGCCATGTCGAGTGCGGAAAGGCGTCCAGCGCGCATGGCATCCGGCCGTTCGAAGCGAACGGAAGGTCTCGGCTTGTTCGCGACAAGACGCTATGAGCAAATAATGTTATATCATCACATATCATCAAGCCGTGGTCTCATCCTTGTAGGTGGGGCCCTGTGGTCGTGCATGGCGATGCCCGCCTGGGCGCAGCAGGGGGGCATGCCGACCGGCACCGACGCCACGATATTGGTCGTCGGCACGCGCGACAAACCGGCGATGGACCGGCCCAATGCCACGGGCAGCCGATTGGGGCTGACCCCGCTCGAAACCCCCGCCAGCATCACCTCGCTCGACGGCGACCTGGTGCGTGCGCGGGGCGACCAGTCGATCGTCGAGGCCGAGACACGGGCCCCCGGACTGTCGAGCGTCGCCAATCCCGGCAATGGCGGCACCGCGCTGGCGGCGCGTGGCTTTTCCGGGCAGGGCTCGGTCCTGCAACTGATCGACGGGGTCCGGCTGTTCCCGGCAGCGGGGACGATCACCTTTCCAACCGATCCCTGGATGGTCGAGCGGATCGACGTGCTGAGCGGCCCGGCGTCGGTGCTCTATGGCCAGGGCGCGCTGGGCGGCGCGGTCAATGTGGTGATGCGCAAGCCCACCGCCCGGACCGAGGGACAGGCCGAGATCGGCTATGGCGCGCAGGACAGCGTCCGGCTGGCGGCCGGGATCGGCGGTCCGGCGGGGGCCACGCTGGGCTATCGGCTGGATGCCAGCTATCGCCGCTCGGACGGCTATGTCGACCGGGGGGATTCGCACAGCTTCGCGCTGTCGGGCACGGTGAAATGGACCCCTTCGCCACGGCTGGCGGTGACGATCCGCGGCGATCATGGCGACCAGCGGCCGATCGGCTATTTCGGGACGCCGCTGATCGACGGGCGGCTGGACACGGCGATCCGGACGCGCAACTATAATGTCGGGGACGGGCGGATGCGGTTTCGCGACGACCGCGCCTCGGTACAGGTCGACTGGACGCCGAGCGCGGCGGTCAGCGTCTCCAACATCGCCTATTATCTGACCAGCGATCGCTTCTGGCGCAATCTGGAGAGCTATTGCTGGGTCGGTACCAACGGCACGTGCGCCAACGGGGAGAGCGGTACGCCCGGCACGATCCGGCGGAGCGACAATTACGGCATCCGTCACGACCAGACCCAATGGGGCGATCAGGCGAGCGTGACGCTGCGCACGCCGCTGGCGCCGGGCATCGCCAATGCGCTGGTCGTCGGGGTCGACGCCAATCTGGTGCGCTTCACCCATGAGAACGACTTCGGATCGGACGCGCAGGTCGATGCGGTCGATCCCTTCGCCTTCGATCCCGGCCGCTTTCTGGATACGCAGGGAATCGCGCCGCGATACCGCACCCGCACCGTCGCGCTGGCGGTGTTTGCCGAGGATCGGGTGACGCTGGGCCCGAAATGGTCGGTGGTCGGCGGTTTCCGTTACGAGGAGGATCAGGTCCGCCGCTGGGCGATCGCCTATCCGGGCGGCACGCGGACCGATCGCTTCGCCTTTGAAAAGACCTTCCGCAACGCGACCTGGCGGGCGGGCATCGTGTATCAGCCGAGGCCGACCCTGTCGCTCTATGGCCAATATGCCACCGGCGTCGACCCGCTGGCCACGCTGACCACCGTGTCGAGCGGGCAGGTGCAGTTCGGCAATGCGAAGGGCAACCAGGTCGAGCTGGGCGCCAAGTGGCTGTTCCTGGGCGGGCGCGGCACCGCGACGCTGGCGGCCTATCGCATCGTCAAGACGGGGCTGCTGGCGCAGCGCACCCTCTCCAGCCCGGTCGAGCAGGTCGGCCAACGCTCGGCGCAAGGGGTGGAGGCGGCGGTCTCGGTCGATCTGCCCCAGGGGTTCGGGATCGACGCCAATGCGACGATGCTGGATGCGCGGTTCGACAATTTCCGTTCGGGCGGCGCGGACTATAGCGGCCGGACGCCGCCCAATGTGCCCGAGGCGCTGGGCAATCTCTGGCTGCGCTGGGATGCCACGGCCCGCATGCAGGCGCGGGCGGGGCTGCGCTATGTCGGGCGGCGCTTCTCCGACAATGCCGATGCGTTTCGCATCCCCGGCTATGCGACGGTGGACGCCACCCTGTCCTATGCGCTGAGCCCGCGCATGGCGGTCGACCTGCGCGTCTATAATCTGTTCGACAAGGCCTATGCGGTCACCGCCTATGGCGATCAGCAATGGATATTGGGGCGTCCGCGCTCGCTGGACCTGGGCCTTCGTGCGACGTTCTGACGCGTCATGGGGAAGGGCGGCCGTCCGGTTCGCCTTTCTCGTCCATCGCTGGGCCGGGATCGCCGCCTGCCTGTTCTTCGCGATGTGGTTCGCCTCCGGGCTGGTGATGATCTACGTCCCCTATCCCGCGCTGACCCCTGCCCAGATGGCGGCCGGGGCGGAGCCGATCGACTGGGGCGGGGTCGATCGGCCGCCGCCGGACGGCGCGACCGCGCGGCGGATCACGCTGGAGATGCGCGACGGCGTGCCGGTCTGGCGGATCGAAGGGGTGGGAGGCGAGACGCAGATCCGCTCCGCCCGGACGGGGGCTCGCGTCGCGCCGGTCGACGCCGCCTATGCCCGCCGGGTCGCGGCGCGGTTCGCGGGGGCGCCGGTCATCGCGGTCGCGCCCATCGGGCATGACCAATGGACCGTGGCGGGCGGCTTCGACCGGCACCGTCCGTTGTGGAAGGCGACGCTGGCCGATGCCGCCGGGACCGAGCTCTATGTCTCCAGCCTGACCGGCCAGCCGGTGCAGCGGACGACGCGGACTCAGCGTATCTGGAACTGGCTGGGGTCGGTGCCGCACTGGCTCTATCCGACGATCCTGCGCCGCGACGGCGGCCTGTGGCGGCAGGTGGTGATGTGGGTGTCGGGGCCGTGCATCGCGGTCGCGCTGACCGGGATGTGGATCGGCATCCTGCGCATGCGGCTGGGGCGGCGTCGCTATCGCGGCGGGCGGGTGACGCCCTATCGCGGCTGGATGGTCTGGCATCATGTCAGC
Organism: Sphingomonas sp. NCPPB 2930; assembly: GCF_042867205.1. Lineage (NCBI taxonomy): Bacteria > Pseudomonadati > Pseudomonadota > Alphaproteobacteria > Sphingomonadales > Sphingomonadaceae > Sphingomonas > Sphingomonas sp. NCPPB 2930. The sequence continues at coordinate 76,701 of NZ_JBHZQU010000015.1, read as the reverse complement.
GGGCTGCTGGGCGGCATGCTGCTGACCGGCTGGATCGTCAGCGGCTGGCTGTCGGTCGATCCGGGACGCGTCTTTGCCGGGGGCACCGCGCCGGTGGAGGCGATGCGCGCCTATGCCGGGCAGGCGGGCGAGCCGGTGGCGCTCGACCGGCTCGCCGCCATGGCGGGCCCGGCGCGCAGCGTCGTGTGGAGCGGCGATGGCGGATGGCGGCGGATCGCGATCGACCCGGCTGGACCGCATCCGCGCTGGCTCGAGCAGGCGACGCTGGCCCCGGCCGCGCCGATCGATCGACCGGACGCCGCCGCCATGCTGGTGCCCGGCGGGCATGTGACGGGGGTGGCGCGGCTGGAGCGGCCCGATTTCTACTGGACCAATATCGCCAGGCTGCCGGTGGTGCGGATGCGGTTCGACGATCGTGCGGCGACCTGGCTCTATCTCGACCCGATGAGCGGGGCGGTGGTCGAACGGCAGGACCGCGTCCGGCGGGCCTATCGCTGGGCCTATACGCTGCTTCACACCTGGGACTGGCCGTGGCTGACCGCGTGGCGGCCCGGCTGGACGGCTTGGATGTGGCTCTGGTCGATCGCCGGGCTGATCCTGTCCGTCAGCGGCGTCGTGGTCGGGTGGCGGCGACTGTGCCGTCCTGCGTCGCGCGGGCGGGTGAAAACATCGCCATCGGGGTTGGCGTAACCATGCCCGGCCGCTTAGATGGGCGGCATGTGGCAACTCTATCAATTCCCGCTCTGTCCCTTTTCGCGCAAGGTCCGGCTGCTGCTGGGCGAGAAGGGCGTCGGATATGAGTTGGTCCGCGAGTCGCCGTGGCAGCGGCGCGACGAGTTCCTCGACATGAACCCCGCCGGGCAGACCCCGGTGATGGTCGACGAGGAGCGCGGCGTGCTGCTGGTCGATTCCATGGCGATCTCGGAATATTTCGAGGAGACGGTCGAAAAGTCGGCGATGATCAACGGCACCGCCGTCGGCCGGGCCGAGATCCGGCGTCTGGTGACGTGGTTCGACACGCATTTCTATCAGGACGTGACCGGCCCGCTGCTCCACGAGCGCATGGTCAAGCGCGTCGCGCGCACCGGCAGCCCCGATGCCAAGGGCCTGCGCGAGGCGATGAAGGCGGCGGTCGGGCATCTCGACTATACCGATTATCTGCTCGACCATCGCAACTGGCTGGGCGGCGCGACGATGAGCCTGGCCGACCTCGCCGCCGCCGCGCAGATCTCGGTCGCCGATTATCTGGGCGGCATCGACTGGAAGGGGCATGAGCAGACCGCGCGCTGGTATCGCGGGCTGAAGAGCCGCCCCTCCTTCCGCCCGCTGCTGTCCGAGCGGATGGAGATGGTCACGCCGCCGTCGCATTACGACAATGTCGACTTCTGACGCGCCCGCACCCCGGATCGGGATCGAGGATTTCCTGGCGGTCGACATCCGCGTCGGCACCGTCATCGCCGCCGAGCCCTTTCCGGAGGCGCGCAAGCCCGCGATCAAGCTGACCATCGACTTCGGTCCCGTCCTCGGGGTCAAGCGATCCTCGGCGCAGATCACGCGGCATTACACGCCCGAGACGCTGGTCGGGCGGCAGGTGGCGGCGGTGGTCAATTTCCCCCCGCGCCAGATCGGGCCGATGATGTCCGAGGTGCTGACCCTGGGCTTTCCCGATGCGGAGGGGCAGGTGGTGCTGATCGGGCCTGACCAGGCGTTGCCCGATGGGGGGCGGTTGTTCTGAGGGATTGCGGGTGAGGGATTCCCTTGGCCTTCGACTACGCTCAGGCTGAACGGGGTGTGGTGTCTGGGCGTCGGGGTCCGGATACGAACAGCCGTTCAGGCTGAGCGAAGTCGAAGCCCACGCCCAACCCTACTGTTAGCCTTAACATTATCCCTTGCACCCCACGCCCCGAAGCGTACCATCCCCGTCCGACCGTAGGGACATAACCCACGGAGGACAGGAGGGGATATGAAGTCAAAACGCTGGGCCCGCCATGCGCTAGCCGCTTTGCTAACGCTCTCGCTGGCGGCACCCGCCCTCGCGCAGAGCGACAAGATGGTGCCGATCGCCATCCCCGCTCAGCCGGGTGCCATTCCACTGAACACCGGCCCCTTGCCCGGCGCGAAGAACAAGGAAAGCTGGCACAGCCAATATGACAGCGTCTTCGCGCGCAACGTGACGCAAGCGACGCTGACCCCCTTCCTGCCCGATCCCGCCAAGGCGACCGGCGCGGCGGTGATCGTCGCGCCCGGTGGCGGCTTCCGCACGCTGTCGATGCAGAATGAGGGCTGGGACGTCGCCAAGGCGCTGGCCGATCGCGGCATCGCCGCCTTCGTCCTGAAATACCGGCTGAACCAGACGCCGGCCGATATGGGCGAATTCGAAAAGTCGATGGCGGCGATGTTTTCCAGCGTCGCGCGCCCCGCCGCGCGGCCCAGCCCCGAAGAGGCGCTGAAGGGCCTGGCCCCCCAGATCGCCGACTCGCGCGCCGCCTTCGCCCTGGTCCGCCAGCGCGCGAACGAGTGGAAGGTCGACCCCAACCGGATCGGCATGGTCGGCTTTTCGGCGGGTGCGATGCTGACCGTCGCGACGGTGCTCGACGGGCCGGCCAGGCCCGCCTTTGTCGGCGACATCTATGGCCCGCTCCAGCCGATGACGGTCCCCGCCGACGCGCCGCCGATGTTCGCCGCGATCGCCGCCGACGATCCGCTGTTCGCGGGCAAGGGCTTCGGCCTGATCGACCAGTGGCTGGCGGCGAAGAAGCCGGTCGAGTTCCACCTCTATGGCCAGGGCGGGCACGGCTTCGGCATGTATCCGAAGAAGACGACCAGCACCGGCTGGTTCGACGCCTTCTACCGGTGGATCGTGATGGAGGGATTTTTGAAGGCAAAGACGCAATAAATTCCTCCCCTGCAAGGGGAGGTGGCAGTCCAAAGGACTGACGGAGGGGTGTCCCCGCCAGCGAGCATGCCCCTCCACCACCGCTTCGCGGCGGTCCCCCTCCCCAAGCACAGCTTGGGGAGGAATGGGGATCACTCGATGCTCTTCGACGCCTGCTCGAACAGATCCTTCGACAGCCCCGGCGTGGCGATGATGCGCATCAGCTCGGCGCGCATCAGGGCGGAGCGTTTCGCGTCAAACCGCCGCCAGCGGCCCAGCGGCGGCAACAGCTTGGCCGCCGTTTGCGGGTTGAGCCGGTCGAGCGCGATCAGCTGGTCGGCCAGGAAGCGATAGCCCGAACCGTCCGCCGCGTTCAGCGCGCGCTGGTTCATCCCGAACGCCCCGACCAGCGCGCGGGCGCGGTTGGGGTTGGCGAGCGTGAAGTCGGGATGCCCGGCCAGCCGCTCGACGATCGCGCCGGTGTCGCTGCGTGACGACAGCGCCTGTGTCTGGAACCATTTGTCCAGGACCAGCGGATTGTCGGCATAGCGCGCGTGGAACTGCGCCAGCGCCGCCTCGCGCTCGGGCGCGTCGGAATTGACCAAAGTGGTCAGCGCCGCCTGTCGGTCGGTCATGTTGTCCGCCCCCTCGAACTGCGCGAAGGCGAGCGCGGCGGCATCCTCCGCGCCGCTCGCCGCGATATAGCCGAGCGCGACGTTGCGCAGCCGACGCCGCCCCTTGGCCTCGGGCGAATAGACATAGGCATCCTGCGCCAGCTCGGCATGGAGCCGCCGCCATTCGGGCTCCAGCGCCTGCCCCAGACGACGGCGAAGCGCCTCGCGCGCGGCATGGATCGCGTCGGGATCGACCGTCGCCAGCTGGTCGCCGATGAAATTCTCGGACGGCAGCAGCACGGCTTCGGCCAGGAAGGCGGGCTCCAGCCCCTCGGCCGCCAGCGTGCGGGTCACCGCGTCGACCACGGCCTCGGCCCGCACCTCGCCATGGATCGTGCCCGCGACCAGCGTATCGAGCATCAGCTGCTGCATCGCCTCATAGCGGGCGAAGGGATCGTCGTCATGCGCCGACAGGAAGGCGAGATCCTCCGCCGTCCGGTCGCTCTCGACCACCACGGGGGCGGAAAAGCCGCGATTGATCGACAGGACGGGCCGCTCGGTCACCGCCTCGAAGGTGATCGTCTCCGCCACCTGGTCGAGCAGGATCAGCCGCTCGTCGGTCAGCGGGCGGCCCGTCTCCGCGCCGAACAGCCGGACCTTGAGCGGCAGGACCATCGGTTGCTTGACGGCCTGGCCCGGCGTGGCGGGGACATGCTGGGCCAGGCGCAGCGTCGCGCGGCCGCCGCCGGGTTCGTGCGAGAGGCCCGCCGAGACGCGCGGGGTTCCCGCCTGGCTATACCAGAGGCGGAATTGCGACAGGTCGACGCCGCCCGCCTCCTCCATACAGGCGACGAAATCCTCGCAGGTCGCCGCCGTCCCGTCGAAGCGGGTGAAGTACAGGTCGGTCGCGGCGCGGAACTTCACCGGGCCCAGCATCGTCGCCATCATGCGGATCAGCTCGGCACCCTTGTTATAGATGGTCGCCGTGTAGAAATTGCTGATCTCGATATAGCTTTCGGGGCGCACCGGATGGGCGAGCGGGCCCGAATCCTCGGGGAACTGGCTGGCGCGAAGCCCTCGCACATCCTCGATCCGCTTGACCGCCGCCGATCCCTGGTCGGCGGAGAAACACTGGTCGCGATAGACGGTGAAGCCTTCCTTGAGGCTCAGCTGGAACCAGTCGCGGCAGGTGATCCGGTTGCCCGACCAGTTGTGGAAATATTCATGCGCGACGACGGCGGCGATCGCGTCATAGTCGTAATCGGTCGCGGTGTCGGGATCGGCGAGGATGTAGCGGCTGTTAAAGATGTTCAGCCCCTTATTCTCCATCGCGCCGAAGTTGAAATCGTCGACCGCGACGATGTTGAACACGTCCAGGTCATATTCGCGGCCATAGACGCGCTCGTCCCAGGCCATGGACAGCTTCAGCGCGTGGAGCGCATGGGTGGTCTTGGGCAGGTCGGCGGCGCGGACCCAGATGCCTAAGCCCACCTCGCGCCCGCTCATGGTGGTGAAGGTCGCGGCGTTGACCGCCAGATCGCCCGCCACCAGCGCGAAGAGATAGGAGGGCTTGGGGAAGGGATCGTGCCACTCCGCCCAATGGGTGCCGTCGTCATTCTCGCCGCTGGCCACCGGATCGCCATTGGCGAGCAGCACCGGATAGCGCCCCCGGTCGGCGGTCATCCGCACCCGATAGACGCTCAGCACATCGGGCCGGTCGGGGAAGAAGGTGATGCGGCGAAACCCCTCCGCCTCGCACTGGGTGCACAGATTCCCGCCCGAGGCATAAAGGCCCATCAGCTGGGTATTGTGGTCGGGCGCGATCACCACCTCGGTCTCGACTTCATGGGCATCGCCGGGCAGCGGGACGACCAGCTGTTCGCCCTCGATCCGCCAGTCGGTGATGGCCACGCCGTCGACCTTGACCGACAGCGGCACCTGCCCCGCGCCGTCCAGCCGCAGCGGCTCGTCATGCGCGCCGTCGCGCACCACCGACAGGGTCGCGCGGACCAAGGTTTCGGCGGGGTCGAGCGCGAAGTCGAGCCGCGTGTCGGGCACGCGCCAGGCGGGCGGCGCATAATCCTCGCGCCGGATGGCGGCCGGGGTCATGCTGGGCTGGGCGGCGCTACGCTGGATGTCCATGACGGGAATATAGCCACGGCCACCGCATTGGACCACCATCGGCCGTACCCGAAAAAGCACAGGCCCGCGCCGTGGCCGGGGTTGATCGGGCGATGCGGCCTGTTACGCCTGTGTCATACTTCTCTGGAAAGGTTCTGCATGTCGCGTTCGACGGCCCTTTTGCCGCTGCTTCTCCTGTCCACCGCCGCTGTCGCCCACGACCATGACCATCTGCACCTCCAGGCCGCCGCCCCGACCGCCTCGGCGCAGCGCAGCGCGGCCGAGCGCAATGCCGTCATCACCGCACCGCTGCCCGAGGATCAGGCCGCGATGAAGGCGCATGTCCTGTTCCTGGCCTCCGACGCGATGGCGGGGCGAGAAGCGGGGACGCGCGACTATGACATCGCCGCGCAATATGTGGCGGCGCAATTCTATGCGGCGGGGCTGCGGCCCGGCGGCGACCAGGGCGGCTATCTGCAAAAGGTGCCGCTGGTCGCGTACAATGTCGCCGACAAGGGCAGCGCGCTGTGGACGCCGGCGGGCGGCCAACCGCAGGAGCTGGTCTTCGCTGAGGACTTCGTGCCCTCGCCCGTGCCCGACCGGCGCGAGACCAGCGTGTCGGCGCCGGTCGTCTTCGTGGGCTATGGCATCGACGCGGCGCAATATGGGCTGACCGATTACCGGAACGTCGATGTGCGCGGCAAGATCGTCGCCTTCCTCCCCGGCACGCCCGAAGGGCTGGACGGCGAAGCGCGCGCCTTTTTCGGATCGGCGGGCAACAAGGCGTCGCTGGCGGCGGCGAGGGGCGCGGTCGGCGCGATCCAGATCGACATGCCGCGCGCCGGGGGGCGGCAGCGGCCCTTCTCGACGCTGGCGCGCTATTATGACGCGCCGCGCGTGACCTGGGCCAACCCGGACGGCACCGCGCATGCCATGACCCCGTCGACCCCGGTGCTGGGCACCCTGTCGCAGGCGGGCGCGGCCAAGCTGTTCGGCAAGGGCTGGGACGCGGTGATGAAGGCCGCCGCCACGGCGAAGCCCGCCTATAAGCCGCTGACCGCCAGAGGGCAGCTGACGGTGGCGTCCAAGACCCGGTTCAAGCCGATGGACAGCAGCAACGTCATCGGCCTGATCCCCGGCAGCGACCCCAGGCTGAAGGACGAGGTGGTCGTCCTGTCGGCGCATCTCGACCATATCGGCACCAATGAGGGCGGCGATGGCGACCGGATCAACAATGGCGCGCTTGACAATGCGATCGGCATCGCCAGCCTGATCGAGGAGGCCAAGCGGTTCAAGACGGCCGCCGCCCCGCCCAAGCGCACCGTGATGTTCCTGGCGGTGACGGCGGAGGAAAAGGGGCTGGTCGGCTCCGACTATTTCGCCAACCATCCGACCGTGCCGCTGAAGTCGATCGTCGCCGACGTCAATCTCGACATGCCGATCCTGACCTACAGGTTCGAGGATATGGTGGTGTTCGGCGCCGACCGATCGACGCTGGGCCCGATCGTGCGCAAGGCGGTGGGAGCGATGGGCCTGCCGGTCGCGCCCGATCCGATGCCCGAGGAGGGGATCTTCGTCCGTTCCGACCATTTCCGCTTCGTGCAGAAGGGCGTCCCCTCGGTCTTCCTGTGGCCGGGGCAGGCGGGGCCGGGCAAGGCGGCGGTCGAGGACTTCATGAGCCACCGCTATCACCGCCCCGGCGACGAGGTGGACCAGGGCATCGACTGGAGCCAGGGGCCGCGCTTCGTCAGCGTAAACTATGCCATCGCCCGCGAGATCGCCGATGCGCCCGAGCGGCCGGTGTGGAACAAGGGCGATTATTTCGGCACGCTCTACAAGGGGCCGATGGCGGCGAAGTGATGCGTGCCGCCGCTTCCCGCAGCCAAGCCGCCCCCCATCCGTTCAGCCTGAGCGTAGTCGAAGGCCAAGGGATGACCTTGGCCCGGTGGCCCGTCCGGGGCATGCACTTCGACTTCGCTCAGTGCGAACGGAGGTAGGGTGAGCAAGCTATTCGTCTTCGGCATGGGCTATGCCGCCGGTCATCTGGCGGCGCTGCTCGAAGGGCGCGGCTGGTCCGTTTCGGGCACCACCCGCGACGGGCGCGGCGGCACGCTCCGCTTCGACGACCGGGAAAGCGTGGAGGCGGGCATCGCCGCCGCCACGCATATCCTGTCCTCCGTCCCACCCGAGGGCGAGCATGATCCGGTGCTGGTCGCTTATGGCGCGCACCTCGTGAAATCGGACGCCTGGATCGGCTATCTGTCCTCGACCGGCGTGTATGGCGACACCGGCGGCGCGTGGGTGGACGAGACCGCGCCGATCGGCTCGGGCCGCCGCGCGGCGCGGGCGGTGGCGGATGCGGACTGGCAGGCGCTGGGCGCGCGGGTGTTTCGCCTGCCCGGCATCTATGGCCCCGGCCGCTCGCCGATCGACCGGGTTCGCGGCGGTCGGGCGCACCGCGTCGGGCTGGCGGGGCAGGTGTTCAGCCGGGTGCATATCGCCGATATCGTATCGGGCGTGATCGCCGGGTTCGACGGCCCGGCGGGGGCCTATAACCTGGCCGACGATTTCCCCTGCGACCAGGATGCCGTCGTCTCCTATGCCGCCACGCTTGCGGGGATGCCGCCGCCGCCGCTGGTCCCGCTGGAGAGCCTGTCGGCGGCGGCGCGGGGCTTCTATGCCGAGAACCGGCGGGTGGCCAATGGCAAGGCGAAGCGGGTGCTGGGCTGGCGGCCCCGCTATCCCGATTACCGGTTGGGCCTGCGGGCCTTGAGCGCGATGACCAGCCCGGCGGCCGTCACCGCCGCCCCCGCGCCCGCCAGCAGCGACCAGCGATAGCCCTCGAACACCGTCGACAGGCTCATCGCGATCACCGGCACGATGACGCTGGAATAGGCCGCCTTGGCCGGGCCGATCGCGCGCAGCACCCGGTAATAGAGCGGAAAGGCCAGCGCCGAGGCGAACAACCCCAGATAGAGGATGCCCAGCACATAGCCGGCGCGCATCTCGAACACCGGTGGGCCGTTCAGGCTATAGGCGATGATCGCATCCAGCGCCGCGCCCGTCAGCATCGCGATGCTGAGCGTCGCATGCATCGGGAAACGCTTGGCGGTGTTGGTCGCCTGCATGACATTGGCGGTCGACGCCGACAGGATCGCGATGATGGTCAGCGCGATGCCGGTCAGCGCGCGTGCGGGCCCCGCCGGATCGACCCGCGCCTCGTGCACGAACAGCAGCGCCGCCCCCGCCATCGCGATGCCGGAGCCGACCAGCAACTGCCGCCCCATGCGCTGCCCCAGGAAGAGGCGCGCAAAGCCCGCATTGGGGATCAGCAGCATCGCGAACACCACCGCGACCAGCCCGGAGGTGATATAGGCTTCCGCCCGGTAGACGAAGTTGAAGTTCAGGACGAACTGAAACACCCCGATCCCGGCGGCGAACAGCCAGCCGGCGGTGCCCAGCCGGAAACTCTCGCGCCGGGCGAGCGCGAAGGCGCCCATGGCGAGCCCGCCGACCAGGAACCGATAGCTGACCGACCAGGTGGCGGGGACGACCGAAATTTGGTCGCGGATCACCAGCCAGGTCGATCCCCAGATCAGCGTGACGATGGCGAAGGGGATCAGGACGGCGGCGCGGGTCGAGCGGGGGGCGGTGTCGAACTCGCTCATAGCCGGGCGATCGCGTCGGCGAGGCGAACGGCCGCCTGCGCATCGGTGTCCCAGGCGGTGACGAGGCGAATCTCGCCCTCCGCCCAGTCGTAAAAGTCGAACCCCTGCGCGCGCAGGCTCGCGGCCTCTTCGGGCGTGACGCGCAGGAAGACCTCGTTCGCCTCGACCGGGTGGACCAGCCGCTCGCCCGCCGCGCCGCCCAGCCGCTCGGCACAGGCATTGGCCAGCGCGCCATTGGCGATCCACAGGTCGTTCTCGACCATCGCCAGCACCTGCGCCGCCAGATAGCGCCCCTTGGACATCAACAGCCCGGCACGCTTGCGGCGGCGGCGGGTGACATCGGCAAGGCCGGGCTTGAAGAAGACCAGCGCCTCGGCACTCATCGCGCCGTTCTTGACGAAGCCGAAGGACAGGGCCTCCACCCCCGACTGCCAGGTCAGCGCGGCGGGCGTGCAGCCCAGCCGCGCCACCGCATTGGCGAAGCGCGCGCCGTCCATGTGGAAGCCGAGGCCCCGTTGCTGGGCCAGCGCGCCGATCGCGGCGACCTCGTCGGGGTTGTAGACGCGGCCATATTCGGTGGCGTTGGTGATCGAGATGGCGTGCGGCTGGACCCGGTGGACATCGTCGGCGATGGCATCGATCACGGTCCGGATCGTGTCGGGGGTCAGCTTGGCCCCCTCGCCATCGGCCAGCATCAGCTTGGCGCCGTGGGTGTAGAATTCGGGCGCGCCGCCCTCGTCATTCTGGATATGCGAGTCGCGGTGGCAGACGACGCCGCCATGCGGCGGGCAGAGCGCGGCCAGCGCCAGGCAATTGGCGGCGGTGCCGGTGGGCACCCACAGCACCTCGACCTGCGTGCCGAACAGCTCGGACAATCGGCCGTCCAGCGCCTTCGACCAGCGGTCGCCGTCATAGGCGGTGTCCATCTGGTCGGCGCTGGCGATGGCCTCCATCACCTTGGGATGGATACGGGCGGCGTTGTCCGAGAAAAAGCGCATGGGACAGGCGTTTGGGGGAGGCGGACCCATGCGTCAACACCGCTCCCCCCGGCCGGGCGTCAGTGCGGCGCGATGCCCAGTTCGACGCCCGTCTTGTCGTGCAGCGCGAAGCGGTCGACCAGGTCGGCGCTCGCCTGGTTATAGCCGATCACCGCGACCCCGGCTCCGTCGCGCCGCAGCCGCGCGACGATCTTGTCGAGCGCGCCGACCCCCGAAATGTCCCAGAAATGCGCCGCCGACACGTCGATCACGACCGTCCGGCCCGGCTCCGCCTGAAAGGCGCGGGTGAAGCGGTCGACCGAGGCGAAGAAGATCTGCCCCGTCACCCGGTAGCGCACGGTGACCGCATCCTCGATCCGCTCGACCGCGAACAGGCGGCGGACCTTGCCCGCGAAGAAGATGCCCGACAGCAGCACGCCCGCCAGCACTCCCTGCGCCAGATCGCGGGTCGCGACGACCACCGCCACCGTGACCAGCATGACGACCGAGGAGGTCGGCGGGTGGCGGCGCAGGTTGGGGATCGAGTTCCAGCTGAACGTGCCGATCGACACCATGATCATCACCGCGACCAGCGCGGGCATCGGAATCCGCCCCACGACCGGGCCTAGCCCGGCCAGCAGGACCAGCAGCACGACACCGGCAGTCAGCGTCGACAGCCGCTTGCGCCCGCCCGAGGTGACGTTGATGACCGACTGGCCGATCATCGCACAGCCGCCCATGCCGCCGACCAGCGCGGCGGCGATGTTCGCCCCGCCCTGGCCCATGCATTCGCGGCGCTTGTCGCTGTCGCTGTCGGTCATGTCGTCGACGATCTGCGCGGTCAGCAGCGATTCGAGCAGGCCGACCGCGGCCATGGTCAGCGAATAGGGCAGGATGATCCGCAACGTCTCGAAGGTCAGGGGCACGTTGGGGAGGGCGAGGCTGGGCAAGCCTTCGGGCAGGCGGCCCATGTCGCCGACGGTGCGCACCGGCAGGCCCAGGGCGATGCTAATCCCGGCGAGCACCAGGATCGCGACCAGCGGCGAGGGGACCGCCTTGGTCACGCGCGGCAAGAGGTAGATGATGGCGAGCCCGCCCGCGACCATCACATAGCTGTGCCAGGTCACGCCGGTCAGTTGCGGCAGCTGCGCCATGAAGATCAGGATGGCGAGCGCATTGACGAAGCCGGTGATGACCGAGCGCGAGACGAACTGCATCACGAGGTCGAGGCGCAATATCCCCGCGACGATCTGGATCAGTCCCATCAGGATGGTGGCGGCGAACAGATAGTCGACGCCGTGGTCGCGGACCAGCGGCGTGACCACGACCGCGACGGCGGCGGTCGCGGCGGAGATCATCGCGGGCCGCCCGCCGAGGAAGGAGATGACGATCGCAATCGCGACCGAGGCATAGAGTCCGACGCGCGGATCGACACCCGAGATGATCGAAAAGCCGATCGCCTCGGGAATCAGCGCGAGCGCGACGACCAGCCCGGCAAGCACGTCGCGACGCGCCTCGCCGATGCTCGAGAACCATTGGGTCCGGTAGTTTGTAACAGTCATGGGAAAACCAGGATCAGGCGCATGGCAAGGCCGCTCGGCGGTTCGCGAGCGGGAAGGAAAAGCCATGCTGTCTGTTGTCCGGCGGATCGGCGGCCGGAATAGCCACCCGGGATTTCACCGGGTCCTTGCGAATGACGCCGCGTTTAACGGGCAAGGGGCGGGCAGGGCAAGCCCTCATGTCCCTTTCCCTCGGTAACTCCCGTATCCGCCTGTCGGGATTAAACGCCTTGGGGCGGACCGACATTGCGCCTTCTTCCCCTCTCCCCTCTGCGATGGGCGAGGGAAGGAGGCCCTGAATGTCGATCCGCCTCACATTCTATAAGCACCATCCCGGCGAAGGCCGGGATCCAGTCGAGGTGGCGTTGGTAGGCCGCGACGACTGCTCGGCAACTGGACCCCGGCCTTCGCCTGGTTGGGAGTTGCCGGACGTCGCAAGCGAAGCGCTGCGATCAAACGCCGTGCCATTCCTCGTCGCGCCGTCGCGGCTTCGCGTGCATCATCTCCCGTTCGCGCGAAGCCCTCCCGCCGGAAGAGCCCCCGTTACTCCTCGCCCTCGCCATCGCGCTCGTCGGGCGGGCGGCGATCCTCCGGGGGTGGGCCGGCGCGATCGGGGCGGCGGCGGCCGGGGCCGACGGTGATCGATCCGTCCTCACCGGTGCGCAGGTCCAGCCCCATGCCCTGGATGATGTCCCCAACCGGGTCGCCCTCGATCGGCAGGGTTTCCTCTTCCATGCCGTTGGCGATCGCGTCGGGATCGACCTCCTGCTCGACCACCGGGGCCGCGACCGGCGGAATGTCCAGCGCCGACTGCATGAAGGCGCGCCAGATTCGCGCGGGCACGCCGCCGCCCGACAGGCCGGGATTGGGGGTATTGTCGTCATTGCCGACCCACACGCCCACCACCAGGTCGCGCGCGAAGCCGATGAACAGTGCGTCGCGCGAATCCTGCGTCGTGCCGGTCTTGCCATAGGCGTCGACGGTCAGCAGCGCCTGCCGCCCCGTCCCCGTCTTGATCGAGGACGACAGCAGGTCGAGCATCCCGTCATGCACGGCGGACGAGAAGCCCGTCTTGCGGTTGGTCAGCGCCTGATACCAGCCCTTGTCCTTCACATCGCCCAGGCCGCGCGCGACGACCGGATAGCTTTCATTGGCGACGGCGGCATAGGCGGCGGTCAGCTCCAGCAGGCTGACGGTCGAGGTGCCCAGGCCGATCGTCGCCTCGTTGGCGATCGGGGTGGTGATGCCCAGGTCGCGCGCCGCCTTGATCACCGACTTCACGCCCACCGCCTGGGTCAGCCGCGCGGCGGCGACGTTCGACGAACGGGCAAAGGCCTGGCGCAGCGTGATCTTGCCCAGATAGCGCCCGTCACTGTTGCGCGGCTTCCAGCCCGCAATGTCGACCGGCTCGTCCTCGATGGTCGAGTCCGGGGTCATGCCCGAACGCAGCGCCGCCAGATAGACGAACAGCTTGAACGCCGAGCCTGGCTGGCGTCGCGCCTGGGTGGCGCGGTTGAACGGGCTCTTGGAATAATCCTTGCCGCCGACCATCGCGACGACGCGGCCATCGGGGCGCATCGCGACCAGTGCGACCTGGGCCTGATTCAACCCGGCACTGCGCACCGTGCGCTCGGCGATCCGCTGGAGCCGGGGATTGAGCGTCGTCTGGACGGTCGCCTCGGTCTTGATCTCGCCCGCCTGGTCGCGCGCTTCAGGAAGCACCCAGTCGGCGAAATAGGTGCCGCTGGGCAAAGTCTCGGGCCGTGAGGCGAGCACGCGCTGCGGCTGGACGGCATCGGCCTCCGCCTTGGTCAGGAAGCCCGCATCCTCCATCGCCGCGACGACGACCGCCTGGCGGGCGCGGGCACCCTTGAGATTGGTGGTCGGCGCCAGGCGCGACGGCGCCTTGACCAGACCGGCCAGCATCGCCGCCTGGCCGATGTTCAGCTTGTCGGGCGTGCGGCCGAAATAATGTTTCGAGGCGGCGGTGATGCCATACACATTGTCGCCGAAATAGACGTTCGACAGATAGCGCGACAGGATCTCGTCCTTGGTCAGCCACGCCTCCAGCCAGAAGGCGATCATCGCCTCGCGGATCTTGCGCCCCGCCGTGCGGTCGGAGTCGAGAAAGGCGTTCTTGGCCAGCTGCTGCGTGATGGTCGATCCGCCCTCGCGCACGCCGCCCGATCCGACATTGTGCCACATCGCGCGCAGGATGCCGCGCGGATCGATGCCCCAGTGCGAGTAGAAGCGCCGGTCCTCAATCGCCATGAACGCCTCGCGCACATGGGCGGGCAGCTTGGCCGCGTCGACCGGCGCGCCGATGATCGCGCCGCGCCGTGCGATTGGGGTGCCGTCATCGGCGGTCAGCGTGATCGACGGCGGCGTCGGCGGCTGGAGCGAGCGCGACAGCGGCGCGGTGACCGCCAGCCAGATGATCGCCAGCACCAGCAGGATGATGCCCACCCCCGTACCGCGCACGATCCACCGGCCCCAGTGGATGCGGCGGCGTGGGCGTTCGGCGGGCGCCTCGTCCTCGTCGGTACCGAAGGACCAGCTCTGGGTCTCGGCATCGTAGAGCGGATAGTTGGGCCCCACCGGCTCATAGGGGCGATTGATGGGCGTACGGTCGGGATTGAAAGGGTCGGGGCGCATCACAGGGTTCCGGCGGTCTGCCACTCGCGTGTATTACTTTGCCAGAACACCGCGCGCAAGCTCATGGCGCAGTTTACCCCGTTTGCGGCACCTCCGGCAAGCGGTCTGCGGGGGGCGTCTGTTCGATCAGGCCCGCACGGTGCGCGACGATCGTCGGGACCAGCGCCTGGCCCGCCACGTTGATCGCGGTCCGCCCCATGTCGAGGATCGGGTCGATCGCCAGCAGCAGCCCCGCGCCCTCCAGCGGCAGGCCCAGGGTCGACAGGGTCAGGGTCAGCATCACGACCGCGCCGGTCAACCCGGCGGTCGCCGCCGATCCCAGCACCGAGACGAGCACGATCAGCACATAATCGCCGACATGCAGCGGCAGGCCGTAATATTGCGCGACGAACAGCGCCGATATGGCGGGATAGATGGCCGCGCAGCCGTCCATCTTGGTGGTCGCGGCAAAGGGCACCGCAAAGGCCGAATAGGCGCGCGGCACGCCCAGCCGCCGCTCCACCGCATCCTCGGTCACGGGCAGGGTGGCGATCGACGAGCGCGAGACGAAGCCCAGCTGGATCGCGGGCCAGGCGGCGGCGAAGAATCGCTTCGGCGACAGCCCGTTCGCCAGCAGCAGCAGCGGATAGACGACGAACAGGACGAGGCCGAGCCCGATATAGACTGCCAGCGCGAAGCTGCCGAGCGCCGAGAGCGACTGCCAGCCATAGCGGACGATGGCATTGCCCAGCAGCGCGCCAGACCCGATCGGGGTCAGCCGGATCACCCAGGACAGGATGCGCCGGAAGATGGCGAGCGCCGAGGCGTTGAACGACAGGAAGCTCTCGCCCTTGTCGCCGACCCGCACCGCCGCGACGCCGATCGCGACCGCCATGACGATGATCTGCAGGATGTTGAACGACAGCCCGGTCTTGAGCGCGCCGCCATCGCCCGCGCTGGTCGAGGCGGACAGGCCCAGGATGTTGGACGGGATCAGCCCGCGCAGGAAGTCGAGCCACGAGCCCGCCGTGTCGGGCCGCACCGCGCTGCCCGCCGCGACGCCGGCATGCAGGCCGGGTTGCAGGACGGTGCCCAGCGTCAGCCCGATGGTGACCGCGATCAGCGCGGTGATCGCGAACCAGATGAAGGTGGCGGCGACCAGCCGCGCGGCATTGTTCAGGTCGCGCAAAGCGGCGATCGACGCGACGATGGCGGTGAACACCAGCGGGACGACCAGCACCTTGAGCAGCTGGACGAAGCTCTCGCCGATGATCCGCAACGCCTCGGCCAGTCCGGCGACATTCTGCGCGCGCGCGAACAGCCCGAGCAGCAGCCCGACGGCCATGCCGACGAAGACCTGAGCCCCAAAGGAAAAACGAAATTTCATTGGGCCATAGCTAGCGAAGCCGCGAAACGATCCCAACCAAGTTTTGTGATGGGTCCCGAAAGCTGGGGGATCGCCCCGGCCCGGTCACGGGCGGGGGAAAATGGTGCTGCCGGTGAGGATTGAACTCACGACCTCAGCCTTACCAAGGATGCGCTCTACCACTGAGCTACGGCAGCACTCGCGTTTCACCGCGGGAAGCGCGCCTAGAGACGATCCGGCGGGCGTTGTCAAGCGGCCGTTTGCCGGAATATGCATTTTGTCATGACAAAAGACGAACGCGCGGAACGGCTGGCGGCGCAGCTGCGGGAAAATCTGAAACGTCGCAAGGCCCAGGCCAGGGGGCTGGACGCCCCCGCCCCCGCCCCCGCCCCCGCCGCCCCGCCGCGCGACACGCCGCCGGAGGAGCGGGGCACCGACTGACGGGGCGCGGACCCGCCATGCAAAAAAAAGGCGCCGTCCCGGCCGGAGCAGGGACGGCGCCTTCCTATCGGGTCGGCGTGCGATCAGAACTTCTGGCGCAGGCCGATCATGAGCGAGGTCGACGAGCTCTTCAGCTTATAGTCGGTGGTCGAGCGGCTGAGATCCTGATCGAGCGTCACGCCCTTCATCCGCAGGCCCGACGTCTTCGCATAGCGGCCGAGCACTTCGATCGACGTCATCGGCGCCACGTCATAGCTGACGCCCGCGTCCAGGTGCCAGCGGAAGCCCCAGTCGGTGCCGACGATGTCCGCGCTGGGCTTCAGCGTGCCGGGATTGGCGCTGCGCGCTTCGCGATAGGCCGAATATTTGACGCGCGAGGCGCCGATGCCGCCGCCGACGAACGGCTTGAGGGGGCCGTCCTGGATCAGGTCGACATAGGCCGAAACGCCCAGGTCGAACGACTTGGCACGGCCGCCTGCGACATAATTCTTGTCGCCCAGGGCCTTGGGATTGACGCTGGCGGTGTCGTAACCCGCCGTGCCTTCCAGGCGGAACCCGCCAAAGTCGTAACCCAGGCCCAGTTCGCCGGTGAAGCCGGAATTGTTGTCGATATTCTTGGGCAGCGTCGGCGCCGTCTTCGACACGGTCTGGCCCTTGGCCAGCACCCGGTTGGTCTTGACGTCCGAGTCGACCTGCACGCCGGCGCGGGCGACGGCATAGGGGCCGGGTTCGGACTGCTGCGCGGCCGCGGGGGCAACGGCTGCGATGGTGGCAATCATGCTGACGGCCAGGGCCGTCGAATACCGGTACGCACCGAGACGAGCGGCCGCGAACGTGCTAACCAGGGTCATGGAAAATCGTCCTTCGAAATGAATCTTGTTTCGAGTGGGCTGCACCAGTCTGCGTCCCCCTACACTCGCAAGACGACACCATTTCCGATATGCCTTGGGTCCCCGGAAAAATTTTTTGGAAAAACTTGGCGGGGGAATTTTGTGCTTGGTCGTTGCTGTCGTGATCCCGCCCATGACGCAACGAAAACGGCCGCGCGTCGAAACGCGCGGCCGCTATTCACAAAGGCTCCTGGCGAGCCTGGCCGATTACTGCTCGCGATACAGGCGCCATTCCTCCACGACGCGTCCGTTCGGCAGATGGCAATAGCCCGTCGTACCGCCCGGTCCCTCGCGCATTTCCAGGCGTCCCTTCTGCTTCAGGCAGTAACCCGATGCCGGATTGGCGAGACCGATGCGATCGCGGCGGGCCGGGGCGGGCTTGCCCTCGTCGCGGCGGTACAGCGCCCAGGCATCGACCGTCTTGCCATTGGGCAGGCGGCACAGCCCCACATCGCCCTGCGGCGTGTGGCGGTCGATGTTGGTGCCGCCGATCTTGTCGCAATAGACCGATGCGGGATTGGCCATGGACGCGTCGTTGCGCGGCTTCGGGGCGGGGGGACGATTCTGGCTTTCGCGGAACAGCTTCCACTCTTCCACGGTCCGGCCGTTGGGCAACCGGCAATAGCCGATCTCGCCCGATGGCGTCTTGCGCGAGAATGAGGTTCCCTTGATCGAGACGCAATATTCCGAAGCGGGATTGGCGATGCCTTGCCTATTGGCCTGCGCCTGGGCAGGATTCGCAAGCACCGCCGCACCCGCGGACACCAGGCTGGTCATTAGAAATACTTTGAGCGTCATATATTTGTCCTTACCAACGAAGCCGGGAATTTTCCCGTCATGGAGATTGTCATTCCGATGATGGGTTATTCCTTACTCCGTATTGCCGGTAGCTGAATGAACCGCTCGCCGGTATTCGACGGTCGGCTTTCGAGGCCGGGCAATGGGGATGACGGAGCGGTATGGCCGATACCGTAAAAACAATCGTCAGAAAGCGGCGTCCAGCCCGATGCGGAAGGTCCGGGGGCGCAGCGGCGTGACCTGTCCCTTGCCAGTGAAGAAGGGGGTTCCCAGCGCGAAGCGGTTGCCGCGCGTATCGGTCAGGTTCGTCACGCTCGCCGTCAGGCCGAAGCGATCCCATCCCAAGCGGGCGGTGAGGCCGCTGTCGAGGAAATTGCCCTGCTCCTCACCCAGTTCCGGTCCGACCCCGAGCCGCGAGGTGCCCACATAGCGGGCCCAGCCATCGACCTTCAGCCGCGTGCGATCGGATAGCGCGGCATCATAGGACAGCCCGATTCGCGCGGTGACGTTGGCGATGTTCGGAATGGGCCCCAGCCGCGCCGTCACGCCCCCTCCAGCGCCAGCGCCTGCGCCTGTGCTCGCCACGTCGTCGGTCGTAGACGATTTCGGGGTGCGTTCGTTGATGCTGCTGTCGTTGAGCGAGAGCGCGGCGTCGACCCGCAGCCCCTTCGCCACCCGCGCGGAGGCGGTCGTCTCCACGGTCCATATGTCGCCATTGCCCACATTGGCGGTGGACAAAAGGCCGCCCGCATCGACGAAGTCGGCCTGGATATTGCGCCAGTCGGTATGCGCGACCGTAAGGGAGAAGGCGAATGGGCTTCGCCCGGCGTGACCCAGGCGATAGCCCGCCTCGATCGTCGCGACATGGTCGCTGTTGAAGCGGCGGACATAGCCGTCGAAGATCGTCAACCCGCCGGGCCGAAACCCCTGCTGATAGCGCAGGAACATCGCGGCATCGGCCCCCACGTCCAGCAGGGCCGAGGCGGAGGGCAATAGGGACAGCTTCCGTCGCGAAGCCAGCGTCGCCCCTGCCTCGGGCCCGCTCTGCACCAGCGTATCTTCGGCCGCCCCCGTCAGCACCGATCGGTTCACGCGCAAGCCGCCCGTCACCAAAAGGCTCTTCGTCCATCGCGCGCTCGCCTCGCCATAGGCGGTGGCGTCCTGCGCCGCGTTCGACACGCCGGGAAGCTGCTGGCGGTCGCCGAGCGACAGGAAGGCGCGCGACAGCCGCGAGCGATTGTCGGTATAGCTCAGGCCCAGCAGCCAGCCCGATCCGTCGGCATGCGTGACCCAGCCGCGCGTCTCGTTGGCGAACATGCGCGTCCGGTTGGTCTGGAGGAAGACCGTCGGATCGTCGCCCGCCACCGTCGCGTCGTAACGTTCGGTCAGGTCATGCGCGGTGATGCCGGTCGAGGAGCTGAACCGCACCTCTCCGATCCGGCCGTTCAGCACGAACTGGCCCTGACGGAAGTCGCTTCCGAACCCCTCGACGACCTTGGTGTTGCGCGTCAGGGGCGCGCCGTTCCAATCCGCATATTGGCTGTCGGCCCCGCGGATACGCTGGCCGATCCCGATCAGTTCGGCGCTCCAATGGTCGGCGATCTTCAGGTGCACGGTGCCGCGCCCGCCCGCGATGCGCGTGGTGTTGACATTGTGGCGACCGAGCAGCGGCTTGTCGATGTAACCGCCTTCCTCGACCGCCGTGGCGACCAGCCTGATGCCCAGCCGATCCGTCACGATCGGCAGGTTGAGCACCCCCTGCGCGTCATATCCCGGCGCGCCATGCTTGGTGGCGGAGGCGCCCACCGCGACCGATCCCCCGGTGCGGTCCAGCTCGACGGGATTGGGAACCAGCCGGATCAGGCCGCCGAGCGAACCGGCGCCGTACAGCGTGCCCTGCGGCCCGGCCAGCACCTCGACCGCCGCCAGATCGGCCAGCCGAAGATCGGGGTCGGGGGAATTATAGCCCAGGCGCAGGTCGCCGAAATACTGGCCGACCGTCGCCTGGGTGGGGCCGGTGAAGCTGGAATCGGCGATGCCGCGTATGAACAGCTTGTTGCGCCCGGCCCCCAGATAGGTCGACGCCAGGGTCGACAGACGAGAGGTCAGCCGCTCGGTCCCTCCGGCGCCGCCAAGCTCCAGATCCCGTCCCGAGATCCGCATGATCTGTCCCGCGACATGATCGAGGGGCAGGTCGCGCTTGCTGGCCACCACGACGATATCGGGGGTGGGCGGGGCGGGGGGCACGGGTGCCGGGGCGGGCGGCCGGGGTCTGGGCGGGGGCGTGCGGTGCGCTGCTGCGCGGCCCGGCACCAGCCGGAAGAGCGCGGCATCGATCGGCTCGACCGCGCCGCCGCAGCGCGCGGCGATCAGGCGCAGCGCGGCGAGCACGGTCATCCGTCCGCGCAGCGCGGGCACCGGCTTTCCCCATAGCCGCGCATCGGTCACCACGACGCTGACGCCGCCCAGCCGCCCCAGCGCCAGAACCTGGCTGCTGACGCTGCCGGCGGGCAGATCGATCGCCAGCGTCGGCGCGGCGGCGGCGGCAGACGTCGCGGTCGCAGTCGTCAACAGCCCGACCGCGACCCACCCGGCGGCAGCCCTCACCGATCGCTGCCCAGCACCCAGGTCTGGCCGTCCGTCCGGACATTCACCGCCAGCAGGCGACCCAGCAGCGCCGGATCGTCGTTCAGCGAGCGGAGATCGACCGTGCCGCTGAACAGCCGATCCGCGACGGAGGCGTCGGCGCGCACGGCATGGCCCATCTGACGGCTGAGATCGCGGGCGACGTCGGACAGGGATGCGCCATCGAACGTCACCCGCCCTTCGCGCCAGCCCCCGACATCCTCGGCGCGCTCGCGACGGAAGGAGCGGCCGCCCGTCACCACCACCGCCTGACCGGGATCGAGCCGAAGCCCCGCACCCTTCGGATCGATCATCACCGCGCCCTCCGCCACCGCGACGCGCGTCCGCTGCGGATCGCGCTTCACGTCGAAGACGGTGCCCAGATCGACCATCGTCGTCTCCCCGGCCGTCACCCGGAAGGGATGCGCCGCGTCATGCCGGACCCGGAACAGCATCTCGCCGCGATCCGCGACCGCCACCCGTGCGTTCGCGCGGTCCAGCGTCACGCGCGAGCCGCCCGCCATGATGATCTGGCTGCCATCGGCCAGCGCGATCGCGCGCTGTTCGCCGGGGCGGGTTTCCACGGCATAGGGCTGCGACCGGCCGTTCCAGACCGAGGTGCCGACGACCACGGCCAGCATCGCGGCGACGGCGCCGCCGCCCCAGCGCCAATAGCCACGCCGCGCCGCGCCGGCATCATTGGCGGCGACCGGCACGGCCTGGACCGGGGCGGTAGGGGCGGGTGCGGCCTGAACGGGGGCCGTCTGGACGGGCAGGGCCGCGACGCGGTCGCGTGCCTCGGCGATGGCCACCGTCGCATCGTCATACCGGTCCGGGTTCCGCGGATCGGCCTCCAGCCACGCGGTCAGCCCGTCCCAATCGTCGAAATCGGGATCGGCGGCACGGATGGCCCAATCCAGTGCATGGTCCTCGACCTTCCTGCCGGTCATCGTGCCTTGTCCTCGATCGCGATGGCGTGGGTGATGCTCATCGCAGGTCTTCCTTCAATTCGATCAATGCGCGCGTGGCGATCCGCAGATCCGCCTCCACCGTGCTGAGGCTGACGCCGAGTTCGGTCGCGATCTGTCGTTGCGACACGCCGTCGATCCGGGCGCGGCGGAAGATCGTTTCCCGACGCGCGCCCAGCTTTGCGAGCACCGCCGCCACCCTGGTCACTTCCTGCTGCGCGCCGATCACCCGCTCGCCCGCCGGTTCGCCCGAGGTTTCGCCGTCGCTGCTCAGGTCGTACCAGTCCTGGTCGCGGCGCTCCGCCTGACGGCGCGCCCGATAACGATCGATCATCAACGTATCGGCGGCGCGAAACAGATAGGACATGGGATTGGCGATCGGTCCCGGCGAAAGTGTTGAAATCTTTATCCAAAGATCATTCACCAGGTCTTCGGCGGAATCACCCGCACCGCGCGCGACCAGGAACCGGACAAGTTTGTCGCGGTTGGCCAGATAGACTGCTTCGAGCCCGCTTGATGACATCGGCACCGACATGATGGGAGTGAATCGTATCGAACTCCTTAGTGACGGATCGTTGAAAAAGGAATTCGCCGCCGTCACCCGCCGCAGATGCATACGGGCGGGCGGCGGGGCGCGATCCCCTGCATGGCAAAAGTCCTGCCGCAGCATCGCGGCCCCATGGCGGTTACCGGCCACGGTACAGCGCCCATTCCTCGACCACCGCGCCGTTCGGCAAATGGCAATAACCCGTCTGACCGTCCGGCGCGTCCACCGTCTCCAGCGTGCCGCCCAGTTCCTCGCAATAGGCGCTGGCGGGGTTGGACATGACCGCGATGCCTGGCCGTGGCCGGGGGAAATGCTGCTCGTCGATGGCGGGGCGATTTGGCTGGCGGCAATAGGGCGTGCCGTCGACAAGGATGCTGACCCCGCCGGTGCGGAGGCACGCCCCGGTTTCGGGCGTCTGTACGCTCACCTGCGGAAAGGCTTCGGCGCTGGTCAGGATCAGCGCCGGTACGCCCGCGCATATCAGCAATCCCGTCGCGACATAGGCCAGTCGATCCATCACATACCCGTCCTTCATCCGCCTGCCCCTGATCCGCGCGCGGGCTTTTCACGCTGCCTTCACTCAGCAGACGGAGCGAAAGGGGCATTGCCTTTGAATCGCGACGGCGAGGTCCGTCACCCGTTCCAGGTCCAACCCTGTCCATGCGCGGTGTTCGGGATCAGCGTCGCCGAGAGGAGGAGGGAGGTCAGGCAAAGAGCGAGCAGTCGCATCGGTCGTCCTATGATCCAGCCGCCCGGAACGGGGCGGCATGCCGGGTGGGACAGGGTCGGGGCGGGGGCTCCGCGATCCTGCGCCTCGAAGGCAGCGGGGCAGGGGCGATCATCCCGCATGGCTGGCCTTTCGGCGCGGGCAGGCAGGGAGGGGGGCGGACGGGTCGACCTGGCCATAGGGCGTTTCCTCCACCACGGCATCCGGGTCGCCCAACCCCTTCAATCGCCGCACCCGCGCCTCGCGCTGGTCGAGATAGCGATCCCGTCGGGCGGCATAGGGATCGGGCTGTTCGCTGATCTCGCGCAACTCTTCATCCATCTCGACGCGGCGATCGAGCGTCCGCACGACGTTGCTGATGACGATATAGGCGCGGTTGCGGAACGGCCCCCCGATCGCGACCGGCGAGGCGATGCCGTCGACCGCACCGCCGACGAGATCGCGCAAGGTGGTCGGCCCGAGCAGGGGCAGGAACAGGAATGGCCCCTGTTTGACGCCATAAAAGCCCAGCGTGTCCGAAAAGCCGTTGGGGCGGCGCGGAAGACGGAAGGGGCACCGGCGCGCCATGTCCACGACCCCCGCCAGCCCGATCGTCGAGTTGATCGCGAAGCGGCCCACCGTCTCCGCTGCCTTGCCGAATTTGAACTGAAGCAGGAAGTTCACGAAGGCGACCGGCTCGCGCAGATTGGCGAAGAAGTTGCGCAGCCCGGTGCGGATCGGCCGTGGCGCCGCCTGCTCATAGACATGGGCGGCGGGTTCCAGGATGGCGTCGTCCACCTTCTCGGACAGTGCGAAGGCGGCGGCGTTCACCGCGCGCAGCGGATCGTTCGCGCGGTGCCGGCTTGCGGTCACCACGATCTCCTCCGCCCCGCCGGGATCGCTGTCCGGCGCGGGAGCGGCGGCGGCTTCGGGCGGGGCGAAGGCATGGACATCCTCGATCGCGATCGAGGCCATCTCGAAATCCGGCGGCAGGGGCACCGATCGCTGCACGGGCAGCGACGGGGTCGCCAGTATCGCGACCAGCGACAATGCGATCAACGGCCCTCTCCCTGGCTGTAAACACCCGGACCGGCATGGGCGCCGCGCACCAGGATGGCGCTCGCGGACCCCGACACGCAAAGGGCGCCGGTCGCCAGCGTCAGGGCAGGAAGCGTCATGGGTCAGGTCCTTCGCATCGACGAAGCGCACGATCACCTCCGTCATCACAGGGACGGAGTCGGCGCCGGACCACCTTATATCCGAACGAGCGTATACGGCTGGTTTCGGTCAGTGGGCGAAAGGGAATGGTTGCCTGGCGTTGCGACACGACGTGGCGCGAGTGGGCGGCCGTGATGACGGCGATGCTCCGCAACGGCGCCGATCCGCCATGCGCTGTTTGCCTGTGAGGGTAAAATGGGAATCCCGAGGCGCAATCATGGCAAACTTGAATCGAAGACACCTCTTTGCTAATGCGAATAGGTATCAAGGGGTGATGAGATGGATTTTGCTGCGCACGCGCCGGTTATGTGGTGCCGGTTCATATTGGGCTCTCTGCTGGCGAGCGTGGCAATTCCTTCGATCGCGGTGGCACAATCAGCGCAGTCCCCACGCGCACAGCGGGGTGAGCAGGAAAGCCGTGCGGCCAGCGACGATCAGTCGAAGGAGCGTGACGATATAACCGTTATCGGCCGCTACACCACCAACGACCGGCTTGATTCTGCGACCGGGCTCGGCCTCACCATCCAGGAGACGCCGCAGTCCGTGACGGTGGTGACGTCCCAACGGCTCGACGACCAGCAACTCCGCAGCCTCACCGATGTCGCCAACAATGCCGCCGGCCTTTCCGCCAAGGCGTTCGACAGTTCGCGCAACGTCTTCGCGGCGCGCGGTTTCGACATCGAGAATTACCAGATCGACGGGATGCCGCTTCAATATATGGCGGCCTATAGCGCGGGCGAGTCCGAACTGGACCTGTCCATCTATGATCGTATCGAGATCGTGCGCGGCGCCACCGGGCTTTTGACCGGTGCCGGAAATCCGTCCGCCTCGATCAATCTCATTCGCAAGCACGCCACCAGCGACCATCTGACGGGTTCGTTCATGGCATCGGCCGGGCGCTGGAACGATTATCTCGTGCAGGCCGATGTCAGCAGTCCGGTAACCCGCGACGGCAGCGTTCGCGTTCGCGGCGTTGCCCGGTTTCAGGATTCCGACTCCTATGTCGATCTGCTCGGCAACCGGAAGATCGTGCTCTACGGGGTGGTGGACGCGGACCTTTCGCCATCGACGCGGCTCAGTGCGGGGGCCAGCTACCAAGCCAACAGCCCCCGCGCGACGCTGTGGGGCGGGCTCCCGACATGGTATGCGGACGGCAGCCGGACCGACTGGCCGCGGTCGAAGACCATCGGTGCCGACTGGACGCGTTGGGATTCGAAGCAGCGCACCGCCTTTGTGAACCTGGAGCAGGATTTCGGGCGCGACTGGACGCTCCGTCTCTATGGGAACTACAGCAAGAACAGCGGCGATATGCGGCTCCTCTACCTGTACGGCCAACCGGATCGCACCACCGGTCTTGGCCTCGTGCCGATCCCGGCACGATATGACAGCCGGTTGTCGCAGCTGGACCTGACGGCTCGCCTGACCGGCACGTTCGAACTGTTCGGGCGCCGCCATAACGTGATCGCCGGGGCGAGCTATGCCAGGCAGAAGCTGGGTTTCTTCGGATACGATAGCAGCAACGAAGCGCCGGCGGGCGACTTCAATATATGGGACGGCTCCTACCCCGAGCCGACATGGGGCGCGCGCTCGCAACTGGTCGATGTCAGCACCCGGCAATGGGGCTATTTCGCGGCGACCCGCTTGTCGCTCGCCGATCCGCTCAAGGTCATTCTGGGCGCGCGCCTCGCCTCATGGGAGCGGAAGGGCGTTTCCTATGGCACGGTCGCCGACTATGGCAACCGGAACGAGTTCATCCCCTATGCCGGTATCCTCTATGACTTGACGCCCAATAACACCGTCTATGTCAGCTACACGAAGATATTCCAGCCGCAGGACGCCCAGGACCGCAAGGGCGGCTATCTTCCGGCGGTCACCGGGATCAATTACGAAGCCGGTCTGAAGAGCAGCTTCTTCGGCGGACGGCTAAAGACCGCCTTGTCGGTATTCCGGGTGGAGCAGGACAATCTGGCGCAGATCGATCCCGGCCACCTGATACCGGGCACGATCAACCAGGCCTATTATGCTGCGAAGGGCGCGCGAAGCACCGGTTTCGAGGCCGAAGCCAATGGCGAGATCAGGCCGGGCTGGGCGGTCAGCGTGAACTATACCCAGTTCAAGGTGCGCGACCAAAACGATAAAAGGGTCAACAGCAACTATCCCGATCGCTTGTTGCGCCTTTTCACCACCTATGAGCTGCGCGACGGCAGCTTGAAGGGGCTCACGATCGGCGGGGGTGTCAACTGGGAGGGGGCGAGTTACACCGATACGACCAATCCCGTCACCCGCAATGCCGAGCGATTGCGGATCGACAGCTATGCACTCGTCAATCTCATGGCGCGGTATCCGGTGACGGACAGGTTGTCCGTGCAGGTCAACGCCGACAATATCTTTGACAAGAAGTATTACTCGCAGATCGGTTTCTACAACCAATTGGCCTATGGCCGCCCGGCCGACGTGAAGGCCACGCTACGTTACGCTTTCTAGGTGTTCAGTCCCGGTATCTGGTGGATCGGATTGACGATGAACCGGTCTGGCTCTGATGTTCAGGCCTTGGCGGTGTATTGGTAAGGTGTGAGCCCGCTGAATGTTTTGAGTCGGCGGGCGAAATTACAGGCGGCTATGAAGCGGCAAGGTGTGTCCGCAGTTGGTCGTGGCTGTCGTAGTGGAAGCGTTGACGGTCGCCTCCTTGGTGGTCCGGTTCATCCGCTCGACTTGTCCGCTGGTCGACGGATGGTCCGGTTTGGTGAGCCGGTGCTCGCAACCATCGCCTCTTCAGCCTCGGACAAGGTCGCAGAATGAAGGGACTTCAGCCCGGTTTTTAGATCCTCGACGTTTGCCCTCTTCCGCCACTTCGCGACCGTCTTCGGCCTGATCCCCAACTCACGGCTCAGCGTCGCGAGCGAAGCTTGGCGCGCTGTATTGCTGATCGGACGGCGCGCGTGGTTGTGGCGCTCCCGTGATGGACCTGTCCCATACGGCCTCCTTCCATGCCAACGAAAGGATCGCACCAACAAACCGTGGGATCAAACACCTAATAGAGACATTGTCGGGCGCTTCGGTAGCAGCTTGGTATCTATGGGGCTGGTCGATGTGACAGGAGCGTCAAAGGTCTTTGATGCGTTCAAGGCATCCGCTTCCATCGCCTATCAAGGGCGATCAGACAGGCGGGTATGAGCCTCTTGGCCTCGTTACGGTCATTTGCGCCCGGCAACCGAACCCATTCGCATTTTCCACCGAACCGCTGCCTTTGGGCTAGCGGGATCGAACGCGGGAGATAATAGGTCCCGCCATCACGCTTGAGCAGGTACGCGCTCATTCTTGCCTCGCTACGATTGTAGCAGACAGTCGTCACAAGCAGTGATTTTCGTGAAACCATAAGCTTTTTAAAAGCTTATGGGGGATGGTGCCGCTTACAGGACTCGAACCTGTGACCCCCGCATTACGAATGCGATGCTCTACCAGCTGAGCTAAAGCGGCCCTTCATCGGTCGAACCGGCTGGTGTCCGGTCGAGGTGGCGGCGCTTAACAGGTCTGTTGGGGGCTGGCAAGCGGCTTTGGCATCTTTACATGTCGTTAACGATAACGGCGCCATGACTGGACCGGATAGCGAGGATGACAGTCATGACCACCGGGCCGGATCTGAACGAGGCTCTCCCCGTCGACACGAGCGGGGTGGGAGAGGCTGACGACGTGCTGTTCGCGCTGGGCGGGGTGGAGCGGCGGTTGCATGCGCGCGCCTATCACCATTGGGCCTCGCTGCTTGGCGATGCGCCCTATCCGCCGATCGCCGCGCTCGATCCCGAGGCGATCGCCGATTTCGCGGGCAATTCGGTGCTGCTGGATTTTCGGGGGCGGTCGGGCGATCCGGCGATCGCCTATATCGGCCAGGCCCTGCGCGGGGAGGGCGATCTGGACGGGCGGCCCGGAACGCTTGCCGATCTGCCGCAGGGGTCGCTCCTGGCGCGGATGGTCGGGCATTATGGCCAGATCCTGAGCGACAAGGCGCCTGCTGGGTTCGAGGCGGAGTTCGTCAACGCGCGCGGCCGCACCACGCTGTACCGTGCGATCCTGCTGCCCTATTCGTCCGACGGCCGGACGATCGACTTCATCCACGGCGTCGTCAGCTGGAAAGAGCTGGCCGATCCGTTGTTGCAGGCGACGCTCGATTCCGCGCTGCTCGATTCGATGACGCAGGCGGAGCCGCCTGCGACGGGCGGGGCATTGTGGGACGAGGCGCCCGAGCCGCCCCTGCGTCGCGCGCGCGCCGATCCCGCGCCGCTCGGCCATGTCGCGTTCGACACCGGCGCGGCGGTCGGAAGCCCGGTCGTCCTGGTCGGGCGGGTGACGCAGGGCGGCCGGATCGCCGTCCTGGGATCGGTCGTCGATGACGAGCGGCTGGCCGACAGGGTATTGCGCGCCTCGCAATGAAAATTGCGCTGCGGCGCAACATCTTTTCTCTGTCGGCAAAGGGTTGAGCGGCGCGAAGCCCAAGCCTAGGACTTGCACCCATGGCACCGAATATGTCGCATCCGATGGCCGACGCGATTGCCGCACGGCTGACCCAGGGCGCCCTTCCGGCGGAATTGCAGGGGTTCGGCCCCGCGGAGGTGGCTGCCGCGGCGGCCTTCGTCGCGGGCGTGGCCCAGCAGCGGTCACCGGGCGAGCCGTCGATCGCGCTGGAGCCGATGTCGGGCGACGACACGCATCGCCGGATGCGGCTGGCCATCGTCAATGACGACATGCCCTTTCTGGTCGATTCGATCGCGGCGATGGTCGGTGCGGACGGAATCGCGATCGACCGGGTTATCCACCCCGTCCTGCCCGTGGCCCGCGATGCGGAGGGCGAGCTTCAGGCGATCGGCACTGGCGGCCGGTCCGAATCCTTCATCTATCTGGAAATGGAACGCGCCGATGCGCGCGACCGGCGCGGGCTGGTCGACGATCTGCGCGCCGTGCTGGCCGATGTCCGCGCCGCCGTGGCCGACTGGTCGGGGTTGCAGGACGCGCTGGCCGCCGATGCGACCACGCTGGGCGAAAAGAATGGCGAGGGGGCCGCACTGCTGCTGTGGTTCCTGGGCGGCAAGCTGACGCTGCTGGGCCATGAGAAATGGTTCGAGGACGGCCGCGACGC
Organism: Sphingomonas sp. NCPPB 2930; assembly: GCF_042867205.1. Classification (NCBI taxonomy): domain Bacteria; kingdom Pseudomonadati; phylum Pseudomonadota; class Alphaproteobacteria; order Sphingomonadales; family Sphingomonadaceae; genus Sphingomonas; species Sphingomonas sp. NCPPB 2930. The sequence continues at coordinate 47,563 of NZ_JBHZQU010000015.1, read as the reverse complement.
ACCCGCGCTGGGCGTGGCGCGGACGCCGCATAAGGTGCCGCTGCTCGCCGACACCTCGCGTCAGCGGGCGCTGGACTATTTCGCGCAAGGTGGGGCGGCGCCGTTGCTGCTCAAGTCCAACGCGATCTCGACCGTGCATCGTTCGGTGCCGCTCGACCTGGTGCTGGTGCCGGTGATGGAGGAGGGCCGCGTGGTCGGCCTGTCGATCCATGCGGGTCTGTGGACCAGCGCCGCGCTGGCCAGCCCGCCGCACGAGGTGCCGGTGCTGCGCACGCGGCTCGCCGCGCTCCAGGCCAAGTTCGGCTTCGACCCGCGTGGCCATACCGGCAAGGCGCTGACCCATGCGCTGACCGCGCTGCCGCATGATCTGGTCACGGCCTTCCCGGCCGAGGCGCTGGAGCAGCTGGCGCTGACCGCCATGTCGCTGGCCGACCGGCCGCGGCCCGAGCTGGTGCTGATCCGGTCGGTGTTGCAGCGGCATCTGTTCGCCTTTGTCTGGCTGCCGCGCGACGAGCTGACCACCGCGCGGCGTGTCGCGATCGGCGACATGCTGGGCGAGGCGGCGAACGGCTCGCTGCTCAACTGGTCGATCGCGCTGGAGGACGGCGTCGTTGCGCTGATCCGCTATACGATCGACCTGCGCCAGGACGGTCGCTTGCCCGACACGGCGGTGCTGTCCGAGCGGCTGCGCAAGATGGTGCGCGGCTGGATGCCCGATGTCGAGGCGGCGCTGGCCGAGCAGGTGCCCGCCCCGCGCGCGGCGCGCCTGGCCCTGCGCTGGGCCAATGGCTTCCCGACCAATTACCGCAATGTCAGCGACGCGGCCGAAGCCGCCGCCGACATTCTGCGTCTGGCCTCGCTGGAGAATGAGGGCAGCCGATCGGTGCGCCTGTTCCCGGTCCAGCCGGGGCAGGATCGCCAGCTGAAGATCTACAAGCTGAACGGCGCGCTGCCCTTGTCGGACGCGGTGCCGGTGCTGGAGAATTTCGGCTTCCGCGTGATCGGCGAGCTGCCGACCCGATTGCGCGACGATGCCGATCCCTTCGTCCACGACTTCATCGTCGAGACCGAGGCGACCACCGAGCCCAAGGGCGCGGCGGTGCTGGAGGGCGCGATCGCCGCTGTGCTGGAGGGCAAGGCGGAGAATGACGCGTTCAACCGGCTGATCGTCGATGTGGGGCTGAGCCCGCAGGCGGTGGTGCTGTTCCGCGCCTGGTTCCGCTATCTGCGCCAGGCGGGGCTGCCTTATGGGCTGACCACCGTGGTCGATGCGCTGCGCCGCGCGCCCAGGCTGGCGACCGCGCTGATCGAGCGCTTCACGGCGGCGCATGATCCCAAGGCGACCGGCGACCTCGCCGCGGCCGATGCCGCGATCGCGGCGGGGCTGGATGCCGTGTCGGCGATCGACGATGACCGAATCCTGCGCAGCTTCCGCGACATGATCGCGGCGACTCTGCGCACCAACGCCTTTGCCGAGGCGGGCAAGGAAGCGCTGGCGTTCAAGCTGGACAGCCACAGGATTCCGGGCCTGCCCGCACCGCTGCCCTGGCGCGAGGTCTGGGTCTATAGTCCCCGCGTCGAGGGCATCCACTTACGCGCCGGACCGGTCGCGCGTGGCGGTCTGCGCTGGTCGGATCGCCGCGACGACTTCCGCACCGAGATTCTGGGGCTGATGAAGGCGCAGCGGGTAAAGAATGCGGTCATCGTGCCCACGGGCGCGAAGGGCGGTTTCTACCCCAAGCAGCTGCCCTCGCCGGTTACCGACCGTGACGGCTGGGCGGCCGAGGGCAAGGAAAGCTACCGTGTGTTCATCCGCGCGCTGCTGTCGATCACCGACAATATCGTCGAGGGCGCGGTGGTGCACCCGGCGGGCGTGCGCGTGCTGGACGGCGAGGACCCCTATTTCGTCGTCGCCGCCGACAAGGGCACCGCGACCTTCTCCGACGTGGCCAATGCGCTGGCGCTGGAGCGCGGCTTCTGGCTGGGCGACGCCTTCGCCTCCGGGGGTAGCCAGGGTTATGACCACAAGGCGATGGGCATCACCGCCAAGGGCGCCTGGGTCTCGGTCCAGCGTCACTTCGCCGAGCGGGGCGTGGACGTGCAGAGCCAGCCCATCCGCGTCGTCGGCTGTGGCGACATGTCGGGCGATGTGTTCGGCAACGGGATGCTCTTGTCCAAGGCGATCAAGCTGGTCGCGGCGTTCGACCATCGCCACATCTTCCTCGATCCCAATCCCGATCCCGCGACCAGCTGGGACGAGCGGGCACGCATGTTCGCGCTGCCCCGGTCGAGCTGGGCGGATTACGATACCGGCCTGATTTCGGCGGGCGGCGGCGTCTTCCCGCGTTCGGCCAAGACCATCCCGCTGTCGGACGAAGTCCGCGAGGCTTTGGGCATCACCGCCACGTCGCTGGAACCGGCGGCGCTGATCTCGGCGATCCTCAAGGCCCCGGCCGACCTGCTCTGGTTCGGCGGCATCGGGACCTACATCAAGGCGGCGGCGGAGAATAACGTCCAGGTCGGCGATCCGGCCAACGACCGCCTGCGCGTCGATGCCGAGGATCTGCGCGTCACTGCCATCGGCGAGGGCGCCAATCTGGGCGTCACGCAAGCCGCACGCATTGCCTTTGCCGAGCGGGGCGGGCGGATCAACACCGACTTCATCGACAATTCGGCGGGCGTCGACTGCTCGGATAACGAGGTCAACATCAAGATCGCGCTGAACCGCGAGATGATCGAGGGCCGTCTGGCGGAGGACGACCGCAACAGGTTGCTCGCGTCGATGACCGATGACGTGGCGCATATCGTGCTGGAGGATAACCGGCTCCAGACTTTGGGCCTGTCGATCGCCGAGGCGGACGGGGCGGGCGCGATGCCCAGCTATGTCCGCGTGATCGAGATCTTCGAGAGCGCCGGACGGCTCGACCGGGCGGTCGAGGGGCTGGGCAGCAACGACGTGCTGCTGCGGCGCGGGCAGGACGGGATTCCCCTGACCCGGCCCGAACTGGCGGTGCTGCTGGCGACGGCGAAGCTGACCTTGCAGGACGCGATCGAGACCAGCCCGCTGGCGCTGGACGACGAACTGCGCCCCGATCTGCATGCGGCCTTCCCGCCCGCGATGCGGGAAGCGTTCGGCGAGGCGATCGACCAGCATCGCCTGCGCGGCGAGATCGTCGCGACCAAGCTCGCCAACCGCATCGTCAACCGGATGGGCATCCTCCACCCCTTCGAGCTGGCGGAGGAGGAAGGTGCGGCGATGGCCGACATCGCGGCGATGTTCGTGGTGGTCGAGCGGCTGTTCGATCTGCCTTCCTTGTGGACCGCGATCGAGACGGCGGCGATGCCCGAAGCCGCCCGCATCGCGCTGTTCGACGAGGTGGCGCGGGCGACCCGCTCGCAGGTCGCCGATCTGCTGCGTGCCATGCCCGCCGGGACCGCACCGGGCGCGGCGCTGGAGCGGTTGCAGCCGGGGATCGAGCGGCTGGCGGCGGAGACGCCTGCTCTGCTGCGTGACGAGGCCAAGGCGCAGAGTGCGCGGGTCGTCGCCGTGCTGGAGGAGGCGGGGGCGCCTGCCGAACTCGCGGCGCGGGTGGTGCGGGTGTCCGAACTCGACGGTGCGGTGGGGCTGGCCGATCTGGGCCAGCGGCTGACGCTGGACGAGACGCGGCTGACCCATGCCTTTACCCGTCTGGGCCAGGCGCTGGGGCTCGACTGGGCACAGGGTCAGGCGGCGCGGATCAACCCCAGCGATCCGTGGGAACGGCTGCTGATCGCAGGGCTGGCGCGCGATTTCCAGCAGCAGCGGCTCGACTTCCTGGGTCGGGCGGGCGCGACCGACCCCGAAGCGGCGGTCGAAGCTTGGCTGGAGCGCAACGCCGCGCGGGTCGGCCAGTTCAAGGCGGTGATCGACCGGGCCCGCCTGGCGGCCCAACCCAACGCCGCGATGCTGGCCCAGATCGCGGGCCAGGCGCGGGTCCTGCTCGGCCGGTAAGGGGAAAGGGAACACTGTTCCCCGGCGGAGGCCGGGGTCCAGTTTCTTTTCAATGAAAGCGCGCAAGACGCCGCGTGGGAGGCCCATCCCGCGCGGCGTTTTTGTTCACGCGAAGCCGCGAAGGCGCGAAGAAGACTGGTTCGCGCGGAGACCTGGAGACGCGGAGTAGAAATTTCATTCGCGCAGAGGCGCAGAGGGCGCAGAGAGGTTTGGAGCAGGATGACATTGACTTGAATCGGCGTAAGCCCCTCCCCTTCAGGGGAGGGGTTGGGGTGGGGCCTCGCCACAGGCCGCACGCTGGAGGAAGCGCCCCACCCCGTGCCCCCCCTGAAGGGAGGGGGGAGTTCATCTCATGTCGTCCTGCTATAAAGCCGCGCGCAGCGCCCTCTATTCTGGAGCGCCCGAGGTAAGAGGGCCGCTGGCGCAGCGGGCGAGACACCTCCGCGTCTCCGCGCCTCCGCGCGAACCAACCTTCTTCTTCTTCGCGCCTTCGCGGCTTCGCGCGAAAAAATCAGATCGCCGCACACTTCTCCAGCAACCAGTCGCGATCCGCCCCCTCCAGCTCCGGCGCCAGCACCTCCGCCACCCGCGCATGGTATGCGTTGAGCCAATCCCGCTCCCCCGCCGTCAGCAACTCCGCCACGATCAGCGTCCGCTCGATCGGGCAGAGGGTGAGCGTCTCGAACCCCAGCATCTCGCGGTCCGCGCCCGCGATGGCGCGCGGTTCGACCAGCACCAGATTCTCGATACGGATGCCATACTCGCCCGCCTTGTAATAACCCGGCTCGTTGGACAGCATCATGCCCGCGCGCAGCGGCTCCATCGCGGCGCCGCCGGGATAGTTGGGCGCGGCGATACGCTGCGGCCCCTCATGCACCGACAGGTATGCCCCGACGCCGTGGCCGGTGCCATGCGCATAATCCAGGCCGACCTCCCAGAGCGGCCGCCGCGCCAGCGAGTCGAGGTGCCCGCCCAGTGTCCCGTCCGGAAACACCGCCGTCGCCAGCCCGATATGCCCCTTCAGCACGCGGGTGAAGCGGTCGCGCATTTCGTCCGTGGGCGCACCGATCGGCATGACGCGGGTGATGTCGGTGGTGCCGTCCTGATACTGCCCACCGGAGTCGATCAGGAAGAGCTGCCCTAGCTCGATCGCCGCATTCGATTCCTCGGTGACATGGTAATGCGGGCTCGCACCATGCGCCCCGGTCGCCGAGATGGTCGAGAAGCTGGTGTCCTTGAGCAGTCCCGTCGCCTCGCGGAACGCCAGCAGCCGGGCGGCGGCGGACAGTTCGGTCTGCCCGCCCTTGGGGCATTCGCTCTCGACCCAGCGCAGGAACCGCACCATCGCGGCGCCGTCTCGCACCGAGGCGGCCCGGTGCCCGGCGACCTCGGCGGGGTTCTTGATCGCCTTGGTCAGCACGACGGGATCGCGAAGCGCCAACACCTTGGCCCCGCCTGCCTCCAGCGCTTGCGCGATGGCAGCGACCGCGCGTTCGGGATCGGCGACCACGCGCTTGCCGGCAAAGCCGGTCAGATAGCCCTCAAACGCCGCGCGGTCGTGCAGCCGCACCGCATTGCCCAGATGCGCGCGGACCTCGGGCGTGATCTTGTCGGGCGCGACGAACAGGTCGGTTTCGCCATCCGCATGGACGATCGCATAGGACAAGGCGACGGGCGTATGCGCGACGTCCGTGCCGCGCACGTTGAGCGTCCAGGCGATCGAGTCCAGCGCCGACAGCACCACCGCATCGGCGCGCTGCTCGGCCAGCCATTCGCCGATCCGCGCGCGCTTGGCCGCCGCGCTCTCGCCCGCCACCGCATCGTCCTGCACCGTCATCACGGCGGGCGAAGGGGCGGGGCGGTCGGTCCAGATCGCGTCGATCGGATTGGCGCCTACCGCGACCAGTTCCGCGTCGCGGTCGGCCAGCGCGGCGGTCATGTCGGCGACCTGCTGGCGGGTGTGCAGCCACGGGTCGTATCCGATCCGCTGCCCCGCCGCCGTCTCGCGGCCCAGCCAGCCTGCCACGCTGTCCTGCGGCACGGGGATATAGGCATAGTCGTCGCCCGACACCTGCTCGCGCACCTGAAGCGTATAGCGGCCGTCGGTGAAGATCGCCGCCTTGTCCGCCAGCACCACCGCGCTGCCCGCCGAACCGCCGAACCCGGTCAGCCAGCCCAGCCGCTGCGCATAGTCGCCGACATATTCGCTCATATGCTCGTCGGTCAGCGGGACGACGAAACCGTCAAGGCCAAGGGATGCCAGTTCGGCACGAAGGGCGGCAAGACGGGCGGAATGGGACATGGGAAGCGGCCTGACAGCAATGGGAAACGGGGCCGGTCTAGCCCTCCGCCCGTACAGCGTCGAGCCTCTCGGGGGGCTTGAGGAATTTGTCAGACGATATACGATCCGCCGCGATTGGCATTTGGAAGGATCGGATGATGATCGACCGGCGGGGCATCCTGGTGGGGGCGGGCGCGGCGGCGCTGATCGGGGGCGGTAGCGCGCGGGCGGCCGGGCTGGACGGCTTCCGCCCAGGAGAGGTGTGGAACGACACGAAGGGGGTGGCGATCAACGCCCATGGCGGCGGGCTGTTGCGGCACGGCGGACGCTGGTGGTGGCATGGCGAGCACAAGACCGAGGGCGAGGGTGGCAATACCGCGCTGGTCGGCGTCCATGCCTATAGCTCGACCGATTTGGTGAACTGGCGCGACGAAGGGGTCGCGCTGTCCGTGTCCGACGATCCCGCCAGCCCGATCGCGCGCGGCTGTATCCTGGAACGGCCGAAGGTCGTCTATAATCCGCACACCCGCAAATTCGTGATGTGGTTCCATCTGGAACTCAAGGGGCGGGGATATGGCGCCGCGCAGGCGGGCGTCGCCGTGGCCGACCGGCCGCAGGGGCCGTTCCGCTTCCTGCACGCGGGCCGGGTCAATCCCGGCATCTGGCCCGCCAACGCGACGGCCGAGGACAAGGCGCCCGGCACGATCCTGGCGCGCGACTTCCCCGGCGGGCAGATGACGCGCGACATGACCGTCTTCGTCGATGGCGGCACCGCGTGGCACATCTATGCCTCGGAAGAGAATGCGACGCTGCAGATCGCGCGGCTGGCGCCCGATTGGACCCGGCATGACGGCTATTATGTCCGCGCGCTGCCCGATGGCGGGAATGAGGCGCCCGCGCTCTTCAAGGCGAAGGGGCGCTATTATATGTTCGCCTCGGGCCTGACCGGGTGGCGGCCCAATCCGGGGCGGGTCTATGTCGCGGACGCGGTCACGGGGCCGTGGCGCTCGCTGGGCAATCCGGTTCGGGGAAGCGAGGTGGACCGCAAGACGACCTTCCACTCGCAATCGACCTTCGTCCTGCCCCTGCCGGCCGAGCGGCCGGGGGGCGAGCCGCGCTTCATCTTCATGGCGGATCGCTGGCGGCCGGAAAATGCGATCGACGGGCGCTATATCTGGCTGCCGGTGGAATGGGAGGGCGAGACGCCGGTCCTGCACTGGCGGGATCGCTGGACGCTGGCGGATGGGTGGAAGGCCCGGTAACCCCGCCCGCCGTTCAGCCTGAGCGAAGTCGAAGGCCACGGGTTTCCCTTCGTGGCCAAGCGCGAAACATGCGCTTCGACTTCGCTCAGCGTGAACGGGAGGGATGGCATAAGAAATAGCCGAGCCGCCGCCTCTTCCGGCAGACCCCAACCCTAGCTACATCCGGGTGATGACCGAACCCGTTGCGCTGACTCCGCCCGTTGCCGAAACCCGTGCCCACAGCTTCACCGCGCATGGCATCACCATCGAAGATCCCTATGCCTGGCTGAAGGACCCTGCTTACCCGGAGGTCACCGACAAGGATGTCCTGTCCTATGTCGAGGCGGAAAACGCCTATTTCGAGGCGGTCATGGCCCCGCGCCAGCCGCTGATCGACCGGCTGTACGAAGAGATGAAGGGGCGGATCAAGGAGGACGAATCCTCCGTGCCCCAAAAGGACGGCGACTGGCTCTATTGGACCGCGTTCGAGACGGGCGGGCAATATCGCAAATGGTGGCGCAAGCCGGTCGCGGGCGGCCCCGACGAGCTGCTGCTCGACGAACCGGCGCTGGCCGAGGGCAAGGAATATTTCCGGCTGGGCGCCTTCTCGATCAGCAACAATGGCCGCTACCTCGCCTATGCGATCGACGACAATGGCTCCGAGCGGTTCGAGGTGCGGATCAAGGACCTGACCACCGGCGAACACCTGCCAGAAGTCATTCCCGGCATGTTGTCGGAGATCGTCTGGACCAAGGACGATAGCGGTTTCCTCTACGGCGTGGCCAATGCGCAGTGGCGGACCGACAATGCGCGCTTCCACCGGCTGGGCACGCCGGTCGCGGACGATGTCGAGCTGTTCCATGAGGATGACGAGGGCTATCGCGTCGCCGTCGCCGAGACCTCGGCGCGCAACTGGATCGTGATCGCGACCGGCGACCATGTCACCAGCGAGGTGCGGTTGGTCCCGTCCGACAATGTCTTCGCCGAACCCATCCTGGTCGCGCCCCGCAAGGAGGGCCGCGAATATGATGTGGACGAGCATGACGGCACGCTGTTCATCCACACCAATGACGTGGACCCGCAATTCCGCCTGTGCACCGCCTCGATCGAGGCACCCGGCGACTGGCACGAGCTGATCGGGCCGAACCCGCATTTCTATATGACGGGGGTGGAATGCTATAAGGACTTCTTCGTGGTCGAGGGGCGCGAGGACGGTTTGGACCGGATCGCCATCCACCGCTACGACGCGCCGACCGTACCGCAGCGGATCGAATTCCCCGAGGCGAGCTACACGGCGGGTCTGGGCGACAATCCCGAGTACGACGTGTCGGTCCTGCGCCTGGGCTATGAATCGATGGTCACGCCGGGCACCGTCTATGATTACGACGTGGCGACCGGCGGGCTGACCGTACTGAAGGTCCAGGAGATCCCCTCGGGCTATGACGCGGACAAATACCGGACCGAGCGGCTGAAGATTCCGGCGCGCGACGGGACGATGGTGCCGGTGTCGATCGTCTATCCGAAGGATTTTCCGCGCGACGGGTCGGGCAAGCTGTTCCTCTATGCGTACGGCGCCTACGGCTATGCGATCCCGCCGGGCTTCTCCACGGGCCGCATGAGCCTGCTCGACCGCGGCTTCGCCTATGCCATCGCGCATATTCGCGGCGGCGACGATCTGGGCCAGCAATGGTATCTGGACGGCAAGCTGGAGAAGCGCACCAACACCTTCCACGATTTCGTCGACGTGGCGAAGGGGCTGATCGCGGGCGGCTGGACCAGCCAGGGGCAGATCGCGATTGCGGGTCGCTCGGCGGGCGGCGAGCTGATGGGCGCGGTGGTCAATTCCGACCCCGAACTCTGGGGCGCGGTGATCGCCGACGTGCCGTTCGTCGACGTGCTCAACACGATGATGGATGCCGAGCTGCCGCTGACGCCGGGCGAATGGCCCGAATGGGGCAATCCGATCGAGGACAAGGCGGCGTTCGAGCTGATCCGCAGCTACAGCCCCTATGACAATGTCCGGGCACAGGCCTATCCGCCGATGTTCATCTCGGGCGGGCTGAACGATCCGCGCGTCACCTATTGGGAGCCCGCGAAGTGGGCCGCCAGGCTGCGCGCGACCAAGACCGACGACCATCTGCTGCTGCTCAAGACCAATATGGGCGCCGGGCATGGCGGCAAGTCGGGCCGGTTCGAGTCCTTGCGCGAAGGCGCGGAGGAACATGCCTTCGTCCTGTGGCAGATGGGAGTGGAGTCCTGAGCATCGAGGCGATCGTCGCGCGCTACGGCGTGGCGGCGATCGCATTGGGTGCGGGGCTGGAGGGGGAGACGGCGGTCGTCACCGGCGGCATCCTGGCGCATCAGGGGCTGGTCGGCTGGCCTGCCGCGCTGATCGCCGCGGCGATCGGATCGTTCGTCGCCGACCAGATCTTCTTCACCATCGGCCGCCAGTCGCGCGACGGGCGCTGGGTGGCCAAGCTGCGCAAGCGACGGGTCTATGCGCGCGTGACGCGGATGATGGAACGCTATCCGGTCGGCTTCATCTTCGCCTTCCGCTTCCTCTATGGCCTGCGCACGATCAGCCCGGTCGCGATCGGGACCAGCCAGGTGTCGACCCGGCTGTTCGTCGCGGTCAACGCCGCATCCGCCGCATGCTGGGCTTCGATCTTCGTCGGCATCGGTTATCTGTTCGGCGAGGCGTTCCAGGAACTGGCGGCGCGCTATCGCCCCAGCCTGCGTCATATCCTGATGGCGGCGGCGCTGGTCATGGTCGCCGCCGCGATCGGCTGGGGCGTCCGCGCGCTGTGGCAAAGGTACAAGGACCCGAACGAACAGGCATGAGCCGCTTTTCGATCCAGATCACCGCAGGCCCCGACCATATCGACGAGCTGGGCCATGTGAACAACGCCGTCTGGGTCCAGTGGATTCAGGCGATCGCCACCGCCCATTGGGAAGCGGTCGCGCCGCCTGAACATGTCGCGGCGCATGTCTGGGTCGTGACGCGGCACGAGATCGACTATCGCGGCAATGTCGTGGCGGGGGAGACGGTGACGGCGGAAACCTGGGTCCCCAACCCACCCAAGGGCGCGCGGTTCGACCGGCATGTCCGCTTTCTGGATGCCGAGGGGCAGGTGAAGGTGGAGGCGGTGACGACCTGGGCGCTGCTTGACCGCGCCACCGGTCGGCTGCTGCGCGTCACGGCCGAGATCGCCGCGCCCTTCATGGTTTGACCGCAAGAAGCGGGACGCGCGGGGCGCGGGGATCGGTTAGGGTCGGCCCCATGTTGAGCGAATGCACCATGGCCTCGCCGGTCGGCGAACTGACCCTTGTCGCCAGCGAGCGCGGCCTGCGCGCCGTCCTGTGGGCCGAGGAACGGGCAGGGCGGGTCCGATTGCCCGAACGGCGCGACGATCCTGCCCATGCCGTGCTGGCCGAGGCGGTGCGCCAGTTGCGCGACTATTTCGATGGACGGCGCCGCACCTTCGACCTGCCGCTCGATCCCGAGGGCACGGACTTCCAGAAAGCGGTGTGGACCGGCCTGAACGCCATCCCTTACGGCGAGACGCGCAGCTACGCCGCGCTGGCCGCCGCGATCGGGCGGCCGGGGGCCTCGCGCGCGGTGGGGGCGGCGAATGGCCGCAATCCGCTGTCGATCGTCACTCCCTGTCACCGGGTGATCGGCGCGAACGGGACGCTGACCGGCTTTGCGGGCGGGCTGGCGGTCAAGCAATGGCTGCTGGCGCACGAACGCGGCGAGCGGCAACGCGCGCTCGCCTGAGCGATCCACGACAGCCGCACCCGCCCGCACGGCCGATCGCAGGGCTGCGGTCTTGGCCGGTCGCGGCATGGGGGCGTATCCGTCCGCCGGCTTCCACCGGGAAAATCGGATATGCGATCGATGCTCTGGCCCGTAGCGGCCGCCCTGCTGACCGCCGCGAGCCCCGCGCCGACGCCGTGTTGCCGCAATCTGGGCGAGGTGCGGACCAATATCGACCGGATCGACGACCAGATCCTGCGTCTGATGGCCGAGCGGTCGCGCTATGTCGCGCAGGCCGGGCGGTTCAAGACCTCCGCCGCGACGGTGCGCGATGAAGCGCGAATCCGCCAGATCCTGGCGCGCATCCGCGAAAAGGCCGCGCGGCAAGGGGTAAACCCCGATGTGGCGGAGGCGACCTTCCGCGCGATGGTCGAGGGTTTCACCGCCGAGGAAGCGCGGCAGGTCGGGCGCTGAATTCCTTCCCGGCGGATCGACATGCAGCATTGCTGCTTCTTCCCCTCTCCCCTGGACAGGGGAGAGGGAAGGCCATCGGGCCGTCAGTCCTCGTCCCACAGGATGGTGATCGGCGCGTCGATGCCCAGCACCGCATGGACCGGGCAGGCCGCCGCCGCCGCTTCCAGCCTTTTGCGCTGCGCCGGGTCATAGCGGCCCGGCACGCGCACCGTCACGGCCAGGGTCGTGATCCGGCGCGGGGCGTTGCCCATCTCCTTGGTGACGGTCGCCGTCGCGCCCGCCAGTTCCAGCCCGGCGACGCGCCCCGCCATCGCCATGATGCTCAGCACGCAACCGCCCAGCGACACCGACAAAAGGTCGCTCGGCGAAAAGCCTTCGCCGCTGCCCCCCAGTTCCGGCGAGGCGTTGGTGACCAGCACCGCGCCGGACTCGGGATGCTCGGTCCGGCAGCGCAGGCCCCCTTCGTACCGGACCACGAAATCGGTCACGCTCTTACCCGCTGTTGCGCAGCGCGGTGGCGATGCCGTTGATCGACAGCAGGATGCCCTCGCCGATGCGCGGATCGTCCTCGCCCGCGCGGTGGCGCTTCATCAGCTCGATCTGGAGCAGGTTCAGCGGCTCGATATAGGGCAGGCGCAGGCGGATCGACGCCTCCAGCGCCGGATTGTCCGACAGCAGCCGCGTCTGCCCCGTCACGGCCAGCAGCCCGTCGCGCGCGCGGTGCCAGCCGTCATGGATGCGCCCGAAGATCGAATCCCGCAAGGCTTCGTCCTCGACCAGCCCGGCATAGCGGCGCGCGATGCCGATGTCCGACTTGGCGAGCACCATCTCCATATTCGCCAGCGTCGCGGCGAAGAACGGCCAGTTCTTGGCCATGTCGGCCAGCAGCGCCTTGTCCTCGAAATTGGCGATGGCGGTGCCGACGCCGAACCAGCCCGGCAGCATGACGCGCGCCTGCGCCCAGCTGAACACCCAGGGAATGGCGCGCAGGTCCTCGATCGCGTCGGACTTCTTGCGGCTGGCCGGGCGGCTGCCGATCTTCAGGCCCGCAATCTCGGCGATCGGGGTCATCTGGCGGAAGAAGGTGCGGAACCCCTCGGTCCCATAGACGAGGCCGCGATAGGTGGTGAAGGCGGTCGCCGACAATTGCTCCATCGCGGCGGTGAAGCGCGCATTCTCGGCCGGGGAGAGATGTTCGGGCTCCAGGCTGGCGAGCAGGGTGGCCGAGGCCATGGCCTCGAGATTGGTCAGCGCGGAGTCGCGCGTGCCATATTTGCCCGCGATCACCTCTCCCTGTTCGGTGATGCGGATGCGGCCCTGCACCGTGCCGTGCGGTTGCGCGCGGATCGCGGCAAAGGCGCTGCCGCCGCCGCGCCCGACCGCGCCGCCGCGCCCGTGGAACAGCTGCATCTGCACCCCCGCCGCGTCGAACACCGGGCGGAACGCGCTCGACGCCTTGGACAGCGACCAGGTGGAGGTCAGGTAACCGCCATCCTTGTTCGAGTCCGAATAGCCGATCATCACCTCCTGATGCCCGCGCGCGCGGACGATGGCGGCGATCTCGGGCAGCGCGAAATAGGCGCGCATGATCTCTGGCCCCGCCTCCAGGTCCTCGATCGTCTCGAACAGGGGGACCGCCATGATCGCGGCGGTGGCGGGCTCGCCGGGGCGGTAGAGGCCGAATTCCTTCAGCATCAGGTTGATCTCGAGCAGGTCGGACACCGACTTGCCCATCGAGACGATATAGTTGGTGATGCACTTGGGGCCGTACCGGGCATGCGCATCGGCGGCGGCCTGGACGATCGCCAGTTCGGAGCGCGTCTCGTCCGAATATTCGGCATAATGGCTGAACAGCGGCCGGGCATTGGCCAGTTCGCGGCGGAGCAGCGCGACGCGCGCCTCTTCGTCCAGCGCGAGATAATCCGCCTCGACGCCTGCGACCTTCAGCAGCTCGGCGACGACCCGTTCGTGTACCGCCGAATTCTGCCGCAGGTCGAGCGTGGCGAGGTGGAAGCCGAACGTCTCGACCGCGCGGATCAGCCGCCCGAGCGCGCCGCCGCTCGCCAGCGCGCCGTCGCCGCGCGCCGCCAGCCCGCGCGCGATCGCGACCAGATCGGTGCGCAGCGCCTTGGGATCGGGATAGGGTTCGCCGGTCAGGCGGCCGGGGCGCGGCGCGGGCTTGCCGGTCAGCGCCTGATGCGTCGCGGCGAGCCGCGCATAGATGCCCGACAGCGCGCGGCGATAGGGTTCGTCCGAGCGGCTGAGCGCCTCGTCGCCGCTCGCCTCGGCCAGCGCCAGCACCGCCTCGTCCACCTCGGCATGGCCGGTCGAGATCGACAGCTCGGCCCCCAGCGCGTGGATCGCGTCGCAATAATGGCCCAGCACCGCCTCGGCCGCGCGCGCCAGCGCGGTGGTCAGCGATTCGGCGGTGACGAAGGGATTGCCGTCGCGGTCGCCGCCGATCCATGATCCGGTGCGAAGGAAAGCGGGGACGCGCGTGCCGAACGCCTTGTCCCAGCGCTGATAGAGCGCGGGCAGCACCGGCAGGAAGACGTCGCGCAGATAGGACAGCGCGGTCTCCACCTCGTCGGTGACATAGAGCCGCTCGCGACGCAGCACGCGGGTTTGCCACAGGAGCGCGATCTGGCGCCCGATCGCGGCCTCGACATCGTCGCCGTCGGGGGTGACGTCGCGCCCGGCATCGCGCATCGCCAGCAGCTCGGCGATGCGGTTGCGGTGGTCGATCATGCTCTTGCGCCGCACCTCGGTCGGGTGCGCGGTCAGGACGGGGACGACCAGCGAACGGCCCAGCAGCTCCATCGCGGCGTCGCGGTCGATGCCCTTGTCGGCCAGCGTTGCCAGCACCTCGGCAATGTCGGTGCCGGGTTCGCGCGCGATGCCCTGCCGGTCCTCGGCCAGATTGGCGAGCATCGAGAACAGCATGAAGCCGCGCACGAAATCCAGCGTCTCGTCGAGCGCGAGGCGTTCCAGCTGGAGGTCGACCGAGCCGTCCTCCCCCAGTCCCCGGTATCGATCGACCGAGGCGCGGCGAATCGCCTCGGTCGCCTCGAACAGCGCATCGCCGCCATAGCGACGGATCACGTCGCCCAGTTGCGCGCCCAGGAAACGGATATCGGGATTGTTCGCGATGGGAGGCAGTTTCGTCATGCGCGCATTGCTGCAACGCAATAGGGCGGGCGTCAACCGATTGCGGACCGCAATTTTGGTATAATATCCTGTGTCATCGGACCGCAAAATTGCGTGCTGGCATGCGGCGGGGCGCGTCGCTTGTCGAAGTGTCCGCCGCAGCAAGATTTCCTTACAGACCAGTGATGATATGTAATATCATAAAGGGCAAAAGCGGGGCTGGATGTCGGCTGGTCGACGCGCTCCCGCGTGGTCGCGAACGGCATCCCGACCATTGGAGAAAGGCAGGAACGATGTTCACCGAAGAGCTGGTCCACACGGCGCTACAGACCTGGTGCGACAATGTGGTGGCGGTCGGCCGGGTTCATGCCGAGGGCGGCGATGTCGGGGCCTTTGCGTCCCGGATCCTGAGCGACAATTATGATTACGACCATGGCAAGGTGCTGTTCAAGCCGACGCTGACCTTCGGCGCGAAGACCTATCGCCCGACCAAGGAGGGGGCGCTCTCCTATTTCGTCGGCGGCAATGCGGACTTTCCCGACGACAAGGGGTTCAAGCTGAAGCCCTGGGTGAAGGTCTGGTACAGCAAGCTCGACTATATCCTGCACGGCGACCTGGCGATCGTGCAGTGCAACGTGCACTTCATCGGCGAGGATGACAGCCATATCTTCGTGAACAAGAGCTTCGTGTTCAAGCAATGCGAGGATGGGAGGGTGCGGATCATCCTTCACCAGTCGTCGCTGCCCTATCAGCCGTAACGCCGGGGCGATGACCGCGATCGGCATGGCGCGGCGGATCGCCATCGGTGGCGATAGCGCGCTGCTTGATCATATCGCGCGGCCCGATACGGCTCTGGCCATCTGGTGGCGTCGCTTGCCCCCGCCGCTCCGGGCGGCGCTGGACGCGCTCGACCTGGACGGTGTCGACAGCCTGTCGGTCGAGATCGATCTCGGCGGATCGGTGGAGGCCGCCTTGCGCGCGGCGGGATATGCGCGGGCGGTGCGCGAGATGCTGGGGGCGGACATCGACCGTCTCGTCCGGCGTCTCGCCGCGCTGACCGGCGAGGATCGCCTGCGCGTCCGGCTCGCGGTCAGCGAGGGCGGGGGCAGCCACCAGTTCCACGCCGACCGCACCCCCATCGCGCTGCGATGCACCTATATCGGCCCCGGCCTCCAATGGTGCTGCGCCGAGGGGCCGGACGCGATCTGCGAGGTGCCGACCGGGGCGGTGGGCGTGTTCAAGGGGCGGATGCTGCTCGACCCGCCCAGGGTCCTCCGCCGTGCGCCGCCCGGTGGCGGTCGCCGCCTCATGCTGGCGATCGATCCGGTGCATGACGGCGAGCGGGACCGATCGGGGCCGTTCCTCCCCAGCGCCGATCCCTGTTGACGCGGAAGCGGCGCGGCGGGCGAGCGGGCGCCGCCGCCCTTCGGCTCAGTTCATATTCCCCGGTGCGCCGCTGGTCGCGCCCGTCGCGACCGGGTTGGTCGGGGTGGCGGGGCGCTCGGTGCGCGATGCCTCGCGTTCCTCGGAGGTCACGGTGCCGTCGCGGTTCAGGTCCATCCGGTCGAAGCGCGCCAGCATCCCTTCGAAAAACTCGCTTTCGGTGATCTCGCCGTCCTTGTTGCGATCCAGCTCCCACAGGCGCGAACGGCTCGCGGGCATTTCGTCGGCGGTGATGATGTCGTTGCCATCGCGGTCGAGTTCGCGGAAGCGGCGCGCCATCATGCTGCCGAAATCGACGCGGGACGTGACCGAGGGGGGGACGAAGCCCGCCTTGGCGGCGGCGCGATCGGCTTCGGCGCGATTCTCTTCCTTCTTGCCGCACGCCGCCGTCGCCAGCATCGCCACCATCCCGAGGCCTATCGCCCATTCCCGCATCGCCGACTCCCAGGTTCGTTACGCTTCCAGCTCAACGTCCCAGTACAGCCAGTCGTGCCATGTTTCATGCAGATAATTGGGCGGGAAGCTGCGGCCATGTTCCTGTAAATGCCAGTTTGTCGGGCGGATCGGCTCGATATGCAGCGGCATTCCGGCCTGGCGCGGGGTGCGCCCGCCCTTCTTCAGATTACAGGGCGCGCAGGCGGTTACGACATTCTCCCAGGTCGTCCGGCCCCCTTGGGCGCGCGGGATGACATGGTCGAAGGTCAGGTCGCGATGTGATCCGCAATATTGGCAGGAGAAGCGGTCGCGCAGGAACAGGTTGAAGCGGGTGAAGGCCGGAAATTGCGACGGCTTCACGAATTGCTTCAGCGCGATGACCGAGGGCAGCTTGACCTTGGCGGTCGGGCTGCGCACCTCGCGCTCATAATGGGCGACGATATCCACCCGGTCGAGGAACACGGCCTTCACCGCGGTCTGCCAGGGCCAGACCGACAGCGGATAATAGGACAGCGGCGTATAGTCCGCATTCAGCACGAGTGCCGGACAAGAGTCCGGGTGTCGGATCAGGTCGGGATGAAACACAGCTCCTCCCTTCGTGGTACGCCGACGCTATTCGCGCAGGCGCGTGACATGGCTATGACACTGGACGCTATGAGAACATGGGATGGGAAACGCGGTCAAGGGGGCGGGCGATGAGCGGAGCCCACCCGCCCGCCACCCGCCCCGTCACGCGGTTCGCGCCCAGCCCGACCGGGCGGCTGCATCTGGGCCATGCGCTGTCGGCGGTGCGGGCGCATGATCTGGCGCGCGCGGGCGGCGGGCGCTTCCTGCTGCGCATCGAGGATATCGACGGCACGCGCAGCCGACCCGAACATGTCGACACGATCCTGCGCGACCTGGAATGGCTGGGGCTGGAATGGGACGATCTGTCCTTCCAGTCGGATCGGCTGGACCTGTATGCGGCGGCGCAGGCGCGCCTGGCCGATCTGCTCTATCCCTGTTTCTGCACCCGTGCCGAGATCGCCGCCAGCCTGTCGGCGCCGCATGGGGCCGTGGCGATCTATCCGGGGACGTGCCGCCATCTGTCCCCCGAGGCGCGCGCCGCGCGGATGGCGATGCCGCATGGCTGGCGTCTCGACATGGCGCGCGCCGCCGGACGCACGGGGCCGCTGAGCTGGCAGGACGACCGCGCGGGCATCGTCGCCGCCGATCCGCTGGCGCATGGCGACGTGATCCTGGCGCGCAAGGATGCGCCCGCCAGCTATCATCTGGCGGTGACGGTCGACGATGCCGCGCAGGGCGTCACCCATGTGGTGCGCGGGGTCGACCTGTTCGACGCCACCCATGTCCACCGGCTGCTCCAGGCGCTGCTCGGCCTGCCGACGCCGCTCTATCATCATCATCCGCTGATCCTGGGCGCCGATGGCCAGCGGCTCGCCAAGCGCCACGGCGCGCCCGCGCTGGCGGCGATGCGCGAGGGCGGCGAGGATGGTCGCGCGCTGGCGGACGCGCTGCGCCGCAATATGCTTCCCGCTGGATTTCGGCTGGGGGAGGCGTAAGCTCCCCGGCATGACCACATTTCTCGTGATCCTGCTGATCGCGGCGATGCTCGCCACCCTGGTCGCGCTGGTGCGCGGCATCATCACCTTCCTGCAGGAAGCCACGGCGGAGGCGAAGGGCGAGGGGCCGACCGCGTCGCAGCTGAAATCCAACCGGATGATGCAGCAGCGCATCTTCTTCCAGGCGTTGGCGATCACCATCGTCGTGCTGCTGCTGTTCCTGGCGGGGCGGACCTGATCCGATGGTCAAGCTGACGAAGATCTACACCCGCACCGGCGATGCGGGCACGACCGGGCTGGTCGACGGGTCGCGCCGGTCCAAGGCGGATGCGCGGCTGATCGCGATCGGCGAGGTGGACGAGGCGAACAGCGCGATCGGCGTCGCGCTGCTGAGCATGGAGGGACCGCTCGCCGAGCAGCTGACGCGAATCCAGAACGACCTGTTCGACCTGGGTGCCGATCTCGCCACGCCCGACCATGTCGAGGGGGCGCTGCGCATCCTGCCCGAACAGGTCGTGCGGCTGGAGGACGAGATCGACGCGATGAACGCGGCGCTGGCACCGCTGACCAGCTTCATCCTGCCCGGCGGCACGCCGGCGGCGGCGCATCTGCATCTGGCGCGCGCGATCACGCGGCGGGCCGAGCGGGCGGGCGTCGCGCTTTCGGAGCATGAGGCGACCAATCCGTCCGCGCTCGCCTATCTCAACCGCCTGTCGGACTGGCTGTTCGTCGCGGCACGGGTGGTGAACAAAAACGGCGCATCGGACGTTCTTTGGGTTCCAGGAGGGGTGCGGGCGAGACGGTAACGGGCCGGTCGCTGTTCCCCGCAATCCGGGGAGCAGCCGAATGCCGACCCTCGTACCGTCGTCCGCGACGGCGCCGACGCCTGCCGACGAACTGGCATCCCGCTATCGCGCCGTCCGCGCGCTGACCCTGTCGCTGGCCGAGCCGTTGTCCGACGCCGACGCCACCGTCCAGTCGATGCCCGACGCCTCGCCCGCCAAGTGGCACATGGCGCACACGACCTGGTTCTTCGAGACGTTCGTGCTGCGCGACCATGTGCCGGACTATCGGCTGCACGATCCCCGCTTTCCCTTCCTGTTCAACAGCTATTACGAGGCGGAAGGCAAACGCCATGCGCGCCATCGTCGCGGGATGATCACCCGCCCGACGCTGGACGAGGTGCGGGCGTACCGCGCGCATGTCGATGCCGCGCTGCTGGCGGCGCTGCCCGATCTGCCCGACGCGGCGCGCGAGCTGGTCGCGCTGGGATGCCATCACGAGGAGCAACATCAGGAGCTGTTCGTCACCGACATCCTGCACCTCTTCTCCGAAAACCCGCTGGAGCCCGCGCTCTACCCGCCCGAGCCCAAGGCCCCCGTCGCGATGCCCGGCCCGATCGGCTGGATCGAGGGGCAGGCGGGCGTGGTCCGGATCGGCCATGACGGACAGGGCTTCGCCTTCGACTGCGAAGGGCCGCGCCATGAGGCCCTGCTCCATCCTCATGCCATCGCCGATCGCACGGTCACCAATGCCGAATGGATGCAGTTCATCGCCGATGGTGGCTATCGCGATCCCCGGCTCTGGCTGTCGGATGGCTGGGCCTGGGTGAAGGGAGAGGGGATCGCCGCGCCGCTCTATTGGGAAGAGCGCGACGGCGGCTGGACCCGTTTCGGGCTGGACGGCCGCCGCGCGGTCGATCCCGCCGCCCCGGTGACGCATGTCAGCTTCTACGAGGCGGATGCCTTTGCCAGCTGGGCGGGCGCGCGCCTGCCGACCGAAATGGAGTGGGAAGCCGCCGCCGCCGCGCATGATCCGGCGGGGGGCAACCAGATGGAGACGGGCGGCGCGTCCGAGCCGCGTCCTGCGACCCATGGCCCTGCCTTTTTCGGCGATGTCTGGGAATGGACCGGCAGCGCCTATCGTCCCTATCCCGGCTTCCGCGCCGTCGAGGGGGCGGTCGGCGAATATAATGGCAAGTTCATGAACGGGCAGTTCGTCCTGCGCGGCGGCAGCTGCGCGACGCCGCGCGGCCATGCCCGCGCATCCTATCGCAACTTCTTCTACCCCCATCAGCGCTGGCAGTTCACCGGCGTCCGTCTGGCAAAGGACCTGTAATCATGCTGAAGCCCGAGATCGAGGATGGTCAGATGTCGCTGACCGATCCCGCCTTCCGTGCCGATGTCCTCGCCGGACTGGAGCGCCGCCCCCGCGCCATCCCCGCGCGCTGGTTCTATGACCGCAAGGGGTCCGAGCTGTTCGAGGCGATCACCGACCTGCCCGAATATTATCCCACCCGCGCCGAGACCGCGATCCTGAAGACCATCTGCCCCGACCTCGTCGCGCATGTCGGCAAGGGGCGCGCGGTGGTCGAGTTCGGATCGGGCTCCTCGACCAAGACGCCGGTGCTGCTGCGCTGCGTCGAGCCGTCGGCCTATGTGCCGATCGACATTTCGGGCGACTTCCTGCGCGAATCCGCGCGCAATCTGCAACAGGCCTTTCCCGACCTGCCCATCCATCCGCTGGAGGGGGATTTCATGCACCCGCTGGCGCTGCCCGCGATGGTGGCGGAGGCGCCGAAGCTGGGCTTCTTCCCCGGCTCGACGATCGGCAACATGACGCCCGCCATGGCGACCGACCTGCTGCGCGCGATGCGCGGTTCGTTGGGCGAGGGGGCGATGCTGCTGATCGGGATGGACCGCGCCAAGTCCAGCGAGATCCTGGTCCCCGCCTATGACGATGCGCAGGGCGTGACGGCGGCGTTCAACCGCAACCTGCTCGACCGGATCAACCGCGAGCTGGACGGCACCATCCCGGTCGAGGCGTTCCGCCACCGCGCGGTGTGGAACGACGATCGCTCGCGAATCGAGATGCACCTGGCCGCGACCCGCGACGTCGCCTTCACCATCGAGGGCCGCCCCTTCGCCATGGCCGCGGGCGAGACGATCCACACCGAGAACAGCCACAAATACGGCCCCCGCGATGCCAAGATCCTGCTGCGCGCGGGCGGCTGGACCCCGGTCGCGCAATGGAGCGATCCGGACGACATGTTCGCGGTCTATCTGGCCGAGGCGCAATCGATTCGTCTTGCTCCCTGAACGTTTCGTCGTATCGAGTCGCGGTCTAACCGGACAGGTGAAAAGAGTTGCGTCTTTTCCTGCGGACGTAACGTTTCGCTTTTCGGTCGGGCGTTGGGCTTTACCCTGAAAAGTCTTCCCGCTTGACCCTCTTGCAAGTCTATCTGCTGGCAAAGAGCCGACAGATAGACTTGCGGGGGTTCCATACCGGGAGGAGCATGATGACCGAAAGCGCACACCTGCTCGACGCATTCGACGCACGGGCCCAGCGCCGCGATCAACGACGCGAGTTCTTCAAGACGGCGATGGGCGCCGCCGCCGCCGGCGTCGCGGCCTTTACCCTGACCAGCAAGGCGGGGGCCCAGTCGACGATCACCGACGCGGATATCCTGAATTTTGCGTTGAACCTCGAATATCTTGAAGCGCAATTCTATGCCTTTGCCGCCAACGGCACCGGCCTCGCCTCCAGCCAGTTGACCGGCACGGGCACGCAGGGCGCGGTCACCGGCGGCAAGAAGGTGACGTTCACCGACCCGATCGTCGAGCAATATGCCCGCGAGATCGCGGCCGACGAAGCCGCGCATGTTGCGTTCCTGCGCACCGCGCTCGGCAGTTCGGCGGTGGCGCAGCCCGCGATCAACATCTCGGGCGACGCGAACGGCGCGTTCACCGCGGCGGCGCGCGCGTCGGGCGTGATCGACTCCAACGCGACCTTCGACCCTTACGCCTCGGACGAGAATTTCCTGCTCGGCGCCTATATCTTCGAGGATGTCGGCGTGACCGCCTATAAGGGGGCCTCACCGCTGATCAGCAACAAGACCTTTCTCCAGGCGGCTGCCGGAATCCTGGCGGTCGAGGCCTATCATGCCGCGATCGTCCGCACGACGCTCTATGCCAAGGGTATTCAGACCCCGGCGCTGATTACCGCGGCGGGCAAGATCTCGGACGCGCGCGACAGCCTGGACGGGACCACCGACCTGGATCAGGGCATTGCCGCGACCACGGTCGGCGGACAGCAGGTGTCCAACATCGTGCCGCTCGATTCCAACGGGATCGCGTTCAGCCGCACGCCGCAGCAGGTGCTGAACATCGTCTATCTCAACAAGGCGTCGGCCACGCTGGGCGGGTTCTTCCCCGCCGGCGTCAACGGCACCCTGCGCGCGAGCGCGGCCAACTGATCTCCCCCTTTTTCCTCGTTCCGAGAGGATTTTTCATCATGAGCGAAGAACGCTTCATTCTCGATGTGATCGAAGAGGCTTCGGCCAAGCGCCGGTCCGATCGTCGCCGTTTCATGCGTATGGCCGCCGGGGCCGGTGCGGTGGGTGGGCTGGCCATGCTGGGCGCCTGCGGCAGCGACGATAACGACGTCATCGTCCTGCCGACGCCCACCCCGACCGCGACGGCGGGTACCGTCACCGATGCCGATGTCCTGAACTTCGCGCTTCAGCTGGAATATCTGGAAGCGCAATTCTACAGCTATGCCGCGTTCGGCGCGGGCCTGTCCTCCTCGCTTCAGGCCGGGACGGGGACGCAAGGCTCGGTCGCGACCAGCACCAGCGGACAGCCGCGCCAGGTCGCGTTCCAGGATCCGTTGGTGGCGCAATATGCCCGCGAGATCGCCTATGACGAGATCGCGCACGTCACCTTCCTGCGCAACGCCCTGGGCTCCAGCGCGGTGGCGCAGCCTGCCATCAACCTGTCGGGCGATGCCAATGGCGCCTTCACGGCGGCGGCGCGCGCGGCCGGGGTGATCGGATCGACCGGAACCTTCGACCCCTATGCCTCGGACGAGAATTTCCTGCTCGCCGCCTATATCTTCGAGGATGTCGGTGTCACCGCCTATATGGGCGGGGTCACGCTGCTCTCCAACAAGACCTTTGTCGAGGCGGCGGCGGGCATCCACGCGGCCGAGGCCTATCATGCGGGTCTGGTCCGCTCGGTCATCTATCGCAAGGGTCTGAGCAACGGAACGCTGATCACCGCGGCGAACCAGATTTCGGACGCGCGTGACAGCCTGGACGGCTCGACCGACCTCGATCAGGGCATCACCGTCACCGCCAATGGCGTTACGTCGGCGAATATCGTGCCCGCCGATTCCAACGCGATCGCCTTTGCCCGCACGCCGGGCCAGGTGCTGAACGTCGTCTATCTCAACAAGGCGGCGGTGACCGGCGGCGGCTTCTTCCCGAGCGGCCTGAACGGCAATGTACGGACCAGCGCGGCCAGCGGCTGACGCATTCTGTCCCGCAAGGGGTGATTGCCCCGGTCGGCCGCCAGCCCCTGGCCGACCGGGGCTTTTCATGTGTCGCCCGGCCGCGCGGGGCATTTCGGCGGAAAGCCCTTCTGCTTGGCGCGATTTGCGCTTATGCAGGGTCCATCCCCGGGGGAGCGCTGACCTGCGCTTGAGAGGGGGGCAGGAGCCCCCGACCCGCTGAACCTGATCCGGCTGACACCGGCGTAGGGAGGGAGCGGCCCCGTCTCTCATGGTCCGTTTCCTCCGCATGGAGTGGACTATGGCAGATATCCCCGCAAAGGCTGAAATTGGCGTCACCACTGGCCCCATTCGTGGGTCGAAGAAGATTCATGTCGGGCCCCTGGGCGTCGCGATGCGCGAAATCCATCTCGACCCGTCTTCGGGCGAGCCGCCCTTGCGTGTCTATGACACCAGCGGCCCCTATACCGATCCGAACGCCCGCATCGACATCATGGCGGGCCTGCCGCAGATCCGCCGCGACTGGATCGAGGCGCGCGGCGATGTCGAGGCCTATGACGGTCGCGAAATCCGCCCCGAGGACAATGGCCAGCTCGGCCCCGACCGGTCGGGAGGCGTGCCGCAATTCCCGCGCACCGGGCTGAACCGCCCCTTGCGCGCCAAGCCCGGCATGAACGTCAGCCAGATGCACTATGCCCGCAAAGGCATCATCACGCCCGAGATGGAATATGTCGCGACCCGCGAGAATCTGGGCCGCGAGATGCTGCGCGAATATGTCCGCGACGGCGAGAGCTTCGGCGCTGCCATCCCCGATTACGTGACCCCCGAATTCGTCCGCGACGAAGTGGCGCGCGGCCGGGCGATCATCCCCAACAACATCAACCACCCCGAATCCGAACCGATGGCGATCGGCCGCAACTTCCTGGTCAAGATCAACGCCAATATCGGCAATTCGGCGGTCGCCTCCAATGTCGCGTCCGAGGTCGACAAGCTGGTCTGGTCGATCCGCTGGGGCGCGGACACGGTCATGGACCTGTCGACGGGGCGCAACATCCACGACACGCGCGAATGGATCATCCGCAACTCGCCCGTGCCGATCGGCACCGTCCCCATCTATCAGGCGCTGGAAAAGGTCGGCGGCATCGCCGAGGAGCTGACCTGGGAAATCTTCCGCGACACGCTGATCGAACAGGCCGAGCAGGGCGTCGACTATTTCACCATCCATGCGGGCGTGCGCCTGCCCTATATCCCGCTGACCGCCAAGCGCGTCACCGGCATCGTGTCGCGCGGCGGCTCGATCATGGCGAAGTGGTGCCTGGCGCATCACAAGGAGTCGTTCCTCTACGAACGCTTCGACGAGATCACCGAGATCATGAAGGCCTATGACATCGCCTATTCGCTGGGCGACGGCCTGCGCCCCGGCGCGATCGCCGACGCCAATGACGAGGCGCAGTTCGCCGAGCTCTACACGCTGGGCGAACTGACCAAGCGCGCCTGGGAACAGGACGTGCAGGTCATGATCGAGGGCCCCGGCCATGTGCCGATGCACAAGATCAAGCAGAATATGGACAAGCAGCTGGAGGCGTGCGGCGAGGCGCCCTTCTATACCCTCGGGCCGCTGACGACCGACATCGCGCCGGGTTACGACCATATCACCAGCGGTATCGGCGCGGCGATGATCGGCTGGTACGGCACGGCGATGCTCTGCTACGTCACGCCCAAGGAGCATCTGGGCCTGCCCGACCGCGACGACGTGAAGGTCGGGGTGGTGACCTACAAGCTGGCCGCCCATGCCGCCGATCTGGCCAAGGGGCACCCGGCCGCCAAGATGCGCGACGACGCGCTGAGCCGCGCCCGCTTCGAGTTCCGCTGGCGCGATCAGTTCAACCTGTCGCTCGACCCCGACACGGCGGAATCCTACCACGACCAGACGCTCCCGGCGGAGGGCGCCAAGACCGCGCATTTCTGTTCGATGTGCGGCCCGAAATTCTGCTCGATGAAGATCACGCAGGAAGTGCGCGAATTCGCGGCGAAGCAGAATGCCCCGGTCGAAACCTTCGTCGCGGCGGAGGACGCCGAGGCGGGGATGCAGCAAATGAGCGAGAAATTCCGCGAGAAGGGCGGGGAGGTTTACCTTCCGGCGGAGTGACGAAAAAGGGGCCGCACCCGACGAGGATGCGGCCCCAATTCCCAGCCTCCGTTCAGCCTGAGCGAAGTCGAAGGCCGTGGGATGGTGCATCCATAACTAGATAGGCAATGGAGACGTATTTCTTACGCCAAACGGAATGTGCACACACGGCGTGCTTCCGGAGGCTGGCTCAAGGTGGCCAAGCTGGTCGTCAAAGAAAATTTGGGGGCGCAAGACATCGAGAATATTCTTTTTCTCAATGCCACCGGTTAAGAATAGTTCGTCAACCTCGATGCCGTGATGCGCGAGTGTCGTCATCATTCTCTCATGTGCCGGCGCATTGCGGGCCGTGACGATAGCGACTCGTACCGCCTTGTCTCTATCGTTAATCTGCTGAGGATTGTCTCGCTCAATTTGTTGTACAATAGAAATCTTTTGCAGCAGAGGCATTAGGGGACCGTCCTTTAGCGGACGTGCGCTATGCTCGATCTCGTGGTGGCGAAATAGGTCGAGTCCACCCTTTGCATACTGTTGTTCGGCTTCATCGTCGACCAAGATGCCGTCAAAGTCGAACGCAATTCTCAACTGCGTATCCAACTCGTCATCAACGGCCGCACAGGGCAGCACGTACCCGGCCGGATGCCCTTCTGCGACAGCCGTTTTCACCTCATCCTTATCCGTGCTCAGATACAGACAAGCGTTGACGGCTTTCATGTACGGATAGGGGCTCGTTCCTGATAAAAAGAAGTATCTCGATATATCGAGGTCATAGCCGGGAATGGCGTCCATGATGCGGGCACCGGCAGCAGGATCGTTGCGCGACAGGATGACCACCTCAACAGGGGACTGTTCTGGAAACTTCCTGTTCAGTCCCAAGAGACGTTTAATGAAGGGGAATGCTGCGCCGGGGGCGGGGGGCTTTTTCCGATTTGCAATCTGATATTTTTTAAAAGCCTCGAGCCCTTCGGTTTGGAAAATTTCGTGCTCTGCCGTAAAATCGAATAGAGCAGACGATGTGATTCCAACAACCAGCTTTCGTTCAATCGGATAGGCCATTCGAGGAATATATAAACGACCGCATCGCTTTAAAGTGGGTAAAGGCGAATAAGTAAACGGCCACCAAGCCGATCGACCTCTTTGCGTTGTAGATTTATAAAGCAAGTCTTCAGCTGGATACACTAGGATGTACGGCTCTCTCTATCGAGGCCCATCGCTGGCGGATACCAGCACGGCGCCATCGCCCCACTGGCGGGTGATCGCGAGTGGCGCGCGGTCGGCGACGACCTTGTCGATCATCGCCTCCAGATTCTCGGACGCTTCGGCGTAGGAGACGGCTTGCATGAGCCGAAGCTCTCCTACGGTCCTCCGAACGTCAACCCTCACCGCTTCCGCACAAACTCCGCGCGCAGCACCAGCCCTTTGATCCCGTCGAACTTGCAGTCGATTTCCTGCGCGTCGCCGGTCAGGCGGATCGACTTGATCAGCGTGCCGCGCTTCAGCGTCTGGCCTGCGCCCTTGACGGTCAGGTCCTTGATCAGCGTCACCTGATCCCCGTCGTTCAGCACATTGCCGACCGAGTCGCGCACGACGACCGCATCGTCATCGGCCGTCCCGGCCCTGGCCGCCGCATCGGCCGCGCTGATCCATTCGCCGGTCGCTTCGTCATAGACATATTCGTCGTCGGCCATCGCCCTTGTCCCTTATCTGATCGGTGGAATGGCGGGCCCTATGCGCGCTTGGCGGAAATGATGCCAGTGTGATTACAGATCAGTCCAGCGGCGGCAGTGCCCAGTCGATCGGCTCGCGGCCATGCTCGACCAGAAAGGCGTTGGCGCGCGAAAAGGGCTTCGACCCGAAAAAGCCGCCGCGTGCCGACAGGGGCGAGGGGTGGACTGAGGTCAGGACGCAATGCCGCCCGCCCCCCATCTCGCGGACGAAGCCCGCCTTTTTCTGGGCATAGGCGCCCCACAGGATGAAGACGACCGGCTCGGGCTTGGCAGCGACGGCGCGGATCACCGCGTCGGTGAACCGCTCCCACCCGCGCCCCTGATGCGAGGCGGCCTGGCCCATCCGCACGGTCAGGACCGAGTTGAGCAGCAACACCCCCTGCCGCGCCCAATGGTCGAGCAGCCCGTGGGAGGGCGGCGCGATGCCCAGGTCGGTCGCCATCTCCTTGTAGATGTTGACCAGGCTGGGCGGCGGGCGGACGCCCGGCTGGACCGAGAAGGCCAGGCCATGCGCCTGTCCCTCGCCATGATAGGGGTCCTGCCCCAGGATCACGACGCGCACCTCGGGCAACGGGGTCAGGTCGAGCGCGCGGAACCAGTCCTTGGGCCGGGGAAAGACCCGCTGGCCGCTGGCGCGCTCGTCGGCCAGGAAGGTCTTGAGCGCCTTCATATAGGGTTCGTCGAACTCGCCGCGTAAGGGCAGCAGCCAGCTCTCGTGCAGGTGAATGTCGCTCATGGTCCCGTCATGCAGAAGCTGTCTTGGCCGCGCAACCGGGATCGCCGATAGTCGTTATGCAAGCGATACGGTCGCGCGCCCGCGGCCGCTGCGTTCGATTTGGAGGAGGAAGATCATGAAGCGTTCCACCATCGCCCTCGCCGTTGTGGCCGCCGCGCTCCCGCTGGCCGCCTGCGGGTCCTCGACCGAAGCCGGCAATAACAGCAGCGCGGCCGTGACCACCAATGGCAGCGAGATGAGTGCGGATGCGCTGGGCGCCAAGATCCGTGCGCTTCCCGAGGGGCAGCGGCGCGGCGTCCTGTTCCGGGCGATCCGCGATGCCGGGCCGTCGGGGGCGAGCTGCCAGTCGGTCACCGCGATGAAGGAAGCCGCCCCGGTCAACGGCAATCCGAGCTGGAACGCGGTGTGTGACGGGACCGCGCAATGGACGATCGTGATGACCGCCGACCAGTCCGCCAGCGTCACCGGCCCCGGCCCGGTCACGATCAAGAGCTGAGCCATCCGAAAGGGCCGCCCGGCGTCACCCCGCCGGGCGGTTCAGCCGTTCGAGCGTGGCGGGGTCCGGCCGTCCTCCGAAGAACCGCTCCAGCCCATGGCGGAACGGGGCCGGATCGTCCGCCACCGCCGCGAACAGGGTCAGCGAGGATCGCAGCTTGATGGCATCGATACCGCCGAATATCGCCTCCGCCGATCCGGGCGCGGCCACCGCCGCCGCCACGGCCTCGTACAGCCGGGCCCCGAGCAGCGGATGCGCCAGATAGGCCCGCGCCTCCACCGCGTCCGCGATGGCGTAGAAGCGCGCGGTCTCGCTGCGGCCCAGTCCGGCGATCTGGGGAAAGACGAACCACATCCAGTGGCTTCGCTTTCGCCCGGCGCGCAGTTCGGCCAGGGCGATGTCATGCAGGGTCAGCTGGGCCTCGACAAAGCGATCGAGCGCGGCATCATGTGGGGCAGGGGGCGTCATGCCCCGGCAACCGGTCGCGGCGTCGATGCGTTCCCGCGACTGCAAAAGAAGAATGTTTTCAGGAGAGTATGATGCGCCGTCTTGCCCTGATCGCCCCCCTCGCGCTGCTGGCGCTCGCGGCTTGCGGCAGCAAGGACGGGGATGCGGACTCCGACGTGGCGCCGGGCAATTTCACCCCGCCGGGCACCGCGCGGCCGACGCCGATCCCGGGCGTGGCGCAGGTCAATCCGCTGACCGCCTATATCGGCCATTATCCGGGGGACGCGGTCGACGGGGTGAGCTTCTTCGACCGGACCGAGGTGGCGAGCGCGCTGCACGATGCGGTCGGCGACCAGTCGCTGGTGCGGCGGATCATGTCGCGCGGCGCGGTGACGGTGCCGATCTTCGCGCAGGGCAAGTCCGGCATCGCCGCGCATGGCTGCACCCCGCATGACTGCGCCGACAATAACTGGACGGTGGCGCTGGATACCAGGACGGGCAAGGCCCAGGTCTGCTACCATGACCGCGAGACGATGGGCGACCGCAGCCAATGGTATATGGGTGGGGCTCCGGTCACCCGCCCGGACGAATGCCCGCAGGAATGAGGGGCGGGCCGGTCGCTCCCGCCCCGCCCCGCTCGCGTCAGAAGGTGTAGGCCAGCCCCAGCGCGCCCAGCCACTGGCTGCGCGAACCGACCTGC
The DNA here is from genome assembly GCF_042867205.1 of Sphingomonas sp. NCPPB 2930. Taxonomy (NCBI): domain Bacteria; kingdom Pseudomonadati; phylum Pseudomonadota; class Alphaproteobacteria; order Sphingomonadales; family Sphingomonadaceae; genus Sphingomonas; species Sphingomonas sp. NCPPB 2930. Next base: position 17,709 of record NZ_JBHZQU010000015.1, on the reverse strand, counting down.
GACACGATCGGGCTGTCGGCGAAATTGCCCAGCTCCCGGCCATAGGTCAGCCCGCCGACAACCTTCCAGCCCTTCAGCAGGTTGCCGGTGATCGAATAGGTGGCGAGGCCGCCGATCGACCAGTCCTTCCACCCGCTGCGCGCGTTATAGACGGGCAGGCCGCTCGCCGCGCTCTGATCGGGCGTGATCGAGAAATAGCGCCGGGCATAGCCGCGTCCGGCATGTTCGGCGGTGGCGAACAGCCCGACCGCCGCCTTGGTCGACAGCGGGGTGAAATAATTGACCGAAGGCTGCCAGATGCCGCTGTCATGCACGCCGGTCACGTCGTGGCGATAGCTGAGCGAGACGGACAGCCGGTCATAGGGGCTGGTGATGACGCCGATCTTGCCGATGCCGACATAGCCGCCCAGCTCGACCGCCGCGCCGATCTTGCCCAGCGCGCGGACGCGGGGATTGTCGATTCCCGAGCTGGTGGTCCGGTCCAGATTGACCACGCCGATCGGTCCGGCCTGAATGTCCCAGTCGCGATTGGCCTTGTCGCCGATCAGGTCGACCGACAGGCGGTTGCCGATATAGGTGATGGTATGCCCGTCGATATAGGCGAGCGCGGCGGGGGCGGGGCTGAAGGAATAATCCTTCGACCCCTCATAATCGGGCAGATAGGCCGCGCCCAGGCCGATGGTGATCGTGTTCTTGCCGAGCTGCCCCGCCATTTCGGCCGCCGCCGGGCTGGTGGCCGGCGCATTGTCCTGGGCTTGGGCGGGCATCGAGAGGGAGGCGGCGCCCAGGGCGATCAGCGGGGCGGCACCCCGTAGGATGGAGCGCGAGAAAAGGCGCAAGACGGAAAACTCCCTGAATCGGTTATCCGAAATGCAACGCTACGGTAACGATTTCGCTCCGGCGCTGTGTGTCAGAATATGTACCGCATCCTGATCTGTTGTGTTTCGGCAACAGAATCGAGCGCGAAACGGGCCGCGGTGAAACGCGGCGGGCCGAAGCGGATCGCCGGATTGCGCGAAAAGCCGAAGCCTTCGCGCGGGATGCCCGCCAGCGTGTCCAGCTTGGCATTGTCATTCTCGTCATGGATGACGGCGGCGGCATAATTGCCATGGGGCAGGCCGTCGAGATGGATGGCGCGCTGGCCCGCAGGCACCGATCGGGTCATCGCCCGCGCATCATCGACACAGGCGGGGAAATTGTCGGGGTCGGCGGTCAGGCACAGGCGGATCGAACCCTTGGCCGAGCGCAGCTGGTCAATCGCGATGTCCAGCCGGCTGACCGGCGCGGCGCCGATCAGCGGCAGCGCGGCCAGCATCAGCGCCAGCGACACGGCGCGCGGCCTGCGCATGGGCGCGCTCGAAATCGCCAAGGCCGCGGTCGGTGCCGCAAAGCCGGTCCCAGAAACGGAAATAGAGTCCATAGTTGCACCCATATTGCTCATGATGCCGTTGATGGTGGCTTGCGGTAATGAGCCACCCCCCCAGGTGCCCCCGCCACATGAAGCGCGGGAAGATTTCCCAGCCCATATGGTTGGTGACGCCCATAACGGTCATGATCGTCAGCACCAAGCCGAGTGCGGCGATGTGAATCGGAATAAGAAAAACGAGTAGCGGAATTACCACAGCGCCGGTCACCGCCTCGATCGGGTGGAACGCCATCGCCGCCCATGCGGTGGGCGGGCGGCTGGCATGGTGGACGGCATGCGCGGCCTTGAAGACCGCCGGGCGGTGCATCCAGCGATGCGTCCAGTAGAACCAGGTGTCGTGCGCGACCAGATAGAGCAGGATCGAGACCGGCCAGTACCAGAGCGGCCAGGCATGGATGTCGGCATAGATTTGCGTCCATCCGCGATTCTGCCATCCCCAGGCGACGACCCCGGCGGGCACGCCATAGATGGCGGCGGAGGCGAGGCTCCACCCGATCTCGCGCCGGATCTGCGGGTCGAGCCCGGTATAGAGGTTCGGATGCCGCGCCCGCGTCGCCAGCGCGAACGCGCCCGAGGCGAGCAGATAGCGGACGCCGACGATCAGCGTCATGGCGATGGCGGACAGGATCAGGGCAAGCGTCACGGCGGACAGTGTAACCCATTGGGGGCGGGGCTTGAACCGCGATCGTCCGGTCCTTGGCCTTTTGTTCGCGCGGAGGCGCGGAGGCGCAGAGAGGTTTGGGTGGGCACGGGCGTCAGGCACCGGTTCGCCCGTCGCCCCTGCCGCACCGTCGGCGAAGAGAGGTGGCCTTCGGCCGGGCACTCCCTCTCCACGCCCCCGCGCAAACCCCAGCCCCATTCGCGAGCGCATTCCCGTGCCCTTCGACTTCGCTCAGTGCGAACGGAGGGCGGGTCCGCGTCTCCGCGCCTCGGCACGAACCCCCGGCCCGTTCAGGCTGAGCGAAGTCGAAGCCCACGCCCCGCCCCATCCGCGAGCGTATTCCCGTGCACTTCGACTTCGCTCAGTGCGAACGGAGGGCGGGCTGCGTCTCCGCGCCTTCGCACAAACCACCGCCCCCGTTCAGGCTGAGCGAAGTCGAAGCCCATGCCCCGCCCCATCCGCGAGCGCATTCCCATGCGCTTCGACTCCGCTCCCCGCGAACAGAGGGCCGGGTTTACCCCCGGTGGAAAATCCGGATCGGCCGGTCGTGGTAAACCCCCTCGATCGGCGCGGCGTAACCCAGCTTCTCCGCGAGTCGGATCGACGCCGCATTGCCTGGATCGATGATGCAGCAGGTCCGCCCAACGCCTTGCCCGTCCGCCCAGTCCAAGATCGCGCGCATCGCTTCACCGGCATAGCCCTTGCCATGCGCCGCCGTCGCCAGGGTCCAGCCCGCTTCGGGCGCAAGCAGCGCCGGGGTGATCTCACGGCGCGATTCCAGCAGGCCCATATCGCCCAGCACATCACCCGTCGCCCGGTCGCATACCACCCAGGCGCCATAGCCGAATGCTGTCCATTGCCCGATCGAGCGCAGCAGCCGTATCCACACATCCTCTGGATGACGGGGCTTGCCGCCGATCATCTCATACACCGCCGGTTCGGCCCACATCGCCGCCAGCGCGTCGAGATCGTCGGGATGGTGACCACGCAGGATCAGTCGCTCGGTGGTCAGGGTCGGGGCAGGGCTGGTGTAGGTCATAACGCGAGCGATACTAACCGGCGTCGCGGATCACCGCCAGAAAGGCTTCGCCATAGGCATCCAGCTTGCGCGCGCCGATGCCCGACAGCAGCGACAGCGCCGCGCGGCTGGTCGGGCGCTGCGCCGCCATGTCGCGCAGCACCGAATCATGGAAGATGACGTAAGGCGGCACCCCGGCCTCCTGCGCCAGCTCGCGCCGCTTGGCGCGCAGCGCCTCGAACAGCGGATTGTCCGCCGGGTTGGCGGCAACCGGCGCGGCACGACGGCCCTTGCGCTCGCGCTTGGGCGGCACGACCAGCGACAGCCGCGCCTCGCCCTTGATCAGTGCGCGCGCGGCGGGGCCGAACTCCAGCCCGCCGTGATGATTGGTGCGCAGCGCATCGCGCAGCAGCAGCGCGCGGTGAACCGGCTTGAGCAGCGCCACCTCGTCGCCGTCGACGATATTCCATACCGACAGCGCCTCATGCCCGTTCATCAGGCTGCGCTCGGTCGACTGGCCGGTCAGCACCTGCTCGATATAGCCCGCGCCGAACATCTGGCCGGTGCGGAACACTGCGGACAGGAATTTCTGCGCGACCGTCGTTGCGTCGACCGCATCGGGCGAGCCCAGGCAATTGTCGCAATTGCCGCAATCCTCGGCCAGATCCTCGCCGAAATGACGCAGCAGGATGCGGCGGCGGCATCCGCCCGTCTCGACCAGCGCCCCCAGCGCCGCCAGCCGTGCGCGCTCGCCGGGCTGGCGTTCGGGCTCCACCTCGGCGATGCGCTGGCGCGCGCGGGCGAAGTCCTCCGCGCCCCAGAAGAGATGCGCGACCGACGGATCGCCGTCACGGCCCGCGCGCCCGGTTTCCTGATAATAGGCCTCGATCGACTTTGGCAGCCCGGCATGCGCGACGAAGCGGACATCGGGCTTGTCGATCCCCATGCCGAAGGCGACGGTGGCGCAGATCACCATATCCTCGCTCGCCACGAAATCGGCCTGGTTCTTGGCGCGGATCGCGGGGTCCAGCCCGGCATGATAGGCGCGCACCGGCCGCCCGGTGCGGGCCAGCGCCTCGGCCAGCTTCTCGGTCGCGGCGCGCGTCTGGGCATAGACGATGCCGGGGCCGGGCGTGTCGGCGACCACCCGCGCGATCTGCAGGTTCACATTGGCCTTGGGACTGATCGCATAGCGGATATTGGGCCGGTCGAAGCCCGAGACGATCATCCCCTCGACCGGAATGCCCAGCTGCTTGGCGATATCGGCGCGGGTATGCGCATCGGCGGTCGCGGTCAGCGCGAGCCGGGGCACGTCGGGGAACGCATCCATCAACGGTTCGAGCAGCCGGTAATCGGGGCGGAAGTCATGCCCCCATTCGCTGACGCAATGCGCCTCGTCGATCGCGAACAGGCTGAGCGGCGCAGAGGCGAGCAGCTCGCGGAAATGCCCCGACGACGCGCGTTCGGGGGCGACATAGAGCAGGTCGAGCTGGCCGTCGCGGAAGCGCGCGACCGTCTCGGCGCGATTCTGGTCGACGCTGGTCAACGTGGCGGCGCGGATTCCCACCGCCTCGGCCGCGCGCAACTGGTCGTGCATCAGCGCGATCAGCGGGCTGACCACGACGCAGCATCCGTCCATCATCACGGCGGGCAGCTGGTAGCATAGCGACTTGCCCGCGCCGGTTGGCATCACCGCCAGCGTCCGCTGGCGATTCAGGACACGGTCGACCACCTGTTCCTGGACACCCCGGAACTGGCTGTACCCGAAAACTTCGTGGAGCTTGGCAAGGGGGTCGGCGACCATCGCCGTGCATGTAGCGACGCTAGGCGGATGGGGAAAGGGCGCGACGACGCGTGGCGGTCGATCCCGGCTCTCCATCGCGGCCGTTTCGGAAACATCGGCGACCTCGCGGGTTTGATGCCCCAATCATTCCTGCCCCATGAAAGGAGATCTTTCGATGAACACCGACACGATCAACGGCACAGCCACCAATTTCGGCGGTCAGGTCAAGGAAGGCCTGGGCGGCGTGCTGGGCGACAAGACCATGCAGGCCGAAGGCAAGGGCGAACAGCTGAGCGGCAAGACCCAAAAGGCTTTCGGCGACGCCAAGACCAGCGTCGACCAGGCGGTGCGTCCGCTGTTCGATCAGGTCCGCGACTTCGTCCGCGAGCGTCCGCTGGCCTCGGCCGCGCTGGGCGGCGTGGTCGGCATCGCGCTGCTCAACACGCTGCGTGGCAAGTAAGCGCTAAGGGCGGATCGACAGTCAGCGATGCTAGTCCTTCCCTCGCCCCTCACAGAGGGGAGAGGGTTGCGCAGACTTGGTCTTTGCGAAAGCAAAGGCTTAGTCGGAGCTGGGTGAGGGGTGCATGCGCGCAGCGCGCGAGCCTTTGGGCTCGCTCAACCCCTCACCCAAGCTGCGCTAGCCAGCAGGCTGGCAAGCTTCGCTAACCCTCTCCCCTGTCCAGGGGAGAGGGAGAGAAGAAGCCATCCTGAATGTTGATCCCATCTGGTCCGATGGATGTGACGGGCGATGCGGAGTGACCGCGTCGCCCGTTTTTTCATGCAGTACGGGTGGTGGGCGGGCAGGGACAGGCGGTTCGCCGTAACCCGCTTGCCCCGTCTCGCCCCATCGCCTAGCGCTCGTCACCATGAAGCGATTGGCCATTTATTGCGGGTCGGCGACCCCCAGCGACCCCCTCTATATCGAAATGGCGCGGAGCGTCGGGCGCGGGCTGGCGGAGCGGGGGATCGGCGTCGTCTATGGCGGCGGACGGCTGGGCCTGATGGGCGCGGTCGCCGATGCGGCGCTGGCGGCCGGGGGCGAGGTGATCGGCATCATCCCGCAGGCGCTGGTCGATGCCGAGGTCGCGCATCGCGGCCTGACCGAGCTGCACGTCGTGCCCGGCATGCATGAGCGCAAGAAGGCGTTCACCGACCTGTCCGACGGCTTCATCACCATCGCGGGCGGCACCGGCACGATGGACGAGCTGTGGGAGGCGCTGAGCTGGGCGCAGCTCGGCTATCATGCCGATCCGGTCGGGCTGCTCAACACGGGCGGCTATTATGATCATCTCGTCGCCTTCTGGGACAAGATGGGCGAGGTCGGGTTCCTCCGGCCGCAGCACCGCGAGCTGCTGATCGTCGATACCACGCTCGACGGGTTGCTGGCGAAGATGACCGCGCATGTCCCGACCCAGCCGATCGTGCGCATGAACGCGGACGATCTGTGAACCACGCCGCCGACCCCGACGAGCGTGCAAGGCTGGTCGCGGCGGCGCGCGAATCGATCGCGAAGGGCTCGAAGAGTTTCGCGGCGGCCAGCCTGTTGTTCGATCCCGCGACGCGCGAGCGCGCCTGGCTGCTCTATGCCTGGTGCCGCCGCTGCGACGACATCGCCGACGGGCAGGATCACGGCCATGGCATGACCCGCGTCGCCGATGCGCCCGCGCGGCTGGCCGAGCTGACCGACAAGACCGAGGCGGCGCTGGCGGGGCGGGTCGTGGGCGATCCGGCGTTCGACGCGTTGCGCGTCGTGGCGGCGGAGACGGGCATGCCGCATCGCTGGCCGCGCGACCTGATCGCGGGCTTTGCGCTGGATGCCGAGAACTGGCGGCCCGACAGCGACGAAGACCTCTATCGCTATTGCTATCATGTCGCGGGCGTCGTCGGCTGCATGATGGCGGTGACGATGGGCGTGGCACCCGATGACGAGGCGGTGCTCGACCGGGCCTGCGATCTGGGGATGGCGTTCCAGCTCGCCAATATCGCGCGCGACATCGCCGAGGATGCGGGCGCGGGGCGGCATTACCTGCCGCGCCAGTGGCTGGCCTATAAGAGCATCGCGCCCGACGCGATCATGGCGCCCTCGCACCGGCCGGGGCTGAGCGCGCTGGCCCGCCGCCTCACCGACCAGGCGGCGCGATTCGAGGCAAGCGCGCGGATGGGGACGCCCGCGCTCTCCTATCGCTCCGCCTGGGCGGTGCTGTCGGCGGCGGCGATCTATGGCGCGATCGGGCGCAAGGTCGCCCGGCGCGGACGGCGGGCCTGGGACACGCGGGTCGGGACCAGCAAGGCGGAGAAGCTGCGCTTCATGGCCGCCGCCAGCGTACAGGCGGCGCGCCGGGGTAGCATGACGATCGTCCCACGCGACCCGACTTTATGGACCCGGCCGCGCTGATTCACTCCCTCCGCTGATCTCATATCCCGCTCAGGCTGAACCGCGTGGGAGCCTTCACCCCCGCGACGGCTTGCGCTCGGCCTTCGCCATTTGTGCGCCGACCCGGCGGCAGTCCGCGCCGATGACGGGGAAGGGGACGTCGGTGTTGGCGGCGATCCGGTTGGCCAGATCGGCGCGGCACTGGGCCATGGTTTCATAGCGCGCGGGGACCATTCGGGCCTCGGTGCAATCGGTGCTGCCGTCGCCGCAGCCCAGGATCGCCATCACATAGAAAATCGGCTGCATATCACCGCCTCCACTTGGTCCTGAAAACGCCGGGCGGCGGCCAGCGGTTCCAAAATCGCGCTTGTCGGATGGCGACAGCGGTGTCATGCTTCACCAATACAGTCATAGGGTGGGAGCATGATATGGTGTTCAAGGCTTTGCTGGCGGCCGGGGCCGCGATGATGGTGGCGCAATCGGCGATGGCGGCGGACGTGCCGCTGATCGAACGTGCCAAGCTGTTCGGCAATCCGACCAAGGTTGGCGGCCAGCTGTCCCCCGACGGCAAGTGGATCAGCTTCATCGCGCCGCGCGACGGGGTGCTCAACGTCTGGGTCGCGCCGATCGCCACGCCCGACCAGGCCAGGCCGCTGACCGCCGAGAAGGGGCGCCCGATCCGCCAGGCCTTCTGGTCACCCGATTCCAAGTCGATCCTGTTCGTCAACGACAAGGGCGGCGACGAGAATTTTCTGCTCTACGGCGTCAATGTCGCGACCGGCGAGCAAAAGGCGCTGACCCCGTTCGAGAAGACGCGCGTCCAGATCGTCGGCACCAGCGAGACGATCAAGGACCGTATCCTGGTCGGCGTCAACAATCGCGATCCGCGCTGGCATGACGTGTACGAGCTGAACCTGACCAGCGGCGCGCTGACCAAGGTGATGCAGAATGACGGCTATGCCGGGTTCCTCGCCGACGACCAGCTGCACCTGCGCATGGCGGCCAAGGCGCGGCCCGATGGCGGTTCCGACTATTACCGGGTCAACGGCACCACCGTCGAGGCGACGCCGGTCGTGCAGTTCGGGCTGGACGATTCGCTGACCACCTCGCCGCTGGGCTTCACGGTGGACGGCAAGACGCTCTACTGGATGGACAGCCGGGGCCGGAACACCGCCGCGCTGATGGCGCAGGACATGGGCAGCGGCAAGATGGCCGTGATCGGCGAAAGCCCCAAGGCCGATGTCGGCGGCGGGCTGTTCAATCCCAGGACCGGCCGGGTCGAGGCCTATTCGGTCAATTACCTGAAGCGCGACTATGTCCCGGTCGGCGATGCGGTGAAGGCCGACCTCGCCTTTCTGAAGGCGCAGAACAAGGGCGAGTTCGCGATCGGGTCGCGCACAGATGCCGACGACAAATGGCTGGTGACCTTCGATCCGGTCACCGCGCCCGCCTCGACTTGGCTTTACGATCGCAAGGCGAAAAAGCTGACGCAACTCTATGTCAGCCGCCCCGAGCTGGCCGATGCGCCGCTGGTGCCGATGGAGGCGGTGGAGATCCCCGCGCGCGACGGGCTGACGCTGGTGTCGTACCTGACCAGGCCCAAGGGCGTGACCGGGCCGGTGCCGATGGTGCTGTTCGTCCATGGCGGACCCTGGGCGCGCGACGGCTATGGCTATAACGGCTATCACCAGTGGCTCGCCAATCGCGGCTATGCGGTGCTGTCGGTCAATTATCGCGGCTCGACCGGATTTGGTAAGAACTTCATCTCGGCGGGCGACCTGCAATGGGGCCGCAAGATGCATGACGACCTGATCGACGCGGTTGACTGGGCGGTCAAGCAGGGCGTGGCCGTGCCCGACAAGGTGGCGATCATGGGCGGATCCTATGGCGGCTATGCGACGCTGGCGGGCCTGACCTTCACCCCGGACAAGTTCGCGTGCGGCGTCGACATTGTCGGCCCGTCGAACCTGTTCACCCTGCTGAAGACGATCCCGCCTTATTGGGAAGCGGGCAAGCAGCAATTCTACAAGCGGATGGGCGATCCCACGACCGAGGAAGGCCGCGCGCTGCTGAAGGAGCGTTCGCCGCTGACCTTTGTCGACCGGATCAAGAAGCCGCTGCTGATCGGGCAGGGCGCCAACGATCCGCGCGTCAATGTGGCGGAAAGCGACCAGATCGTCTCGGCCATGGCGGCGAAGAACATCCCCGTCACCTATGTCCTCTTCCCCGACGAAGGCCATGGCTTTGCCCGGCCCGCCAACAACATCGCCTTCAACGCGGTGGCGGAGAATTTCCTGGGCCCGTGCCTGGGCGGCCGTGCCGAGCCGATCGGGGATACGCTGAAGGCCTCGACCGCGCAGGTGAAGCATGGGGCGGAGTTCGTGAAGGGATTGTAAGGGCGACCGGGGGCTCGGTGAGACCCCTTGCCCTCCCCCAACCCCTCCCGCTTGCGGGAGGGGAGTCTTACAGGACATGCCGTTACCCGCAGACCTTGCTTCTCAGTAAAGCGCCCCTGGCCGCTCCCCTCCCGCAGGCGGGAGGGGATGGGGGAGGGAACGCCGCTGGCTACACGTCCGCGATCTCCCCTCGACAGCCCCCATTGAACTTCGCCCCCGTTCCGCCGACATGGGGTCGACATGCCGCCACTCGACCCTACCGCCGGTGCCCCCGACCGGCCGCTGATCCCGACGCTTCGCCGTTTCCTGCCCTATCTCTGGCCTGCCGGAGCGCCCGCCCTGCGCGTGCGGATCGTCGGGGCGATGGCGCTGGTCGTGGTGTCCAAGCTGATCCAGGTGCTGGGTGCGGCCTATACGCTGAAATATGCGATCGACCGGATGGCGGGCGGGGACCGGAGCGCGACGATGCTCGTCGTCCTGCTGGTCATCGGCTATGCGGCGGCGCGGTTCGGAACGACGCTGTTCGACAATCTCCGCAATGCGGTGTTCGAGATGGTCGGGCAGGACGCGACCCGGCGGCTGTCCGCCGATGTGTTCCGGCATCTCCACCGGCTGTCGCTGCGCTTCCATCTGGAGCGGCGGACGGGCGCGGTGACCAAGGTGGTCGAGCGCGGGACCAAGAGCATCGACACCATGCTCTATTTCCTGCTGTTCAACATCGCCCCGACGGTGCTGGAACTGGGGCTGGTGCTGACGATCTTCGGGCGCAGCTTCGGGCCGGTGCTGGTCGTCACCACGCTGGTGATGGTGGTCGGCTATATCGTCTTCACCCGCAAGGTGACCGACTGGCGCAATGCGCTGCGCACCCGGATGAACGATCTCGACACCGGCGCGGTCGCCCATGCGGTCGACTCGCTGCTGAACTTCGAGACGGTCAAATATTTCAACGCCGAGGAGCGCGAGGCGAAGCGGTACGAGAATGGCGTCGCGGCCTATGCGCGCGCCGCGACCAAGTCGGAGAACTCGCTGGCCTGGCTGAACGTCGGGCAGGCCGCGATCACCAGCCTGATGCTGGGCTTCGCCATGGCCTGGGTCGTGCGCGAATGGAGCCGGGGGGCGGCCTCGCCGGGCGACGTGGTGTTCGTCTCGACCCTGTTGTCGCAGCTGTTCCGCCCGCTCGACCTGCTCGGCATGGTCTATCGCACCATCCGCCAGGGGGTGATCGACATGGGTGCGATGTTCGACCTGATCGACACGCCCGCCGAGGTGATCGACGCCCCCGGCGCGGCGCCGCTGGCCGTCACGGGCGGGCATGTCCGCTTCGACCGGGTGGTCTTCGGCTATGAACCCGACCGGCCCATCCTGAAGGGGCTGACACTGGACATTCCGGCGGGGACCACCTGCGCGGTGGTGGGGCCGTCGGGGGCGGGCAAGTCGACGCTCGCGCGGCTGCTCTATCGCTTCTATGATGTGAACCAGGGCGCGATCACCATCGACGGACAGGCGGTCGGCGCCGTCACGCAGGATAGCTTGCGCGCCGCGATCGGGATCGTCCCGCAGGACACGGTGCTGTTCAACGACACGATCGGCTATAATATCGGCTATGGCCGCGAGGGCGCGGACCAGGCCGAGGTGGAGCGCGCGGCGAAGGGCGCCGCCATCGCCGACTTCATCGAACGCCAGCCCCAGGGCTATGCGACGCGGGTCGGCGAGCGCGGGTTGAAGCTGTCGGGCGGCGAGAAGCAGCGCGTGGCGATCGCGCGCACCCTGCTGAAGGATCCGCCCATCCTGATCCTGGACGAAGCGACCAGCGCGCTAGACAGCCGGACCGAGGCGGACATCCTGGCGACGCTCCAGGCGATCGAGCGCGGGCGCACCACTTTGGTCATCGCGCACCGGCTGTCGACCATCGTCCATGCCGACCAGATCGTCGTCCTCGACGGCGGTCGCGTGGCGGAGCGGGGCACGCACGGCGAATTGCTGGCCTGGGGCGGCCTCTATGCCGAGATGTGGGCCCGCCAAGCCGCCGAGGTCGAGCAGGCCGAGGAAGCCGACGCGCTGTTGGCGTGAACCACCTCCCCGGTGCGGGGAGGGGGGATCAGAGACAGCTCAGCCGGACCTGCCGGGCGGGCTTGTCGAATATGATCGCGGAGCAGCGGTTCAGCTGGTCCGCACCGATCGACAGCCAGTCCCTTTTGGGGTCGTGCTTGCCCTTGCCGGTCACGACGACCTCGTCCGGATCGCCCGGCGCGTCGGCATCGGCGATGGTGGCGGTGCTGCCGAAATCGACGGTCCGCACGCCCAGCTGCGCCATCGCGAACGGACCGACCTGCACCGGCGTCCGCAACGTCATCGTCCGGATCGGGCGCGTCACGCCGAAGACGATCTCCTGCTCCGTCGGGGTGCCCGACAATTGCCCGCCATAGGCGCGGGCCAGCCGCACCGCACCGCCCGCATTGGTGGTGCTGCGCGGATTGCGCGGGTTGAGGATGACCCGCATCGGCTCGCCCTCGATCGTGATGACCACATAGCGCGATCCCCAGTTGCCGAACATGCCGCCGCCCCCGACCATCGGCAGGCTGACGAGGCGCTCGCCCGGTTGTGGATCGCGCAGGCGGAAGCGGATGACCGGATCGGCCAGGCTGGCAGGGCCGAACACCCCGTCAAAGCCCTTGGCATAGGCCGGCTCGGCAAAGGCGATCCGCCGCTTGAAGGGCTCGCCGGGGCCCGAGCGGATGCTGGCGACGGCGGTGTGGCCGTCGATCCTCACCGGCCCGACGCGAAAGCCGATCTCGATCATGCCGGGTTTCATCCCCGCCGCCTGGGCATAGCTTTGGGTGATGATCGGAATGCCGAGTGCGGCCGGATCGACCAGCACGGTGCGCGATATGCCGTTGACCGACAGCGTCTCGCGACCATCGGGGGCGATCACCCGTTCCGATGGCGACGGCGCGGCCGCCGTCAGGGTGGCCGATAGCAGGCAGGCAAGGCGGCGCATCGTGAACTCTCCCGGTGTCGTTGCGACATCGGTTCGATCCCGCGCAATCATGGCGGCCTTGTGACCGGATCGGCCTTTTTCGGTGCGCGGGGACGTGCCGCTATGAGATCAGGCCGCCGGTCCCTCCCCTCCGTCCGGCGGAACGGAGGGGAGCCTTTACTTGCGCTCCAGCATCAGCGCCGCCGTCGCTTTGGCGCTTCCGACCACGCCGGGAATCCCCGCGCCCGGATGGGTGCCCGCGCCGACGAAATACAGGTTCGGGATCGAATCGTCGCGATTATGGACCCGGAAATAGGCGCTCTGGGTCAGGATCGGTTCGAGCGAGAAGGCCGAGCCCATATGCGCGTTCAGGTCGGTGGCGAAGTCCGACGGCGCATAATGGAATTTGGTCACGATCCGATCGTGGATGTCGGGGATCAGGCGGCGACCCACCTCGTCCAGGATACGCTTCTCCAGGATCGGCCCGACCTCGTCCCAGTTCATCGGGAACTTGCCCATGTGCGGCACCGGGGCCAGCGCATAGAAGGTCGAGTGCCCCTCCGGCGCCAGGCTGGGATCGGTGACGGTCGGGTGGTGGAGATAGAGCGAGAAATCCTCCGACAGCACGCCGGTATCGTAGATGTCGGTCAGCAGGCCCTTATAGCGCGGACCGAACAGGATCATGTGGTGCGGAATGCCCGGCCATGCGCCCTTGATCCCGAAATGGACGACGAACAGCGACGGCGAGTAGCGCTTGCGCTCCAGCGCATTGACCGTCCGCCGCGCCGAGCGGTTGTCGGACAGCAGGTCGCGATAGCTGTGCATGATGTCGGCATTGGTCGCGACCGCATCCGCCTGGATGGTCAGGCCGCTCTTCGTCACCACGCCGGTCGCGCGGTCGCCCAGCGTCTCGATCCGGGTGACGGGGTCGCCCAGCCGCAGCACGCCGCCGATCCGCTCGAACTGCGCGACCATGCCCGCCACCAGCCGGTTGGTGCCGCCGCGCGCGAACCAGACGCCGCCGTCGCGCTCCAGCTTGTGGATCAGCGCATAGATGGCGCTGGTCGTCATCGGATTGCCGCCGACGAGCAGCGTGTGGAAGGACAGCGCCTGGCGCAGCTTTTCCGACTGCACGAACTTCGACACCATCGTGTAGACCGAATTCCACGCCTGATATTTCATCAGCGAGGGCGCGGCCTTGATCATCGATGCGAAGTCGAGGAACGCGACATGGCCGAGCTTCTCATAGCCTTCGCGGTAAACGCCCGCCGCATAGTCCAAGAACCGGCCATAGCCCGCGATATCGTCGGGGTTCAGCTTGGCGATCTCGGAGCGCAGCTGGGTGTCGTCGTTGCTATAGTCGAAATTGGTGCCGTCGACCCAGTTCAGCCGGTAGAAGGGGCTGACGGGATCGAGCTGCACGTCCTCGGACATGCTGCGGCCGGTGAGGCCCCACAGTTCCTCCAGACAGGCCGGATCGGTGATGACCGTCGGACCCGCATCGAAGGTGAAGCCGTCGCGCTCCCAATAATAGGCACGCCCGCCGGGCTTGTCCCGCGCCTCGACGATGGTGGTCTGCACGCCCGCCGATTGCAGGCGGATGGCCAGCGCCAGGCCGCCAAAGCCCGATCCGATGACGACCGCGGTCTTCATGCGCGGCCCCCCGAATGGCCGCGCAGCGCGGCGATGGCGCGCAGGATCGGCACCGGCGGCCGTCCGGTCAGAATTCGTGCCTTGTCGGCCATGGTCGATTGCCCCGCATAGAAGCGCCCGATCAGGTCGGGCGGGAGTCGATAGAAACGTTCGAGGACACGGTATCGCTCATCGGGCTCGGCGGCCTTGAACAACATCGTGTCGAGCATCCGGTAGAAGCCGCGCGCATCCCAGGCCGCGCGCGCCATGCGATAGGTCGCGTCGTGCAGATCGGCCCCGGCAAAGTCGCGGCGTTCGGCCAGCATCGCGGCCATGCGGATCGCATCGGGCAGCGAATAGCCGGTGGTCGGGTGGAACAGCCCGGCGCGCATCCCGGCCTTGGGCGTCCGGGCCCCGCCGCTGCGCCAATAGCCGTCGAAATCGCCGCCCATCGCGACCGGCAGCACCCCCGCCTCCTCGCGCACGACGGCCTGCGTGATCCAGCCGCGGCTGTCGGCATAACGCTCGATCCGCTGGACGATCGCGCGGCGGTTCAGCTCGGAGGAGGTGGAGTAATAGGTGTCCTCGACGAAGATCCGGTCCTCGGCGAAGGGCAGCGCATAGACGAAGCGATAGCCGTCGACCTGCTTGACGGTGGCGTCCATCACCACCGGCCGTTCGCAGCCATGTGGGCGCGCCAGTTGCAGCTCCTGCCCGACGAATTTCTGCCATCCGCACGACAGCGCCGACAGGTCGCCCGCGCCGCGCGCGTCGATGACGCCGGTCGCCTCCACCCGGTCGCCATCGGCGAAGACCGCCGCGGTGGCCGACACCGCCAGCACCTTGCGCCCCAGGATCAGCGCCTCCGGGGGGAGGACGCGGCGCACCTCGGCGTCGAGCCGGTGGCTTTCGATCGAATAATAGGTCTGGTCGAGGGTGCGGGCATGGGCGGGGAAGGCCACGTCATAGCTGCGCCAGCCATGCGCCACGACCCGCTCGACGATCCAGCGGTCGCGCTTGGCGACGTCGCTGCCGAAGAAGGACCAGAGATGGTTGCCGCCGATCGTCTCACCCGCATCGACCAGGCGCACGTCCATCGACGGGTGGCGCGCCTTGAGCGCCAGCGCGATCAGGCCGCCCGCCAGCCCCGCGCCAATGATCGCAACATCGCAGGAGATTTTGGCCGCCATCCCCGCACCGCTACCGCAAAGCGGCGGTCAGGCAAAGAGCCGGTGACGGGATCGCGCGCGTCACAGCAGGACCGCCGTGTCGGGCGCATCGCCGGTCGCGAAGGTGCCGATGACCTGCCAGTGCGCCAGATCGATCATCGCGATCCGGTCGTCGTCCAGCGCGGCATAGAGGATCGACCCGCCATCGGGCAGGTTCAGCCCCGGTGCGGCGGCGGGCAGGGGCAGGCGGGCTTCCTCGGCCAGGGTGGCGGGGTTGTGGCGGGTCAGGCTCTTGTCGGCCTGGTTCGAAACGATCAGGCGGCCGTCGCCCTGTACGATCACCCGCACCGCCTCGCCGCGCAGGGTCGTGCGGGCGCGGGGCTGGAGCGTGACCGCGTCGAGGGCATGGAGGATGCCCGCCGGGCGGTCGACGACATAGAGGGTGCGCGCGTCGGGGCTGAGCGCCAGTCCCTCGGGCGCGGCGCCGATATGCTGCTTGACCGGCGCGAAGCTGGCATCGTCGGGGTTCACCATGATGACCATGCCGCTCATCGTATCGGCGACATAGGCGCGGCTGCCATCGGGCTTCACCACGAAATAATGGCTGCGCGCGCCGCCGACCGGGATGATCCGGTCGGGCGTCTCGGCGGTGGCGGGGCGGTCGAACCGGGCCAGCACGCTGTCGGTTTCGGACAGCGCATAGAGCCTTCCGCTCGCATCCGTCCGCATGCCGTGCCAGCGGCGATAGGGTGCCATATCGATCGTCCGCGCCAGTCGCCGCTGCTGGAGGTCGATCACCCAGAGCTGATGCCCGCCTTCGCCCGCCGCCTGCCAGCCCTTGACCCCGTAGCCGCCGACATAGGCGAAGCGGCCGGCGGGATCGGCGACCATCTCGTGCGGCTGTACGCCCAGCGCGACGCTGCCCAGCGGGCGCCCGTCGGGCACGCCGTAGAAGGCGACGCGGCCCGCGCCCTTCTCGACCACCGCCAGCGTGCCCGGCCGGACGGGGGCGGCGGCCTGGGCGCGGCGCCAGGCCAGCGGCAGCGTGGTGGCGATGCCCAGTGCGGCCAGACCCCATAGCCCCTGGCGACGATCGATCAGCGACATGGACGGGCCTCCTGCAAACGATACATCATGGCCAGACGTGGCGCGGGCGCGGATGTTCCCCCCGCGACGGAGCCATGCGCACGGTGATGCGTCTTTTCGACAGGAATGGGGCGTGTCGCATGTTGCGGTGAAACGGCCCATTGAATAGGTGAGCCGCATGATCCGTCCTCTGAACGAAAGCGTCGCCGTCGCCCCCCAGATCCTTCCCGAGGATGTCGCGGCGATCAAGGCGGCGGGCTATACCGCCATCGTCAACAACCGTCCCGATGGCGAGGAGCCCGGCCAGCCGACCGGCGACGCGATCCGGGCCGCGGCGGAGGATCAGGGGCTGGCCTATACCGCCATCCCGGTGACGCCGGGCGGGTTCAGCCACGAGATGGTCGACCAGATGACCCAGGCGCTGGTCGAGGCCAAGGGGCCGGTGCTGGCGTTTTGCCGGTCGGGCACGCGCAGCTGCAATCTGTGGGCGCTGGCGGCGGCCAAGGCGGGGCGCAATCCCACGCTGATCGTCATGCAGGCCGAGGGCGCGGGCTATGACCTGTCCGGCCTTCGCCCGACGCTGGAAGCCTTGTCGGGCGCGGCGGGATGATCCTGCCCGTCACCGGCACGCTGGCGGGCTGGGCGCTCGCCGGGGCGGGCGTCGGCATGGCCCTGGGCGGCGTCGGGATCGGCTGGCTGGTCCGCCGCCGCCGCGACCGGCGCGTCGGATCGCCCGAAGACGTCGCCGCGGCGGCCGAGGCGGCGCTGGCGGGCTTTGCGGTGTCGGGCGCGGTGGTCGGCGCCGACGGGCAGGGTGCGCTGGCGGTAGCAACCGACGGCCGGGTCGCGGCGATCAAGCTGCGCGGCCGTCGGCTGGTGGTGCAGGAAATCCCGTGGACGCGGGTCCGCTCCACCACGCAGGGGATCATCGCCGAAGCGGGCGGCCGGTTCGGGCCGGTCACGCTGGCCGGGGTCGATGTGCTGGACATCCGGCGGCTGGCCCCGCGCTAGGGCCGATCGACATTCAGCATTACTTCTTCCCTCTCCCCTGGACAGGGGAGAGGGTTAGCGAAGCGTGCCAGCCTGCTGGCTAGCGCAGCTTGGGTGAGGGGTTGAGCGAGCCCAAAGGCTCGCGCGCTCGCTTCGCGAGCGCCCACCCCTCACCCAGCTCCGACTAAGCCATTGCT
>NZ_JBHZQU010000014.1:0-83507 GCF_042867205.1 Sphingomonas sp. NCPPB 2930 | reverse complement strand
TCCCCCCGCCTCAAATCACAGGAACAGACAAGAATCCACAATGCGGCCGGTGTAAACAGTCCCCCTGCAAGGGGAGGGGGACCAGCGAAGCTGGTGGAGGGGTGTCACCACTTGCGAGGATGGCGGAACCTCGCACAGCGGGACACCCCTCCGTCAGGGCTTCGCCCTGCCACCTCCCCTTGCAGGGGAGGAAAAAAGGGGGCCGGACAGCCTATGCCGCCCAGCCCCCCTTTTGCTGTCCTAAATGCCGAGGATCAGCGCGCGATGCCGCCCGCCGCCAGCACCGCCAGCGTGACCAGATCACCCGCGGTCGAGGTCATCGGCGCGATCTGCACCGGCTTTTCCATGCCGATCAGCATCGGGCCGATCATGCTATCGCCGCCCAGTTCGCGCAGCAGCTTGGCCGAGATATTGGCCGACTGGAGACCCGGCATGATGAGGACGTTCGCCGGACCCGACAGGCGCGAGAAGGGGAAGTTCGCCATCTGCTTGGGGTTCAGCGCGACGTCGGGGGCCATGTCGCCTTCATATTCGAAACCGACCTGCCGCTTGTCGAGCTCCGCCACGCCGTCGCGGATATTGTCGATCCACTGGCCCTCGGGATTGCCGAAGGTCGAATAGGACAGGAAGGCCACGCGCGGCTCATGCCCCATGCGGCGGGCCACCGCCGCAGTGCGCTCGGCGATGTCGGCCAGTTCCTCGGCGGAGGGGCGTTCGTTGACCGTGGTGTCGGCGATGAAGACGGTGTGGCTCTGCCCGACGAGCAGGTGGATGCCGAACGGCACCTTGCCGTCGACCGGATCGATGACCCGGCGGATCTCGCGGAAGCTCTGCGCATAGGTGCGGGTGATGCCGGTGATCATCGCATCCGCCATGCCCAGTTGCAGCATGACCGAACCGAAGATGTTGCGGTCCTGGTTGATCAACCGCTCGGCATCGCGCTTCAGGTAGCCGCGCCGCTGGAGCCGCTCATAGAGGAAGTCGACCATCTGCGGCACCATTTCCGAGGTGCGGCTGTTATGGACTTCATATTCCTTGGGGTTGGTGACGCCCAGCGCGGCCAGACGGTCATAGACGTCGTCGCGCCCGACCAGCACCGGAATGCCGTAGCCACCCTCCTTGAACGCGATGGCGGCGCGCAGCACGACTTCCTCTTCGCCCTCGGCGAACAGCACGCGCTTGGGGTGCGCCTTGGCGCCCTCATAGGCCAGCGTCAGGACCGAGGTGGTCGGATTGAGACGCGCGCGCAGCTTCTGGCGATAGGCGTCCATGTCGAGGATCGGCCGCGTCGCCACGCCCGAATCCATCGCCGCCTTGGCCACTGCCGAGGGGACCAGCTCCATCAGGCGCGGATCGAACGGCGCGGGGATGATATATTCGGGGCCGAAGCTGTGCTGCGTGCCATAAGCCAGCGCGACCTCTTCGGGCACGCGCTGGCGCGCCAGTTCGGCGATGGCGTTGGCGGCGGCGATCTTCATCTCGTCATTGATGCCGGTCGCGCGCACGTCGAGCGCGCCGCGGAAGATGAAGGGGAAGCCGATGACGTTGTTGACCTGGTTCGGATAGTCCGACCGCCCGGTCGCGACGATGGCGTCGGGGCGTGCCGCCTTGGCCAGTTCGGGGCGGATTTCCGGTTCCGGGTTCGCCATCGCGAAGATGATCGGCGAGGGCGCCATGTCCTTGACCATCTCGGGCTTGAGCGCGCCCGCCGCCGAAAGCCCCAGGAACACGTCCGCGCCGTGCAGCGCCTCGGTCAGGGTGCGGCGGTCGGTGACGGCGGCGTGCGCCGACTGCCACTGGTTGATGTCGTCGCGGCCCTGATAGATGACGCCGGTGCGGTCGCACATGATGACATTGTCATGCCGGACGCCCATCGCCTTCATCAGCTCGGTACAGGCGATCGCCGCCGCGCCCGCGCCGTTGACGACGACCTTGATCTCGTCCAGCCGCCGCTTGGTCAGCAGGCAGGCGTTGATGAGACCCGCCGCGCAGATGATCGCGGTGCCGTGCTGGTCGTCATGGAAGACCGGGATGTTCATCCGCTCGCGCAGCGTCTGCTCGATGATGAAGCATTCGGGGGCCTTGATATCTTCCAGGTTAATGCCGCCGAAGCTCGGCTCCATCAGCTCGATCGCGTCGATGATCCGGTCGACATCCTCGGTCTTCAGCTCGATATCGATCGAGTCGACATCGGCGAAGCGCTTGAAGAGCACCGCCTTGCCCTCCATCACCGGCTTGGAGGCGAGCGCGCCGAGATTGCCGAGGCCCAGGATAGCGGTGCCGTTGGAGATGACCGCGACCAGATTGCCCTTGGCGGTATAGTCGTACGCCGTGGCGGGATCGTCGGCGATGGCCAGCACCGGCACCGCGACGCCGGGCGAATAGGCCAGCGCCAGGTCGCGCTGCGTCGCCATCGGCTTGGACGCGATGATCTCGATCTTGCCGGGCCGCCCCTCGGAATGGAACAGCAGGGCCTCGCGCTCGGAGAACTGATCGGTGGGTTCGTCGGTCATGCGCGCGGCCTTCGATGCTGTGGATACTAAGGACGCTACGGCTCTTGAAGGTTTCGGACACGGCTGACAACCCTGTCACGCAGCCCTTTTGCCGCCCTAGGCAAGTCCGGGCATCAGCCTTATACGTTGATCCATGGAGCATGAGCCGGGCATTTTCGAGCAGCGTGACGAGGCGGCGGAAGCGCTGTCGCTGGAACGCGCTCGGGCGGATTACGCCGCCGGGCGCTATCATGACCACGCCACCGTTTCCGCCTGGCTCCGCACCTGGGGAACCCCGAACCGCAAATCGTTTCGCGAATGGCTCAAGTCGTCTGGCTGAACGAGGCCCTCGACCAGCTCGATCTCATCGTCGCCTATCTGGAAGCCTTTGATCCCGAGGCCGCCGCTCGAATCGCGCAGCGACTCGTGGATTTCGGCGAAAGCCTGCGAGACTTTCCTCGCCGTGGCCGTCCCGCTGCGGATGGCACCCGCGAGCTGGTGACGGTTCCCCCTTACATTCTCAGCTATGACGTGAACGGCGACATCGTATCGATCGTCGGCATCCGCCATGGTGCACGCAATCTGGATTCTCGCCCCCAATGACCACCCCCACCCCGATGATGGCCCAGTATCTGACGCTGAAGGCCGAGGCCGAGGATTGCCTGCTCTTCTATCGCATGGGCGATTTTTTCGAGCTGTTCTTCGACGATGCGCGGATCGCCTCGGGCGTGCTCGACATCGCGCTGACGTCGCGCGGGGAGCATGGCGGTGAGAAGATCCCGATGTGCGGCGTGCCGGTCCATGCCGCGACCGCCTATCTGCAACGGCTGATCAAGGCCGGGCACCGCGTCGCCATCGCCGAGCAGACCGAGACCCCCGCCGAGGCCAAGGCGCGCGGCGGGTCCAAGGCGCTGGTTGCCCGCGGCATCGTGCGCGTCGTCACGGCGGGCACGCTGACCGAGGAAGCGCTGCTCGATGCCAAGTGCGACAATTGGTGCGTCGCGATCGGCGAGGCGGGCGGCGCGGTGGCGCTGGCCGCCGCCGACATCTCGACTGGGCGGTTCGTGGTGATCGACGTGAAGCCCGATGCGCTGGGCGCCGAACTCGCCCGCCTGGCCGCCGCCGAGGTGGTCGCGGCCGAGAATGCTGCTCATGCCGAAGCGGCCACTACGCTGCGCCCTTCCGCCACGTTCGACAGCGGCCAGGGCGAGGATCGGCTCAAGCGACTCTACGGCGTCGCGACTCTGGACGGGTTCGGGCAGTTCAGCCGCGCGGGGCTCTCGGCAGCGGGCGGGCTGGTCGCCTATCTGGACCATACGGCCAAGGGCGCACTGCCCTTCCTGCGCCCGCCCATATTGATGCAGGCGGCTGGAGCCATGGCGATCGATGCGGCGACGCGCGAGAGCCTGGAGCTGACCCAGACCGCGAACGGCCAGCGCAAGGGCTCGTTGCTCGACGCGGTGGACCGGACGGTGACGGGCGCAGGCGCCCGCGCGCTGGCCGGGGATATCGGCGCGCCGTTGATGGACCGCGACGCGATCGAGGCCCGGCTCGACCTCGTGCAGCATTTCCATGACGATGCCGCGCTTCGCGAGCGGCTGCGCGCGGCGCTGCGGGCGCTGCCCGATATCGGCCGTGCGATCGGGCGGATCGCGGCGGGGCGCGGCTCTCCCCGCGATCTGGGGCAGTTGCGCGACGGGCTCGACGGGGCCTGGGCATTGTCCGAACAGTTGAGCGACGGCCCTCCCCTGTTGCGCGAGACGACGCCGCGCCTGCGCGGGCATGGCGAACTGATCGACCTGCTGCGCCGCGCGCTCGTCCCCTCGCCCCCCATCGAGGCCAGCGAAGGGGGCTATATCGCGGCGGGTTATGACGTCGCGCTCGACGATCTGCGCGATGCGGGCGCAGGCGGCCGCCGCGCCATCGCCGCGCTGGAGGCGGAGTTCCGCCAGAAGACCGGTATCACCGCGCTCAAGATCCGCCACAACGGCGTGCTCGGCTATCATGTCGAGGTGCCCGCGCGGTCGGCCGATGCGCTGATGAAGCCGGATTCGGGCTTCACCCACCGCCAGACGCTGGCG
The DNA here is from genome assembly GCF_042867205.1 of Sphingomonas sp. NCPPB 2930. Classification (NCBI taxonomy): domain Bacteria; kingdom Pseudomonadati; phylum Pseudomonadota; class Alphaproteobacteria; order Sphingomonadales; family Sphingomonadaceae; genus Sphingomonas; species Sphingomonas sp. NCPPB 2930. Next base: position 78,934 of record NZ_JBHZQU010000014.1, on the reverse strand, counting down.
GGCGTCGTCCGCTTCAACACGCCCGAGCTGCACGAGGTCGCCAGCAAGGTCGCGCAGGCCGGTGCCCATGCGCTGGCCGCCGAGGCCGCGCATCTGGAGGAGCTGACCGCCGCCGCGCTGGCCTCGCGCGAAGCCATCGCCGCGACGGCGGACGCGCTCGCCCGGCTCGACGTGGCGAGCGGCCTGGCCGAACGCGCGGTCGAGGGTGGCTGGGTGCGGCCCGAACTGGTCGACCATAGCTGTTTCGAGGTGACGGGCGGCCGCCATCCCGTGGTCGAGGCGGCGGTGGCGCGCTCGGGCGAGCGGTTCGTCGCCAATGACTGTTCACTGTCGGAGGCTTCGCGGCTCTGGCTGGTCACCGGCCCGAACATGGGCGGCAAGTCGACCTTCCTGCGCCAGAACGCCCTGATCGCGGTCTTGGCGCAGGCCGGCTCCTATGTCCCCGCCACCCAGGCGAAGATCGGGCTGGTCGACCGGCTGTTCAGCCGGGTCGGCGCGTCGGACAATCTCGCGCGCGGGCGCTCCACCTTCATGGTCGAGATGGTCGAGACCGCCGCGATCCTGGCGCAGGCGACGCCGCGCAGCTTCGTCATCCTGGACGAAGTGGGGCGCGGCACCTCCACCTATGACGGCCTGGCCATCGCCTGGGCGGTGGTGGAGGCGATCCATGAGGATAATCGCTGCCGCTGCCTGTTCGCGACCCATTATCACGAACTGACCCGGCTGGCCGAACGCTGCGAGGCGCTGTCGCTGCACCATGTCCGGGCGCGCGAGTGGAAGGGCGAGCTGGTCCTGCTGCACGAGGTGTCCGAAGGCCCGGCGGATCGCTCCTATGGCCTAGCAGTGGCGCGCCTTGCGGGCATGCCGCCGACGACGGTGGCGCGTGCGAAGGCGGTGCTCGCCAAGCTGGAGGCGGGCCGGGCCAAGACCGGCGGGCTGGCGGCAGGGCTGGACGACCTCCCCCTCTTCGCGGCCGCCGCGCAGGCCGAGGAAGAACAGTGCGACGCAATCCGGGCCGAGGTGGAGAAGCTGGACGTCGACAGCCTGTCGCCGCGCGAGGCGCTGGATGCGCTGTACCGGTTGAAGGCCCTGGCGCGGGAGGGGTAACCCGCTCCCGTCTTCCACCCCGGCGGAGGCCGGGGTCCAGTTGCGTACATTTCCGGAGGCGCAAATGGGTCTGCCTCCCCCCACACCGTCTGGCGCACCATCGACTGGGTGGAACCTGGGCCCCGGCCTCCGCCGGGGTGCGGGAATGGAGGCATTCCCACCCCCGTTCAGCCTGAGCGAAGTCGAAGGCCACGCCCCATCGCCTCGCCGCGAGCGTCGCCCGTGCACTTCGACTTCGCTCAGTGCGAACGGACGTTGGGAGGGCAGCCGAACAGCAAGCATCCACCCGCCGCCTATCCCAAGGCTCAGGAAGATTCGGCTCACCCGAAAATCCGGAAAGTGGGGAGCTTCTGTTGCCCGGTGCTCCCCGTACCGCTGGAATCCGATTCTGTTGCCCGGTTCGGTCCAACCGCGCTATTTTGGAGTAACTTCAGGCCGTGAGGCCCTCAATTACGCCGCAATCGCGAGTGCTTCGTTATCGTTGGCACTTGTGTGTATGGGCCGTTGCGGTGGTCCCATTCCGAACGAAAACAGCGCTTTTCAACACACGTCGATCCTGGTTCGGCCCCGTCAGAAACGGTGTCCAAGTACACCACCTTTTATGGTGGAGCCGCCGGGTACTGCCCCCGGGTCCGCTGCGTCTATTACTCGCCGCAGTTTATCGTCATAGCCGGGTGAAACCCGGCACGAAGAGATATAGTTAGCCATGCGCGTTTACGCAAATGCCTTTCGCTCGCCCCATTTTGGGTCCATGGAAGCGCCATGTTGACCCAGCGGTCCCGTTATGCGTTGCGCGCGATGCTGTTCCTTGCGGAAATGCCCGTCGAAGGGCCGCCGACCTCGATGACGCGCATCGCGGCCGAGGCGAATGTGCCGCGCAAGTTCCTGGAACTGATCCTCGCCGATCTGAAGGGCGCGAATCTGCTCGACAGCCAGCGGGGCAAGATGGGCGGATACCGCCTCGCGCGTCCGGCGCATCTGATCTCGCTGGGTGACATCATCCGCACGATCGAGGGGCCGCTGGCGCTGGTCCCCTGCGTCAGCCGGACCGCCTATCGCCCTTGCAACGACTGCAAGAGCGAGGCGGATTGCGCCATTCGCCATGCGATGATGCGGGTGCGGGACGAGACGGCGCGGATCCTGGACGGCACCAGCCTGGCGGATGCCACGGCCAGGAAGCTGGCGGCAGCATAATCCCCCACCGCGGCACCCCGGCGAAGGCCGGGGTCCAGTTGCGGTATAAATCGCGACGACGGGCCGCCTTTGCCTCCCATGCAACGGCGTCCCGCACCACGAACGTGGTGGCACCTGGGCCCCGGCCTTCGCCGGGGTGAGGTGGTAGATCAGGTACGCCGTGCGCGCAGTTCGTCGCGGATTTCACGAAGCAGCGCGATATCGGTCGGCTCGGCCTTGGGTTCTTCGGCCGCCTTGGCCTTTTCCTTCTCGAAGAGCGTCGTCGCGCGGTTCACCGTGCGGACCAGCAGGAAGATGATGAAGGCGACGATGACGAAATTGACCGCCTGGGTCACGAACGCGCCGTAACCGAGCAGCGGCACACCCGCCTTCTTCAGCGCGGCATAATCGGTCAGCGAACCCGTATAGCTGGCGGGGATCGGCCCCATGCGCATGAAATAGCTGGAGAAATCCAGCCCTCCGAAAATCTTTCCGATCACCGGCATCAGCACGTCGTCGGTCAGCGAGGTCACGATCTTGCTGAACGCCGCCCCGATGATGACCGCCACCGCCAGGTCGAGGACATTGCCCCGCGCGATGAAGGCGCGAAATTCTTTTAGCATCGCCAACTCCCTCCGTTCGATGAGCGTTACGCCTATCGTCGCTTTTCCCCTTCGCCAAGCGGGGTCGGCGTCTTATATGGATCGGACAGTTGACGGAGGAATATTCGAATGCGTCGTCCCGTTCTTGCCCTGACCCCGGTCGTGATGGCCGTCGCCCTGTCCGGCTGCGGCATGAACAGCGTGCCCACGGCGGAGGAAAATGCGAAGGCGAAATGGGCCGACGTCCAGGCCGCCTATCAGCGCCGCGCCAACCTGATCCCCAACCTCGAAGCGACGGTGAAGGGCGCCGCCGCGTCCGAAAAGGCGATCCTGACCGATGTGGTCAACGCCCGCGCCAAGGCGACCTCGGTCCAGGTCAGCGCCGATGACCTGTCCGACCCCGCCAAGATGCAGCAGTTCGCGGCGGCGCAGGGCCAGCTCAGCGGTTCGCTCGGCCGGTTGCTGGCGAATGTCGAGGCCTATCCGAACCTGAAGAGCCAGGATAATTTCCAGACCTTCATGAGCCAGCTCGAAGGCACCGAGAACCGCATCAACATCGCGATCCGCGACTATAATGGCGCGGTGCAGGAATATAACACCCGCATCCGCACCTTCCCCGACGCGATCGGGGCGAAGGTCTTCTACGGCGCCAAGCCGATCACCCCTTATCAGGCGACGACGCCGGGGGCCGAGAATGCGCCCAAGGTGAATTTCGGCAGCTGATCGGGCGCCCATGACCCGGTTCACCCGGTTGCTTCGCCCGGTCCTCGGGCTCTGGCTGATCCTCTGCGCCGTCCCCGTGATGGCGCAGAGCTTTCCCAAGTTGGACGGCCTGGTCGTCGATGCGGCGAACAAGATCGACCCCGCCACCAAGGCGCAGCTCGAACAGAAGCTGGAGGCGCTGCAAAAGGATACCGGCCGCCAGCTGGTGGTCGCGACCATCCCCGATCTTCAGGGTTATCCGATCGAGGATTATGGCTATCGGCTGGGCCGCGCCTGGGGTGTCGGCCTGAAGGATGCGGACAACGGCGCGATCCTGTTCGTCGCGCCCAATGAGGGCAAGGGCCAGCGCGGCCCCCGGCTGGAGGTCGGACGCGGGCTGGAGCCGATCCTGACCGACGCCTGGTCGTCCCAGATGATCCGCACCCTGATGATCCCGCGCCTGCGTGAATCGAGCGACATATCGGGCGCGCTGAATGCGGGCGCGGACGCGGTGATCGCGCAGCTCCGCGCCTCGCCCGAGGAAGCCCAGGCCAAGGTGGCCGAGGCGGCGAAGCAGTTCGACCGCCAGCACCGCCGGGGCGGCGGCGATTCCAACGGCTTTCCGATCCTGATCGTCCTGGTCATCTTCATCGGCGGCTTCGTCCTGCTGTCCATCCTGCGCCGCAAGCAGGGCCAGCGTTTCCACGATGACGATGACGACGATCGTGGCGGCGGTGGCGGGCGCCGCGGCGGAGGCGGCTGGCCGATCATTCTCTGGGGCCCCGGCTGGGGCAGCGGTGGCGGGTCGGGCGGCGGCTGGAGCTCGGGCGGGTCGTCGGGCGGCGGCAGCGACGGATCGTGGTTCGGCGGCGGCTTTACCGGCGGCGGCGGCGGGGATTTCGGCGGCGGCGGCGCTTCGGGGGATTGGTGAGATGTTGAGCGAAGCCGATAGCGATCTGGTAACCGCCGCCGTGGCGCGCGCCGAGGCCGCGACGGATGCCGAGATCGTGACCATCGTCGCCCCCCGATCGGACGACTATCGCGACGTGGCGCTGTGGTTCGCCGCCGCCGCGATGCTGCTGGTGCCGCTGTTCGCCGCGCTGTTTCCGGGCCTGGGCCTGAAGCTGCTCGCGCTGGTGCATGACGGATGGAGCGAAGCGGGCGAGGACCTGGTCCTCGGCGTGCTGATGATCGCGCAGATCCTGGTCTTCGCGGTCGTCGTCGCGGCGCTGGGACCGGTGAAGCGCCGGATCGCGCTGGTCCCCAAAGGCATCCGCCATGCCCGCGTCCGGGCGCGTGCCGTCCTGCTCTTCCGCGTCTCGGCCGAGCGGCGGACCGACAGCCGCTACGGCGTGCTGCTCTACCTTTCCGAAGACGAGCATATGGCGGAGATCGTCGCCGACTCCGGCCTGACCGGCAAAGTGGGACCGGAAACCTGGGGCCGCGCCATGGCGGTGATGCTGCCCCATGTCGCGAAGGGCCATGTCGGCGAGGGGCTGGGCGCGGCGGTCGAGCGGATCGGGCTTGTGCTCGCCGAGCATTTCCCCAAGACGGCGGCCGATACCAACGAACTGCCGGACAGACCCATTTCGCTATGACCGATCCCCGTATGGACGCCCCCCTCGAAACCATGGCCGAGGGACGGTTCCTGGCGCTGCGCAAGCGCGGCACATGGGAATATGCCGACCGCCCGCGTGACATTCGCGCCGCCGTCATCCTCGCGATCGACGACGACCATATTTTGCTGGTCGAACAGTTCCGCGTGCCCCTGGGCGCGCCCTGCCTGGAAATGCCCGCCGGGCTGATCGGCGACGAGACCGAAGGCGAGGCGGTGCTGGACGGTGCGGCGCGCGAGCTGGAAGAGGAAACCGGCTATCGCCCTTCGCGGATCGAGGCACTGGGCGAATTCTGCTCCTCGCCTGGCATGACCTCGGAACGCTTCACCCTGGTCCGCGCGAGCGGCTTGATGAAGGTCGGCGAAGGCGGCGGCGACTCGGACGAGCAGATTAGCGTGCACCGGGTGAAGCTGTCGGAGGTTCCGGCCTTCGTCGCCGAACGCCGTGCGGCGGGCGTGGTGATGGATGCCAAGCTGCTCTTGCTGCTGGGGGGCAGCATCCTGGGCTTTTGATTTCACGCGAAGCCGCGAAGGCGCGAAGAGAAGAAGGTTGGTTCGCGCGGAGACGCGGGGATGTCGTATTCGCGGCAGCGAGATATCTCTTCAACCAGCTGTTTGTGGTGCGCATCCGATGCCGCCGGACACGTCACCTCCGCGCTCTCTGCGCCTCTGCGCGAACCCATTCCGACAATCTTCGCGTCATCGCGGCTTCGCGAGAACTCATCGCGACACGCCGCAACGGACGGGAAGACGCCAAGAAACTTTGTTCGCGCAGAGGCGCGGAGGGCGCAGAGAGGGATTGCTCGCGGAAGCGACACGCCGCTCCAACAGATCGGTTGTGATGCGATCCCGATGCCGCCGGGCGCAACACCTCCGCGTCTCCGCGCGAACCAACCTTCTCAAGCGCTGCGCGCGAAAGAAAAGCGCCCCGGCCTTGACCGGAGCGCTCGAACCTCAGCGGAAATTGTCGGCGTAGCTTTGGAGCTTGAGCGTCTTTTGCGGCGTCGGCACGACATGATGGTCGAGCCCCTCGCGCTGGCAATAGGCGATCGCCTCTTCCAGCGTCGCGAAGGTCAGGCGAACCTGCTCCCGCGTATCGCCGCTTCCGGCCCAGCCGGTCAGGGGATCGGGCTTTTTCGCCTCGGTGGATTCGAATTCGAGTTGCCAGCGATCGGTCCGGTACTTGCCGGATTGCATCGCGTTCTTGGGGCGCTGGAAGATGCGAGCAGTGGCCATAATCCACGTCCCTTATCGCGAACCGGCGGCTCTTGCATCCGCCTTTTTCGTGCGCAGCGTCGCGGACGCTGCCGCGGGGTCGTCGGGCCAGGGATGGCGGGGGTAGCGGCCGCGCATTTCCTTGGCCACCGCGCTCCAGCTTCCCGCCCAGAAACCGGGCAGGTCGCGCGTCGTCTGGATCGGGCGACCGGCGGGCGAGGTCAGGCTGAGGACCAAAGGCACCCGCTCGGTCCCGATCACCGGATGCTCGGCCAGGCCGAACAGCGCCTGGACGCGCAGCTCCACCCTGGGGCCGCCTTCCGCCGCATAATCAATCGCATGGCTGCTGCCAGCCGGGCTGGTGAACTGGGCGGGCGCCATCGAATCGATTCGCCGCTGGTCGTTCCAGTCGATCAGGTTGCGGATCGCCTCGGTCAGCGCGCCGGGGGCGATCGCATCCAGCCGCCTCTTTCCCGCCACCAGCGCGGGCAGCCAGTCGTCCAGCCGCTCGATCAGCGTCGCATCGTCCAGCGCCACCCCGGCATAGGCCGCCCGCGCGCGGTAAGCCCCCGCCCCTTCGCTCCATGGGAGCAGCGACAGACCATGCGTCCGCACCCCCTCGACCAGCGCCTCCGCGATCGCCTCGGGGGAAGCACCCGAATCGGGTCCGCTCGACAGGCGCAGCCCGCCCAGCCGCCGTTCGCGCAACGCCTCGACGCCGCCGGTCGCGGGGTTGAAGGTGACGGTGCGCCGGGTCTCGATCCGATCGGCGAACAGCGCCTCGACGGTGGCGAGGTCGAGCGGCGCGGCGGACAGGATGCGCGCGCCCGACGCCGCGCCCTGCGTCTCGCCCACCGCCAGCCATTGCGCACCGGCCAGCGCCGATGCCGGATCGAGCCGGAAGCCCCGCCCGCCGACGCTCGCCCAATTCTCGCCGGTCGAATCGCGGCGTCGCGCGACCCGGTCGGGATAGGCCAGCGCCAGGCAGACGCCCGCCGGATGGTCCCACGCCTCGCGCTCGACCGGCCTGGGAGCCAGGCTGGTCCAGCGCTTCGCCATCTGGCGCGCCGCCTCCGCCTTGGGACCACGCTCGGTCCGCCAGCGGCGCAGGCGTTGTTCGACATCGACATCCTGCCCGCCAATGCCCCGCTCGCCCAGCAGCACCGCGACCTCGGCGGCGACGGAGGCCAGCCCCCGCTCGCCGCTGCGGATCAGCATATGCGCCAGGCGCGGCGGCATCGGCAGCGCGGCGATCGCCTTGCCATGCGCGGTCGGGCGGCCGGTATCGTCCAGCGCCTCCAGCACGGTCAGCCGTGCGCGCGCCTCGGCGACCGCAGCCTCGGGCGGCGGGTCGAGCCAGGGGAGCGCACGCGGGTCGCCCACCCCCCAGAGCGCGGTGCCAAGCAGCAGCGCCGACAGGTCCGCCTCCAGGATCTCGGGCGGGTCGAAACGCGGCAGGCCTGCCGTGGCGGCCTCTTCCCACAGGCGATAGGCGACGCCGGGCGACTGGCGGGCGGCGCGGCCCGCGCGCTGGGTGACGGCGGCCTGGCTGGCGCGCTCGGTAACCAGCCGGGTCATCCCCGCCGCGCGGTCGTAGCGCGGGCGGCGCGCCAGCCCCGAATCGACCACGATCCGCACCCCGTCGAGCGTCAGGCTGGTCTCGGCGATCGAGGTGGCGAGGACGATGCGCCGCCGCCCCTCCGGATCGCGCCGGATCGCCGCGCGCTGCGCCGCCGGGTCGAGCGAGCCGTGGAGTTCATGGACCGCGATTCCGGCGGGCAGGCTCGCCAGCCGCTCGGCGGTGCGCGCGATCTCGGCGGTGCCGGGCAGGAAGGCCAGGATGTCGCCCTCCGCCTCATCGGCCAGCGCGCGGCGGATGGCGGCGGCGACCGAATCCTCAATCCGCGCCTCCGCCGCACGGCCGAGATGGCGCAGCGTCAGCGGATGGCTGCGTCCCTCGCTCTCAATGACGGGGGCATCGCCCATCAGGCTGGAAAAGCGGCGGCCGTCGAGCGTCGCCGACATCGCGACCAGCCGCAGGTCGGGACGCAGGCCCGCTTGCGCATCCAGCGCCAGCGCGAGGCCGAAATCGCCGTCGAGGCTGCGTTCGTGCACCTCGTCGAACAGCACCGCCGAGACGCCCGCCAGCTCGGGATCGGCCTGGATGCGCGCGACGAAGATGCCCTCGGTCACCACGGTCACGCGGGTCGCGGCGCTGACCCTCGTATCCATGCGGGTGGCATAGCCGAAGGTGCGGCCGACCGGCTCCCCGGCCAGCGCGGCCATGCGTTCGGCGGCGGCGCGGGCGGCAAGGCGGCGGGGAGAAAGGAGCAGGACCTCCCCGGTGCACCAGGGCTGGTCGAGGAGAGCGGGCGCGACGGCGGTGGTCTTGCCCGCGCCCGGCGGTGCGACGAGGACGGCGTTGGGAGCGGCCGCGAGCGCGGTCAGCAGGTCGGGCAGGACGGCGGTGACGGGTAAGGTCATGCCGCTCGCGATACGGGGTTTGCCGGGCGGGGTGAAGGACCTCGCCCCAATTCCCCTTCCCCCGTTCAGGCTGAGCGAAGTCGAAGCCCATGCCTGGGCATTTGCCCAGCGGACAGGCTTTCCCTTGGCCTTCGGCTACGCTCAGGCTGAATGGGGGTGGGGTGCCTTATCCGCAAAGCCGTTCCCCGGCGAAGGCCGGGGCCCAGGCTCCACCAAGCCGGAGGCGCGCCACGCAACGCGGGGGAGGCAAACCGCCCCGCGCCCTTATGAATCCAACGCAACTGGGCCCCGGCCTCCCGCCGGGGAACGGCCTCAATACGCCCGCGCGACCGCGAACTCGACCGCCTCGATCATCGCCGCCTTGGCGGGGCTATCGGCAAAGCCCTTGATCGCCTCGATCGCCAGCCCGCCATAATGGCGCGCGCGCGCCATCGTGTCGTCGACCGCACGGCTCTTGCGGACCAGCGCGATGGCATGGGCGAAGTCCTCGTCCGAGGTGCGCCGCCCCTCGACCGCGTCCTTCCAGAACTGGCGTTCTTCATCATTGGCGCGGGCATAGGCCAGGATCACCGGCAGGGTCATCTTGCCCTCGCGGAAATCGTCGCCCGCATCCTTGCCCATGGTTCCGGCGTCGGAGACATAGTCGATCGCATCGTCGATCAGCTGGAACGCGATGCCCAGGTTGCGGCCATAGGCCTCCAGCGCCAGCTCCTCCGCCTCGGGCCGCTCGGCGACGACCGCCGCGATGCGGCAGGCGGCGGCGAACAGCGCGGCGGTCTTGGCGTCGATGATCGAGAGGTAACGCTCTTCGGGCAGGCCCACCTGCCGCACCGCGGTCAGCTGGTTCACCTCGCCCTCGGCGATCACCGCCGAGGCGCCCGACAGGATGTTCAGCACCTTCAGGCTGCCCGCATCGACCATCAGCTGGAAGGAGCGGCTGAACAGGAAGTCGCCCACCAGCACGCTCGCCGGATTGCCCCAGATGATGTTGGCCGTCCGCCGCCCGCGCCGCAGGTCGGAGCCGTCGACCACGTCGTCGTGCAGCAGCGTCGCGGTGTGGATGAATTCCACCGCCGCGGCCAGCACATGGTGGCTGGTCCCCTGATAGCCGAGCAGCTGTGCGCTCGCGAGCGTCAGCATCGGGCGCATCCGCTTGCCCCCGCCCGCGATCAGATGACCGGCCAGTTGCGGGATCAGCGGAATCTCCGACCGCATCCGGTCGATGATCACCTGATTGACCTGATTCATGTCGTCGGCCACCAGCCGGATCATCGTGTCCAGCGAGGGCGCGGGCTTGGCGAGGCGGGTGGCGGTTACGGTCATGGGCAGGTAAGAGCCTCTGGCGACAACGCTTGCCGAACGCAAGCCTAAGCGCGAAAGGACGCGCGCGAAATTGCGCGAGCCCACGCGCCAGAGGGAGACACGTCCACCATGTCCGACACCGTGCTGACCGGCTATCGCCAGTCGATCGACAATATCGATGCCGCGCTCGTCTTCATGCTGGCCGAACGGTTCAAGGTGACGCAGGCGGTCGGCGAATATAAGGCGAAGAACGGCCTGCCCCCCGCCGATCCGGGTCGCGAGGAAGCGCAGATCGCCCGGCTTCGGCAACTGGCGATCGATGCGCAGCTGGACCCTGAATTTTCCGAGAAATTCCTGCGCTTCATCATCGACGAGGTGATCCGCCACCACGAACGCCTGCGCGGCTGAGATGGCCTTTCTCCTGGCGATCGAAGGGGCCGATGGCGCCGGCAAGGCGACCGCGACGGCGGCCGTCACCGAGCGGCTGAACGCGGCGGGCCTGTCGGCGGCGGCGCTGTCCTTTCCGCGTTACGGCGACACGATCGGCGGCTGGGCGCTGGGCGAATATCTGGCGGGGCGCCTGCCCCATGCCGCCGCGCCCGAGACGGCGGCGACGCTCTATGCGCTCGACCGATTCGAATCGCGCCCGCACCTGATCGCGCTGGCCGAGCGCCACGACGTCATCGTCTTCGACCGCTATATCGCATCCAACATGGCCTATCAGGCGGCGCAGGTGCCCCCCGAACAGGCCGAGGCGCTGCTGCAATGGATCGAACGGCTGGAAACGGTGCAGTTCCACCTGCCCGCGCCGCATCTGTCGGTCTATCTCGACACGCCGCTGACCGTCGCGCGCGACCTGATCGCCCGCAAGCGCAAGCGCAGCTACACCGACGAGACCTATGATGCCTATGAGGCCGATCTGGGGCTCCAGGCGCGGGTCCGGGCCAACTATACCGCGATGGCGGACGGCGCGATGCTGGGCGAATGGGCGACGGTGTCGACCGTGGCGCATGGGAATTTGCGCGATCCGGCGGAGATCGCCGACGAGATTACCGCGCTGGTGACGGGACGGCTGGGGTAATTTTCATTTCGCGCGAAGCCGCGAGGGCGCAAGAAGAAAGAGGAGGGTTCGCGCGGAGGCGCAGAGAACGCGGAGATGTCGTACGCTTCGGGTGACGCAGCCCTTCTTCCTCATATGATCGAAGAAAGGATTGCGCGCGGTCGCACGCGATCGATCTATCTCGGCGTCCTCCGCGCCTCCGCGCCTCCGCGCGAAATCAAAATCTTTGCGGCTTCGCGTGACCAAAATTTATGTGCGCTAGCGCCCGCTCAATTCGACGCGCGGATCGTCCCCGCCAGCGGTGCGAAGCGGGCGACCTGCTGGCCGACCAACCGCAATTGCCCCTCCACCGAGGCATCGTTGATCCGGCCATCCTCATCGAACCGCGTCTGTTGCGAATTCACCGCCGCCGCGAAGGGCGTCGGCCAGCCGCGCAACGCATGGACGATCGAGCGCAGCGCCGCGATGGTCGAACCCGTCGCCTGCCAGCCATAGGCGGTCGCGATCAGCCCGACCGGCAGATCGGCCAGATAGGGGCGTTCGTCCTTCGCCGTCTCTTCGAGCAGGTCGAGCGCGTTCTTCACCAGCCCCGAGATGCTGCCATGATAGCCCGGGCTGGCGATGATGATGGCCGAGGCCTGTCGCACCGTCTCGACAAAGACCCGCTCCGCCTCGGTCCGCTCCGCCGCGCGCGGATTGTAGAGCGGCAGGCGCGCCAGGTCCTCGCCGCCGAAGACATGGGTGCGGAACCCCTCGTCGGCGGCGGCCGTCATCGCGATGCGAAGCGCACGCTCGGTCGAGGAGACGCTGCCGATCGTGCCGCCGATGCCGACGACGAGCGGGGAGGAGGAAAGACTGACCATGTCCGCCTTTCACCCCGGACCGGGCGGCTGGGCAAGGGGTAAGTTGCGGCAGGCCCGCCGGAGGGTGCGATGACGGGACCGTGCCGGGATGAAGCGCCGGGCGAACGCTATGCCGTCAGTCCCACCAGAAGAACCACCAGTTCGACGTCATCAATCCGGCGGCCAGGTTGGACAGGGTGCCCGCCCCCTGCTCGATGACGTCGGGGCAATATTCATACATTTCGCGCGCCAGCCCCAGCGCCTCCGCCCGGTCCTTCGGCCGGGTCCTCACCCGGATGTTCATCGTATCGCCGTTAATCCCGACCAGTTCGGCACCATAGCGCCGATTCCAGTCGTGCAGCGCCGCGACATGATATTCGGACGGCGGACAGGCGTTCCAGTTGCCCCAGCGCAGATAGGCTGGCGCTTCCCATGCGTGGGAAGTCGGCAGCATCATGATGTGCACCCGGTCACGAACCTGGCCGGATGCCCCGTCCTCGATGACGAACAATCCCGGCTCCTCGGGACCGTCCCCGACGTCCCTGGGCCATTCGCCGACCGGGGCTCGCAAATCCTCCCCGCCATTCTCCTTGGACCAACGGTGGAAATCCGCCGGAAAACGAAGGGCGTCGGCCGCCGCGACGATCTGGGCCGGCGTGCGCGGAGCCGGGCGGTTCGCGGGCCCGCCCGACATGGCCGGGTCATCGATCGAGAACTGTTCGGCGATCCGCTCCAGATCCTCGTCCCCGCCAATCACCACCGGCCAGCCACGCCCGGCGCCTTTGAGCCGCTCCCACTCCGCCAGCGCGTTCCGGCCGGGCACGGTGATCCGCTCATAGGTCAGCGCCGCCATCATCCGCTGGTGCATCGCCTCATAGCGGGTGCGCTGTTCGGGCGTGAGGTGGGAAAGATCGTCCGTCACCTGTCCACTCCCCATCGGCCGCGTCGCACCAAGAAGCGCGCCCATCGCCAGCCCGCCGATCATCCACCGCCGCGTCGGTTCCATGGCGTGCAGCTTGGCATGTCGATGCGCACGCCCGCAATCGATTCCGGCGACACCGGCAAAAATCCCCATCGGCATATTCAGGGCTGGCACGCCCGCCCCCAGGGGGTAGAAGATCGCTAAAAAGCATAACAAGAGGACCGGACAGGGCATGACGAAACACCTCCCCTGGATCGCGCTGGCGATCGTCGGAGCGGGCGCGCTAGGCGTTGTGGCGACGGTGCGCGGCGAGCCGATCAACGCGCTGTGGATCGTCGCGGCGGCGGTGTCGGTCTATCTGATCGCCTATCGTTATTATGCGCTGTTCATCGCGCGGGTGATCGGCATCGACCCCAGCCGCCCCACTCCCGCCATTCGTCGCGCCGACGGGCTGGACTATGTCGCGACCGACCGGACGGTGCTGTTCGGCCACCACTTCGCCGCGATCGCGGGCGCGGGGCCGCTGGTGGGGCCGGTGCTGGCGGCGCAGATGGGCTATCTGCCGGGCACGCTGTGGATTCTCGCGGGCGTCGTGCTGGCGGGGGCGGTGCAGGATTTCCTGGTCCTGTTCCTGTCGATGCGGCGCGACGGGCGCTCGCTGGGCGAGCTGATCCGCATGGAGATGGGGCCGGTCGCGGGCACCATCGCGCTGTTCGGCGCCTTCATGATCATGGTCATCATCCTGGCCGTGCTGGCGCTGATCGTCGTGCGGGCGCTGGCGGAAAGCCCCTGGGGGCTGTTCACCGTGGCGGCGACCGTGCCGCTGGCGATGCTGATGGGCGGCTATACCCGCTGGGTGCGGCCCGGGAAGATCGGCGAGGTGTCGATCATCGGCTTTATCGGCCTGATCCTCGCCATCGTCTATGGCCAGTCGATCGCTGAGTCGGCCGTCCTCGCGCCGCTGTTCACCTTCACGTCGGTCCAGCTCTGCTTCCTGCTGATCGGCTATGGCGCGGTCGCCTCGGTCCTGCCGGTGTGGCTGCTGCTGGCACCGCGCGATTACCTCTCGACCTTCCTCAAGATCGGCGCGATCGTGGCGCTGGCCATCGGCATCGTCATCATGGCGCCGCCGCTGAAGATGCCCGCGCTGACCCAATTCATCGACGGCAGCGGGCCGGTCTGGGCGGGGCCGCTCTTCCCCTTCCTGTTCATCACCATCGCCTGCGGCGCGGTGTCGGGCTTCCACGCGCTGATCGCCAGCGGCACCACGCCCAAGCTGATCGCCAGCGAGAAGGACGCGCCCTTCATCGGATACGGCGCAATGCTGATGGAAAGCGCGGTGGCGATCATGGCCTTGGTCGCCGCCTCGATCCTCGATCCGGGCGTCTATTTCGCGATGAACGCGCCTGCCGCCGTGCTGGGCACCGACCCGGCCAGCGCCGCCGCCGCCGTGACCGCGATGGGCTTTCCCATCTCCGCCGACACGCTGGCGCAGGTCGCGCGGGACGTGGGCGAGCATACGATCATTTCCCGCGCAGGCGGTGCGCCGACCCTGGCGGTGGCGATGGCGGAAATCTTCAGCCACCTGTTCGGCGGACAGACGATGAAGGCCTTCTGGTATCACTTCGCCATTTTGTTCGAGGCGCTGTTCATCCTGACCGCCGTCGACGCAGGAACCCGCGCCGGGCGGTTCATGCTCCAGGACCTGATCGGGCTCGCCGTCCCCAGCTTCCGGGGGTCCAGCAAGGTCGCGCCGGGCCTGATCGCGACGGCTTTGTGCGTCGCGGCCTGGGGCTTCTTCCTCTATCAGGGCGTCACCGATCCGCTGGGCGGGGTGAACACGCTGTGGCCGCTGTTCGGCATCTCCAACCAGATGCTCGCCGCCGTGGCGCTGATGCTGGCGACGGTCGTGCTGTTCCGCATGAAGAAGGACCGCTACGCCTGGATCACCGTCATCCCGACCGTCTGGCTGCTCGCCTGCACGCTGACCGCCGGGTGGTTGAAGATCTTCTCCGCCGACCCGCGCGTCGGCTTCCTGGCGCATGCCGACAAGTTCGCGAGTGCGGCAGCGGAGGGGAAGATATTGCCCCCGGCCAAGACCATGGCGGAGATGGGGCGGATCGTCTTCAACGACCGGATCGACGCGGGGCTGTGCGCGATCTTCCTGGGCGTGGTGCTGGCGATCCTGGTCTATGCAGTCCGCACCTGCCTGATCGCGCGCCGGATCGACCGGCCGAGCATCAGCGAAATCCCGCCCGAAATGGCGGCGGCCGAATGAGCTGGCTCGCCCGCCTGCGCGAGATCGGCAATGCCATGGTCGGGATGCCGAGCTATGACGCCTATCGGGCGCATATGGCGGCCAGGCATCCCGACCGCGAGCCGATGGACGAGGTGACGTTCTTTCGCGAGCGGCAACAGGCGCGGTACGGGGGCAAGAATGGTGGGCGTTGCTGTTGATTGTTCACGCGAAGGCGCGACGGCGCGAAGAGGAAAGAAGGTTGGTTCGCGCGGAGGCGCGGAGGCGCGGAGATGTTGGACCCAGCCGATAGGCCAGACCATCCCAACGCTCGATTTAAGGTCTCCCGCTTCTACCCGCAGGCAAAAACCCCTCTGCGCCCTCCACGCCTCTGCGCGAACCACAAAAATCTCCGCGTCTCCGCGTCTCCGCGCGAACACAAAACCCTCGCGCCATCGCGGCTTCGCGTGCCCCCGAAAGCCCCATCCCGCCGCTACCCTTGCCTTTTGACCAAGCCACGGCTACATCGCGTTCCCATCCGAACAGCGCGGACGGACCTTTCGTCGCAGGCCCCTTGGGTCAGCGACGGCGGACCCATGCCTCGCTGACAGTATTTCAACGCAGGTGCGGGAACGGCACGAGTGGCGAAGACGACCCCCATCGAATTCTTCAACCAGGTCAAGACCGAGACCAAGAAGGTCGTCTGGCCGACGCGGCGCGAGACGGTGATGACCGGCGTGATGGTGGTCGTGATGACCACGATCCTGGCCATCTTCTTCCTGGCGGTCGACTCGTTCTTCGAGACGCTGGTCCGCACCCTGCTGTCGCTCGCGAAGTAAAAGGGTTCCCATGGCGCGCTGGTACATCATCCACGCTTATTCCGGTTTCGAGGGCAAGGTCCGCGATTCGATCATGGCCGAGGCGACCCGTCTGGGCCTCGACCATCTCGTCGCGCAGATCGAGGTGCCGACCGAGACCGTGACCGAGGCCCGTCGCGGCAAGAAGATCGCGGTCGAGCGCAAGTTCATGCCCGGCTACGTGCTGGCCAAGCTCGACATGAACGACCAGGTCTATCACCTGGTCAAGAACACGCCGAAGGTGACCGGCTTCCTGGGCGCGATGGGCAAGCCCCAGGCGATCAGCGAAAGCGAAGCCACGCGGATGCTGAATTCCAAGGAAGAAGCCGCCGCCGCCCCGAAGCACAAGGTCAAGGTCGATTACGAAATCGGCGACGCGGTCAAGGTGCTGGAAGGCCCCTTCGCCAGCTTCAACGGCGTGGTCGAGGAACTGGATTTCGACAAGTCCAAGGTCAAGGTGTCGGTGTCGATCTTCGGTCGCGCGACCCCGGTGGAACTGGATTTCGAGCAGGTCGAACGCTCGAAGTAAGTTCGGATCGTCCGACGAAAACAGGGCCGGGGCGGCGACGCCACCGGCCCTTTTCGTATCCGGGCCACTCCCCAACCGCCGTTCAGGCTGAGCAAAGTCGAAGCCCACGCCCCGCCCTTTCGGCCGATGGAATCCCGTGCACTTCGACTTCGCTCAGTGCGAACGGAGGTGAGGGCGGAGTCGCCTTGCCATTCCCCCTATTTTCGGCTATCGGCCCGCGCTTCCCTAGCATTATGCGACGGAACCCTTGCGGGAGGGTGCGCTGGCCTATGCCTCGCGCGCCCGTCACGACCGCTAGACTCGAAAAGAGAGTGACATGGCAAAGAAGATTACCGGCTATATCAAGCTGCAGGTCCCTGCAGGCGCCGCCAACCCCTCGCCGCCGATCGGCCCGGCGCTGGGTCAGCGCGGTGTGAACATCATGGAATTCTGCAAGGCGTTCAACGCGCAGACCGGCGAAGTCGAGAAGGGCACCCCGCTGCCCACCGTCATCACCGTCTATGCCGACCGTTCGTTCTCGTTCGAGACGAAGACCGCGCCTGCGACCTACCTCATCAAGAAGGCGGCCAACCTGAAGTCGGGCTCGAAGGAGCCGGGCAAGGTGTCGGCGGGCAAGATCGCGCGCTCGAAGCTCGCGGAAATCGCCCAGGTCAAGATGAAGGACCTGAACGCCAACGATATCGAGGCTGCGACCAAGATCATCGAAGGCTCCGCCCGCGCGATGGGCCTCGAAGTGGTGGAGGGCTAAGATCATGGTGAAGCTGACCAAGAAGCAGAAGGCCGTCCAGATCGACTCCGAGAAGCTGCACGGCATCGACGAAGCGATCACGCTGGCTCGTACCAACGCGACCTCGAAGTTCGACGAGACGATCGAAGTCGCCGTCAACCTGGGCGTTGACCCGCGTCACGCCGACCAGATGGTCCGCGGCGTCGTCACCCTGCCCAAGGGCACCGGCAAGACCGTTCGCGTCGGCGTGTTCGCCAAGGGCGCGAAGGCCGACGAAGCACGCGCCGCTGGCGCCGACGTCGTGGGCGCCGAGGACCTGATGGAAACCATCCAGGGCGGCACCATCGACTTCGACCGCTGCATCGCGACCCCGGACATGATGGGCGTCGTCGGTCGCCTCGGTAAGGTGCTGGGCCCCAAGGGCCTGATGCCGAACCCGAAGCTGGGCACCGTGACCATGAACGTCGCCGAAGCCGTCAAGGCGGCCAAGGGCGGCCAGGTCGAGTACCGCGTCGAAAAGGCCGGCATTATCCACTCGGGCATCGGCAAGGCGTCGTTCCCGGCGGAGGACCTGCGCGCGAACTTCGACGCGCTGGTCGACGCTCTGATCAAGGCCAAGCCGTCGGGCGCGAAGGGCAAGTATGTCCGCAAGATCGCCGTCTCGTCGACGATGGGCCGCGGCATCAAGGTGAACGTCTCGGAAGTTCCGGGCGCGTAAGCCTCGCCGCAGCCATCAGGCTGACGGATCAGGGGGTCGGGACTTCGGTTCCGGCCCCCTTTTCGTTGGAGCGGCAACCACTTGTGCGGAAGCGGCACCGCCCGGCTTGCAGCGGGCGGTCAGGCCGCATAGGCTTGGCCATGGCAAAAAAGCCCGACAATGGCCGCTTGTACGAGCGGATCGCGCGCGAGATCGGCGCGAAAATCACGGCCGGCGACTATGCGGTGGGCCAGCGCCTGCCGTCCGAGCGCGACTTGGCGCAGGCGCATGCGGTGTCCCGCCCCACGGTGCGCGAGGCGATCATCGCGCTCGAACTCGACGGTCTGGTCGAGGTGCGGATGGGATCGGGCGTCTATGTGACGGCCGCCACCCCGCATGGCGGCGAACCGGGCCAGACCGATATCGGCCCCTTCGAGCTGCTGGAGGCGCGCCGCACGATCGAGAGCGAGGTCTGTGCGCTGGCGGCCACCCGCATCGACGACGCGACGCTGGCCGAATTGCGCACGCTGACCGATGCGCTGCACGATCCCGATCTGGAGCGCGCCGAACTGGCCGACCGGCGGTTCCACGAAACGATCGCCCGCGCGACGCAGAACAGCGCGATGGTCGCGATGGTCGAGCTGCTGTGGAACGCCCGCGAACGCTCGCCGCAATATCGGCTGCTCAGCGACAAGGCGCATGGCGCGGGCGTCGTCCCCCGGCTGGAAGACCATGTCGCGATCCTCGATGCGCTGATCGCGCGCGATCCAGACGCCGCGCGGGCGGCGATGCGCCAGCATCTGACCAATGTGCTCGACGCGATCCTGGCCGCGACCGAAGTGCACGAAATGGAACAGGCCCGCGCCCGCATCGCCGCGCATCGGGAGCGCTACGCGGTCTAATTCCTGATCGTCGCCCCAGCGCAGGCTGGGGCCTTTGGCGAAGGGCGGGGGTGAGTCGTGAAAGATCCCAGCCTGCGCTGGGATGACGGAGGGATGGCCGCTATTTGGCACGCTCCCCCGACCAGGGCCGACCCGCCCGGAGGCGTCAGCCCGGCATATCGGCATCGCGCGGCGGGATCGCACCGGGGCGCATCACCGTCCATCCCGCCAGCCGGTGCCCGCGCAGCGCCGCCTCCGCCGGGTCCAGCCCGTCGAGCCGCGCCGCCAGATACCCGGCGTTGAACGCATCGCCCGCGCCGCTGGTATCACGTGGCGACAGCCGTTCGGGCGGCGGCACCAGTCCGCTCGCCAACAGGCACCCCTCCGCCCCCAGCTTGACCACGACCTCGCGCGCGCCCAGTTCCTGCCAGCGCGCCTGCACCGCCTCGGCCGAGGTCGTGCCCTCCAGCATCGTCTCGTCCTCCAGCGTCGGCAGGCCGATGTCGCACACCGCGATCGCACGGCGGCACGCGGCTTGCGCGGTCGGCTGGTCGGGGAACAGCCGGGGGCGGTAATTGCCGTCGAAGGCCACCCGGCCACCCCGCGCGCGCACCCGCTCGGCCAGCGCGATCAGCCGGTCCTGCCCCTCGGGCTCGAGGATCGCCATGGTGATGAGCGAGAAGAGCAGCAGGTCCGCCCCTTCCGCCTCGGCCAGCACCTTGTCGCTGCCGGGCAGCGACAAGGTGCGCCGCGCCGCGCTCTGCCCGCGCCAATAGGCAAAGCTCCGCTCGCCCGCCGCATCGGTGGTGATCGCATACAGGCCCGGCATCCGCGTCGGATCGCTCTGGATCAGCGAGGTGTCGATCCCCTCGCCCGCCCAGTCGTGGCGCAGCGTCGCGCTGAACGGATCGTCGCCCAGCGCGGTGACGTACCGCACGTCGCGCCCCATGCGCGCCAGATGGATCGCGGTGTTCAGCGTGTCGCCGCCATGGCCCAGCCGCCAGTCCTGCGCACCGGCCCGCGACAGCTCGATCATTCCTTCCCCGACCACGACGATCCGCATGAAGCTTCCTCTCCTCTTTTATGCCCTACCGGTCTTGAAAGACTGGCAAGGCCAATTCTACAAAACTGGTCTATCAGAATCATTGCTGCTACCGCATCACCCAAAGCAGCTTGATGTCCGCTGGAGAGGATGGCGACATGTTCATGACCCAGACAATGCGGTGGTTCGGCCCGGCCGACCCCGTACCCTTGTCCCATATCCGCCAGGCGGGCGCCACCGAAGTGGTAACCGCGCTGCACGAAATCCCCAATGGAGAGGTCTGGCCGCGTGCCGCCATCGCCGAGCGGCGGCACATGATCGAGGCGGCCGGACTGGGCTGGACCGTGGTCGAGAGCCTGCCGGTCCACGACGCGATCAAGCGCGGCGAGATGACCGATGCGCTGATCCAGGCTTATGGCGACAGCCTGTGCCATCTGGCGGCGGAGGGGGTGCGCACCGTCACCTATAATTTCATGCCGCTGCTCGACTGGACGCGGACCGATCTCGACTGGCGGTTGCCCGACGGCGCGACCGCCTTGCGCTTCGAATGGGCGGCGGTGGCGGCCTATGACATCCATATGCTGCGCCGACCGGGGGCAGAGGCCGATTATTCGCCCCAGGTCCGCGCCGCCGCCGCCGCGCGGTTCGAGGGCATGAGCGCCGAGGAACGCCACCGGCTCGAACGCACGATCATCGCCGGATTGCCGGGCAGCGAGGAGAGCTTCGACTCGCCCGCGTTCCTGCGCGCGATCGACAGCTATGCCGGGATCGACGCCGAACAGCTGCGTGCCAATCATGTCGCCTTTCTGCGTGCGGTCTGCCCGATCGCCGAAGAGGTCGGCATCACCCTGGTCGTCCATCCCGACGATCCTCCCTTCCCCATTTTCGGCCTGCCGCGCGTGGTCAGCACCGCGGACGACCTCGCCCGGCTGTTCGCCGCCGTCCCCTCCCCCGCCAATGGCCTGTGCTTCTGCACGGGATCGTTCGGCGCGCGGCCCGACAACGACCTGCCCGCCATGGTCCGCCGCTTTGGCGAGCGGATCGACTTCCTCCATCTGCGCGCCGTCGCCTGGGAAGCGGGCGAGCGCAATTTCCACGAGGCCGAGCATCTGGGCGGCGATGCGCGCATGATCGAAGTCGTGCGGGCAGTGGTGGAGCTGTCGCACGACCAGGGCCGCGCCATCGCGATGCGCCCCGATCACGGCCACCGCATGATGGACGACCTTCATCGCCAGGCCAATCCGGGCTATTCGCTGCTGGGCCGGATGCGCGGACTGGCGGAGCTGCGCGGGGCGGAGAGAGGAATTGCCGCGATGCTGGGCCTGACCCGAGACTCCATGCAGGAGATGGCGGCATGACCCGCCCGCTGCATCTTCATCCCGACCGGCTGTTCCCCGCCGACCCGACCATTCGCGGCATCGCGCGCACCCTGTACGCCGAGGTCGCCGACCTGCCGATCGTCAGCCCGCATGGTCATACCGATCCGCGCTGGTTCGCGACCGATGAACCCTGGCGCGATGCGACCGAGCTGTTGCTGGCGCCCGATCACTATATCTTCCGGATGCTCTACAGCCAGGGGATCGCACTCGACGACCTGGCCATCCCCAGCAAGGCGGGCCGCCCCGCCACCGATCCGCGCGCGGCCTGGGCGCTGTTCGCCAGCCATTACCATCTGTTCCGCGGCACGCCGTCGCGCATGTGGCTCGACCATGTCTTTGCCGAGGTGTTCGGCATGCCGGTCGCGCTGGAGGCGGCGACGGCCGACCTGTATTTCGATACGATCGGCGAGAAGCTGGCGACCGACGCCTTCCGCCCGCGCGCGCTGTTCGAGCGGTTCCGGATCGACTGCCTCGCCACCACCGAAGGAGCCGACGATGCGCTGCCGCATCACCGCGCGATCCGCGAATCGGGGTGGCAGGGGCGGGTCATCACCACCTATCGTCCCGACAGCGTGATCGATGTCGAGCATGAGCAGTTCGCGGGCGCGATGGAGCGCTTCGCCGAGCTGACCGGCGAGGACGTGCATAGCTGGTCGGGCTATCTGGCCGCTCATGCCAAGCGCCGCGCGGCGTTCCGCGACATGGGCGCGACCGCGACCGATCATGGCCATCCCACTGCCGCGACCGCCAACCTGTCGAGAGCGGCGTGCGAGGCACTGTTCGCACGGATCGTCGACGGCACCTGGACCCCGGCCGATGCCGAGCTGTTCCGCGCGCAGATGCTGACCGAGATGGCGAAGATGAGCGTCGCCGACGGCATGGTGATGCAGATCCATCCCGGATCGTTCCGCAACCACAATGCCGCGCTGTTCGCCAGCCATGGTCGCGACAAGGGCGCCGACCTGCCGATGCGCACCGATTATGTCCATGCGCTCAAGCCCATGCTCGACGTGGTCGGCAACGAACGCGACCTGACCATCATCCTCTTCACGCTGGACGAAAGCGTCTATGCGCGCGAGCTGGCGCCGCTGGCGGGCCATTATCCCTGCCTGAAGCTGGGCCCCGCCTGGTGGTTCCACGACAGCCCCGAGGGGATGCGCCGGTTCCGCGAGATGACGACCGAGACGGCGGGCTTCTACAACACGGTCGGGTTCAACGACGACACCCGCGCCTTCCTGTCGATCCCGGCGCGGCACGACGTCGCGCGGCGCGTCGATTGCGGTTTCCTGGCGCGGCTGGTCGCCGAGCACCGGCTGGAAGAGGATGAAGCGGTCGAACTGGCCCATGCGCTGACCAGTGGGCTCGTGCGATCGGCGTACCGGCTGTGAGCACGCCCCGGTTGAATGCCGCGCGGGTCGCGGCCTTGCCCGAGGCGGTCGCCCGCCCCGGCTATGACCGCGATGCGCAGCGGATCGGCATCGTCCATCTGGGGCTGGGCGCGTTCCACCGCGCGCATCAGGCGGTCTATACCGACGATGCCATGGCGGCGGGGGATCGCGACTGGGCGATCGCCAGCGCCTCGCTGCGCTCCTCGGGGGTATGCGATGCGCTCGCCCCGCAGGACGGGCTCTATACCGTCACCGATCGCTCGGCGGAGGGCGAGGCCGTCCGCCTGATCGGCGCGGTGCGGGAAGTCAGCGCAGCCGCGAAGGCGCCCACCCGGCTGGCCGCGCTGCTCGCCGCCGCCGATACGCGGGTGGTGACGCTGACCGTGACGGAGAAGGGCTATTGGCGGCGGCCCGGCGGCGGCACCGACCTGTCGGGCATCGCGGCCGACGGCAACAGCATCTATCACCATCTGGCCCGCGCGGTGACGGCGCGGCGCGCTGCGGGGCTGGGCCCGCTGACGCTGGTCAGTTGCGACAATCTGCCCGACAATGGCCGTGTGCTGCATGGCGGCGTGGCGGCCTTTCTCGATCATCAGGGACTGGCGGCCGAGCGCGACTGGTTCGAGCGCGAATGGCGCGCGCCCAACACCATGGTCGACCGCATCGTCCCCGCCGTGACCGACGCCGACCTCGACCGGGTCGAGGCGATGCTCGGCCTGCGCGACGCGGCGGCCGTTATCACCGAACCCTATCGCCAATGGGTGATCGAGGATGATTTCGCCGCCGACCGGCCGCGCTGGGATGCGGGCGGTGCGACCTTCGTCGCGGATGTCGCGCCCTATGAGACCGCCAAGCTGCGGATGCTCAACGGCGCGCATTCGGCGCTGGCCTATCTCGGGCTGGAGCGGGGGCATGACTATGTCCATCAGGCGATCGCCGATCCCGTCATCCGCCCGCTGGTCGAGACGCTGATGCGGGCCGAGGCGGCGACCGGCTTCACCCCGGCCCCGGGGCAGGATCTGGACGCCTATGCCGATGCGCTGCTGGCGCGCTTCGCCAATCCGTCGCTGGCGCATCGCCTGTCGCAGATCGCGAGCGACGGGTCGCAAAAGGTCGGGCCGCGCTGGCTGAACTCGCTGGCGGATCATGCGCGGCGCGGCACCGACATGCCCGCGACGCTCGCCGCACTGGGGGCGTGGCTGCGCTTCATCCGGCGCGAGCATCCCGCCTCCCCCGATCCGCGCTCGGCTGAACTGGCGGCGCTGTGGCAGAGCGCGGGCGAGGCGGGGCTGATCGACGCGCTGTTCGGCGAGCGCGGCCTGCTGGCGAGCGACTGGCATCCGTCCGCGTCGCAGCGGGCGGTGCTGGCGCGTCACATCGGCGCGACCGCGCTGAGCGGGGACACGCCGTTTTCGTCGAACGCCTCGACCGCGACATAATAAGGCTGGCCGCTGGTCAGCGCACGCAAGGGGAGCGTGGCGGCCTCGCCGCCCGCGACCCGGTCCGCGAACAGCTGATAGGTCAGGTATAGCCGGTCGGGCCGGATGCCCCAGCGGACATTATAGCCGACCGCGCCCGGCACCCGCCGCCAGCGGATCGTCGCATCGCGGCTGTCCGCCTCGCGCCTGGCCTCGACCAGCACGGGCGCGGCGGGCACGGGCCCATCGGCACGACCGAATACCCGCAGGTCGCTGATCGCCAGATGCGCGCCGCCGATATGGCCGTGGACATAGCGGACATAGCGGGTCCGCACGGCCGCAGGGAGCGCGAAATAGGCGTTCGGCCGGTCGCGGCGCGGCGCGGCGCCTCGGTCCGGGCGAGCGGGTGCCAATGGCGGCCGTCGCGCGAATGCTCCAGCCGGAATTCGGTATAGATGTCGGGCGCATCGCCGAAGCGCCCCGCCTGGTAATCGGCGAAATTGACCTGCACCGCGCGCACCGTCTTCACCACGCCCAGATCGACGGTCAGCGTCGCGCCCGCCGCCTTGCTGGGCGACAGCCAGAAGCTGCGGGGATTCTCATCGGTCGCGTCCCCGGCGGGATGGCCCGCCACCGTCCCGCTCGCCACCACGGGCTTGCGATAGGATAGCAGCATCCATCCGGTGAACAACGCCTCGGGATCGGTGACGCGCCCGCGCGGCACATAATGCGGGAAGTCGCCGAAGCGGGTCGAGACATGCATCTGGCCATCGGCCTCGAACGCGGCGGGCCATAGCCCGATGCGCCGCTCGAACGTCCAGTTATAGCCGATCCACGGCGTGCCGGTGTTCCACCAATTGCCATGCGCGTCCTGGAAGCTGTTGCCATGCCCCGCCCCCTGGACGAAGCCGCCCGGCTTGTACCCGACCGGGTTGTAGGGCGCATAGGTGAACGGCCCCATCGGCGACGTCCCGACATAGGTGCCGGTCGCATAGCTGTTATACTCAGTCCCCGGCGCGCCATATTGCAGATAATATCGCCCGCCCGTCCGGGTCATCCACGCGCCTTCCATATAGGGGGTGATCGGCGTGCCGTCGGGCAGCGTCCCGCTATGGTCCTGGCCGAACCGCTCCCAGCCATGATGCGCGGGGTCGAGCCGGATGAAGGCACGACGCGGCGTGTCATAGACCATCTTCCCATCGGCAAAGCGCACCGGCGCGCCATAGATCGGAAAGACGTTGGACGAGTTCCAATAGAGATACCAACGCCTGTCCTCGTCCTGGAAAAGGTCGGGGTCCCAGGGGCCGGGGGGCACCTGCCCCGGCTTGATGCCATCCTCGAACCCCGATCGCACCGCGCCGGGCAGCGGCGGCATGCGACGGACGAAATAGTCCAGCCTGCCGCTCGCCGGATCGCTGGTCGCATAGATCGCGCCCTGGCCGGTCATCGAGGGCATGATGAGCAACCGCTCCCCGTCCGACCGCACGGCGGGCGCGACGATCCCCTCGGCGGGCCAGCGGCTGGGGGTGACGAAGCGCCAGTGGATCAGGTCGGTCGAGCGCCAATAGCCATCGGCCAGCGTCAGGAAGAGATAATAGGCCCCCTTGAACCGCACGATCACCGGATCGGCGCCGGTGCGGTAGGAGACGCCCTCGTTCACCTGCTCGAAATTATACCGGTAATCGATGTCGACCGGGTTGGCATATGTCTGGGCAGGGGACTGGATCGCGGCGGCGAGCGCGAGCGACAGGATCATGGTCGCGCCTGGACGAACATATTGGCGGTCAGGCGGCCGATGCGCGGATCGGCGCTGAGCGGCATGTCGGGCGGGATGATTCCCGAATGGAGCAGGCTGCCCTGATAGATGACGACGCGGTCGACCCTGGCCTCGACCATGCCGATACGCTCATAGGCGGTGTCGCTACCTGCGATATAGCCGGTTCGTGCCGCCCCGGCGCGACGCGCGGCGGCCAGGAAATCGTCGCGATTGGCCGCGTCCACCCGCTCGATCGCGGTGGCGCGCTGGCGGTAGAAGGCGGTGCCGCTGCCGGGCGTGTCGGACAGATAGTGGAGCACCGCCAGATAGCCCGAATCGGTCGAATCGAAATGCGGCATACGCTGCGCCGGAGACAGGGCATGGGGCGCGGCGGTGACCATCGAGAAACTGGCCTCGATCCAGTCGAACCGGTCCACCGCGAACGCGCCGCCGATAAAGGGCGCCACCGCTTCGAGCAGCGCGGTGGCATAGCCATGGCCTGCGCCATCGGCCGGTGTCAGGACGCGCCGGACGCCGGGATAGCCATTGCCCGATGCCGGCGGAAACGGCGCCAGCGCCGCCGCCATGGCGACGATCGCAGGGACATCGCCCATCACGTCGTCGACCACCACGACCGGGCTTTGCGACGCGCCGATACGGAGGAGGCGGGGCGTCATGACGATACCGCCTCCCCGTGCGTCGGTCAGAACTTGTACCGCGCGCCGACCTGGAAGGAGCGCGGCACGCCGATCGTGTCGTTCTCCCGCTTGGTCGGGTTCACGCCCGATCCGGCACCCCAGGCGGTGTAGGTCCGGTTGACCGAGTCGAACAGGTTGAACGCCGCGAAGTTGACCTCCAGGTCATGCCCCCAGGGCATGTGGAAATTCTTCGAGATGCGCGCATCGACCGAGGCATAGCCGACGATCTGGTCGGGCCAGAACACGCCGCCGAAATTGCCATAGGCGTTCGCATTTTCCGGCGGATTGGCCGGGAAGATCACCTGGCCGAAGGACGGGCCCGAGCTGAAGGTGCCGGTCAGCGAGATCTTGGTGTCCCACGGCCCCTTGGCGATGCCGGTGCCGACGAAGCGCCACTTCTCGACGCCCGCGACATAGTTCCAGCCATAGGCATCGACGCGCGGGCCGTTGTAGAATTCGTCGCCCTGCAATTCCTGCGCGACGTTGCTCTTGGCCTGCTGCACCGTCAGCGTCGCGGTGAAGCCCCATTTGGAGCCCGTCACGAACGGCTTTTCGGCAGTGAAGTAGATGGCGTTATATTCCGCCTTGCCCGCATTCGACCCGATGTTCAGCTTGCCGCTATAGCCGGGCAGGATGCCCGAGGCGGGGAAGAGATCCTCGATCCACTGATCGCCCTGGCTGGTATATTGGCCGCTGGGCAGGCGGTTGCCGCGCACATATTTGAAGATGTTGTGGCTGCGGATGTGGCTGAACGTCACCGAGGTCTGGACGACGCCCAGCCGCTTGCGGAAGCCGAAGTTGAACTGATCCGAATAGGGCAGCCGGGTGTTGTTGTTGAGCAGCCAGACATCGCCCCCCACCCCGGTCGCGGTCGCCGCCGCGCGCAGCGTATCGACATTCTTGTAGCCGCTGTTCCAGGCCAGCGTCGCGGGCGGCAGCGCGCCGCCATTGCCCGCGCGGATGCTGGCGCAGGTCGGCTGGCCGGGACCGTCGCAGAAGCTGAGCGTGACCGTCTGCTGATAGAGCGCCTTCACCGTCTCGATGCCCGAGGCGATGAACAGCGGCCGGTCGTAATAGCGCCCCGCGCCTGCGAAGAAGATGGTGTCGCGGTCGCCGTTCACGTCATAGGAAATGCCCAGGCGCGGCTGGAACGCCTTCCAATAGGGTTTCCGGTTGCTGCCCGTGGAGATGTAATCCTCCGGATTGATCCCCGCCGCCTGCCAGGGCTGGTAGTTGCGCAGCGCATTGGCGATTTCGGCGGGGGTGACGAACTTGTCGTTCTTGGCGTTGGTCTCATAGTCCCAGCGCAGGCCCGCATTGATGGTGATATGGTCGTTGACCGTCCAGTCGTCCTGGATGAACAGGCCGATCTGCGTGTCCTTGGCGGTGGCGGGGCGCACCGGCACGACCGAGATGGCGGCCTGTTG
The DNA here is from genome assembly GCF_042867205.1 of Sphingomonas sp. NCPPB 2930. Classification (NCBI taxonomy): domain Bacteria; kingdom Pseudomonadati; phylum Pseudomonadota; class Alphaproteobacteria; order Sphingomonadales; family Sphingomonadaceae; genus Sphingomonas; species Sphingomonas sp. NCPPB 2930. The sequence goes on along the minus strand of NZ_JBHZQU010000014.1, from coordinate 50,875 downwards.
CGGGGTCGAATTCTCGAACGAGGTGAAGGTCGACGGCGTGAAATAATAGGCGCCGTTGCCCAGATTGTCCTCGGAGCGCGACAGGTCGTTCAGCGACACCTTGACGCCCGCCTTCACGACATGGCGATCGCCGAAGAAGGTCACATTGTCCTTGAACGTCCAGGTCTTCTGGTTGTCGATCTGCTCGAACCCGTTGGTGCCGAGCTGCGCCACGGCGGCGCCGGGCTTGCCCAGCACGATCTCGGGGCCGGTGCCGGTGCGCGGCGTGCCGTTGAAGACGCTGTTATAGGCGATCGTCGCCTCGTTCAGCCAATGATCGCCGCGATGGTTCCATTCGAGCTGGTAGAGATCGATCTTCGACTCGAGCAGATGGCCGTGCGAAGGCACCGAGATGCCGCCAAAGTCCGCCAGATTGCTCTCGCGGCGGAAGAAGCCGCTGAAATTGACGGTGTCGGCATTGGACAGGAAGGCGGTCAGCTTGCCGAAATAGAGGCGCTGGCTGAAATCCTGCGGATAGCTGCCATTATACTGGCTGGCGATCGCCTGCGGCACATTCTGGGTCGGGTCGGCGGAATTGGTCTGGCCGAGCAGCACCGCCGCCGACGGCGATTTCTGGTCGGTCGCCTCGAACGCGCCATAGATGTGCAGCACGTCCTTGATGATCGGGCCGCCCAGATCGGCACCATATTGCTTGCGGTCGTAATTGCCCTGTTGAAGCTGGCCGTCGATATTGTTGGCATGGCCCGGCCGGTCGAAATATTTGGTGCCGTAGAAGGATTTGGGCTGCCACTCGCCGAACAGCGTACCGTGGTAGGAGGTGCCGCCGGTCTTGGTCACGGCGGTGATGACCGCCGATCCCGCCTGATCATACTCCGCCTTGAAATTCTGGGTGTCGACCTTGAACTCCTGCACCGCCAGCTGCGGGAAGGGGTTGCCCTGGCTGAAATTCTGGCCCGCGACGCCGCCGTGATTGACCTGGTTCTTCAGGGACAGGCCGTCGATGAAGACGTTGATATTGTCGGCGCTGATGCCGCCCGCCTGGACCTGGCGATTGCCGCGTCCCGGCGTCACCGCGACGCCCGGTGCGAGCGCCGCGAAGTTCAGGAAGTTGCGGTCGCTCTGCGGCAGGCTTTCGATCTGCTGCTGCGAGACGTTGGTGGAGACCTCGGCGGTGCGCACCTCCTGGGTGCGGCGGCCGGTGACGACGACATCGCCGCTGGCGACGGCCGCGTCGGCCGATCCGGTGGCGGATGCGGCGGCAGGCTCGCCGATATCGGCGGTGATGATCTGGCCGACCGGCACCACGACCTCTTCGGGCGGCTGGCCCTGGACCGCGACGCGGTAGGTGCTGGGGCGGATGCCGGGGATGGTATAGTCGCCCGCCGCATTGGTGCGGCCGTTGATGACCTGGCCCGTCGTCAGGTCGGTGATGGTGACCGTCGTACCGGCCGCCGCGCCCTCGACATGGCCGCGCAGGGTGGAGGTCGCCTGGGCCAGGGCCGGCGCGCTCACGACCAGGGTCGCGGCCATCGCCATCGCCGAAATCCCGCGGACCAGACGCACACGATCGATTCTGGATGCCATTTCAATCCCCTCCATGATCATCCCTTGTGCCCCGTCATGTTCCCTGACAGCCAATGACGCGCATCGACCGCCTGAGCCTTTCAGGACTTGTGTAACCGGTTACTTGGCTGCGTAACCGGTTACAACCACCGTGATCGGGTTCCACCCGATATCGATTTCCCTGTTACGGAAATGTCACAGTCCGGCGGGAAGCGCAGGCGCCCGGCAATGGCGGGCGATGAACGCCTCATGGGTGGGCATGGCCGCCGCGACCTCGGCGATAACCTCTTCGACATCCTTCAGAAAGTCGCTCGCCTGGGCATCGGGGATCATGTCGACCATCGGGTCATGCCGCGCGACCAGCCCCTGCCCCAGCAGCACCTGCACCCAGCTTTCCTCACGGAACAGTTCGGCCTTGCCATGCATGAAGAAGCGTGCCGACGAGCGGAACAGCGCGATCCGTTCGGCCAGGCTGTCGGGCACGTCCATATGCTTGAGATATTGCCAGAAGGGCGTGTCCTGACGATTCGTCACCTTGTAATGCGCGATGATGAAGTCGCGCACGTCGCGATATTCGAAATCGGTCTGGCGGTTATATTCCTCCCGATCGACCGCATGGAAACCGCGCCCCGGAAACAGCGCGATCAGCCGCAGCAGCCCGGTCTGGATCAGATGGATGCTGGTCGATTCCAGCGGTTCCAGGAACCCGCCCGCCAACCCCAGCGCGACGACATTCTTCTCCCAGGCGCGGATGCGCTTGCCGGGGCGGAAGCGGACCGCGCGCGGATCGCCCAGCGCGGGCGTGTCGAGATGCGCGAGCAGCGTCGCCGCCGCCTCGTCATCCGAGGTAAAGCCGCTGGCATAGACATGGCCGTTGCCGGTGCGGTGCTGGAGCGGGATGCGCCATTGCCACCCCGCCCCATGCGCGGTCGAGCGGGTATAGGGGGTCAGCGGCCCGCCACCCCGGACGCTCGGCACCGCCAGCGCGCGGTCGCAGAGCAGCCATTGGCTCCAATCCTCATAGCCGACGCCCATCGCCTCGCCGATCAGCAGGGCGCGCATCCCCGAGCAGTCGATGAACAGGTCGCCGTCCACCGTCCGCCCATCGGCCAGCACGACATGGTCGAGAAAGCCGTCGCTGGCGCGCGCCTTGGCCGCGACGATCCGCCCCTCGATCCGCTCCACGCCCGCCGCCTCGGCACGCCCGCGCAGGTAGCGCGCATAGAGCGAGGCATCGAAATGATAGGCATAGTCCAGGTCCGCCATCGGCGAATAGGGATTGGACGGATCGGGCATGGCGAAGCGGTTCATCCGCGCCGCCAGCGTGTTCAGCGCATAATGGTCGAGATGCTTCGCCCGCCCGCGCGCGGCTTCCTTCAGCCAGAACTGGTGACAGTGCAGCCAGTAGAGATCCTGCCCGATCTTGCCGAAGCCATGGATATAGCTGTGCCCCGGTTCGCGCCAGTTGCGGAACTCGATGCCCAGCTTGAAGGTCGCCTGGGTCGCGCGGACCATCTCATATTCGTCGATCCCGGCCAGGCCGTTGAAGGTGCGGATCGCGGGGATCGTCGCCTCGCCGACGCCGATCGTGCCGATCTCCTCGGACTCGATCAGGCGGATTCTATAGGCCCCCAGGAACAGCCGCGACAGCAGCGCCGCCGTCATCCACCCGGCGGTGCCGCCGCCGACGATGGTGATGGTCCTGATCGGCGCATTGGGATTGGGATCGGTCATGCCGCCCCCGCCGGGGTGGTCGCGCGGATCACCAGTTCGGTCGCCATGACCTGCGTGTCCGGGGTCAGTCCGCCCCCTTCCAGCGCATCGATCAGCCGCGCCACCGCACGCTCGCCCATCCCGGCCAGCGGCGCCCGGACGGTGGTCAGCCCCATATAGCGCGCCAGTGGCACATCGTCGAAGCCGGTGACGGCGACCGCGCCCGGAACATCGACCCCGGCCCCGCGCAACGCGCCGAGCACGCCCAGCGCCATCATGTCGTTCGCCGCGACGATGCCGTCGCACGGCATGTCCCGCGCCAGCAGCGTCGCCGCCGCCGCCGTGCCCGAGGATTCATGGAAATCTCCCTCGATCACCACAGCTTCGACATCCGGGGCCAGGCGCGCCATCGCGGCCAGGAACCCGTCCCGCCGCTCGCTCGCATCGACATTGCCCGCCGGGCCCGAGACATGGACCAGCCTGCGCCGCCCCAGCCCGACCAGATGCGCGACGCTCGCCGCGATCCCGGCGGCATTGTCGACCCGCAGGGCGGCACGGCCCAGGCCGCGATGGGCGTTGACCAGCACCGCGGGCACTTCGGGGGGCAGCGCCTCCGCCAGCGCCTGTGCGTCGAGCTGCGGTGCCATGACGATCAGCCCGTCGACCCGCCCGCGCATCGCCCGCACCGCCAGCGCCGCGCGCTCGGCATCGGCGTGCATGTTGGACAGGAGCAGGTGATAGCCGCGCGCCGTCACCTCGCGGTCCATGCCGCGCACGATCTCGGAAAAGAATTCGCCGTGAAGGTCGGGCAGGACGACGCCGATCGCATGGCTGCGTGACAGCGACAGGCTGCGCGCGCCCGCATGGGGGACATAGCCCAGCGCCTTGGCGGCGGCGAGGACGCGCTCGCGGGTGTCCGGATGGACGCTGCTATGCCCGTTCATTGCCCGCGATACCGAGGCGACCGAGACCGAAGCCTCGCGCGCGACATCGCGGATCGTGGCCGATGACTGCCTCACACCCCTCCCCCCATTCCCGGCGCAGGTCCGGCTCGCTCCATCCCTCACATCGTATCTTGTGCGACGTGTCCAGCCTGTGTAACCGGTTACAAAAGAGCGTCAATGCGAAAGTCGACAGGCGCATGCAGAAGCCCGAAGGGCCGCGAGCATTCGCCATATCCTAGGGGAGAATCGCCAATGTCCGACACCAGAATCTCGCGGCGTGCAGCGCTGCTCGGCGCAGGCGCGGTGGCGGCCTGGGCGGCCAGCCCGGCGCGCGCGCTGCTTGCGCAAGGCGACGGCGTCGCGCTGCCCGCCTCGGTCGAGGCGATCCTGGCGCGCATGACGCTGGAAGAAAAGGCGGGGCAGCTCCAGCTGAACGCGGCGGCCTGGGGCGGCGGCGTCGCCACCGCTCTCAACCCGCCGTCGAACGGCCCCAGCTTCGAGGGGCAGCTGGCCGATGCGGTCGCGGGCAAGCTGACCGGCGTGTTCAACGGCAATGGCGCGGAAATGGCGCGGCGGATGCAGGGCGCGGTGATGCGCAATTCGCGGCTGAAGATTCCGCTGATCTTCGCCGCCGACGTGATCCATGGCCATCGCACCATCTTTCCGGTGCCCGTCGCCGAGGCGGCCAGCTTCGAGCCCGACCTGGCCATGCGGACCGCGCGGATGGCCGCGTTCGAGGCGGCGGCGGCGGGCATCGACTGGACCTTCTTCCCGATGGTCGACATCGCGCGCGACCAGCGCTGGGGCCGCACCATGGAGGGCGCGGGCGAGGACGTGCTGCTCGGCAACCTGTTCGCCGCCGCGCGCGTGAAGGGATTCCAGGGCAAGAGCCTGTCCGCCGACGATGCGGTCATGGCCTGCATCAAGCATTTCGCGGCCTACGGCGCGGGCGAGAGCGGGCTCGACTATAATATCGTCGACCTGTCCGAACGCACGCTGCGCGAGGTCTATCTGCCGCCCTACAAGGCCGGGTTCGATGCGGGCGCGATGAGCGGCATGGCCTCGTTCAACGAGATCGACGGCATCCCCTCGACCGGCAATCCCTGGCTGATGAAGCAGGTGCTGCGCGACGAGTGGAAATTCCCCGGCATCATCGTGTCCGACTATACCGGCGACGAGGAGATGATCGCGGCGGGCTTCGCCAAGGACGGCAAGGATGCCGCGCGCCTCGCCTTCCTGGCGGGGGTCGACATGAGCATGCAGTCCAACCTCTATGCGCTGTACCTGCCCGAGCTGGTGCGCGAGGGCGCGGTGCCGCAGGAGGTGCTCGACCGCTCGGTCCGCCGCGTGCTGGCGGTCAAGCAGATGCTGGGGCTGTTCGACGATCCCTTCCGCCGGATCGACCGCAAGCGCGAAACCGCGCGGTCGCGCACCAAGGCGGCCCTGGCCCTGTCGCGCGAGGCGGCGCAGAAGGCGATGGTGCTGCTGAAGAACGACGGCGACCTGCTGCCGCTCGACCCCAATCGCCGGATCGCGCTGATCGGTCCCTTTGCCAGCGGCCAGCACGACCTGAACGGGCCATGGGTCGTTTACGGCGACAACAACCAGGCGATCGACCTGGTGACCGGCCTGCGCGATGCGGGCGCGAAGAACGTGACGGTGACGCCGGGCTCGGGCGTCGAGCAGGCGCTGCCCGGCGGGATCGAGGCGGCGGTCGCGGCGGCGCAAGCGGCGGACGTGGTCGTGCTGGCGATCGGCGAGAGCGAGGTCATGTCGGGCGAGGCGCAGTCGCGCACCTCGATCACCGTGCCCGCGCCGCAGATGGCATTGGCCGAAGCGGTCGCCCAGGCGGTGAAACCGTCCGGCAAGCCCATCGTCGTCCTGCTCAAGAACGGGCGCGGCCTTGCGCTGGAGGGCGCGGTGAAGGACGCGCCCGCGATCCTCGTCACCTGGTTCCTCGGCTCCGAGACCGGCCATGCCATTGCCGACATCCTGTTCGGCAAGGTCGGGCCGTCGGGCCGCCTGCCGCTCAGCTTTCCGCACGAAAGCGGGCAGGAACCCTATTATTACGCGCACAAGGCCACCGGCCGCCCTGCGCCGGAGGGGCCGCGCGTCCCCTACAAGACCCAGTGGCGCACCGCGCCCAACGCGGCGCTCTATCCGTTCGGCCATGGCCTGACCTATGGCAAGGTCTCCTACGGCGCGGCGCAGGTGCCCGCCAGCCTGCCCTGGGACGGGCGGATCACGGTGTCCGCCACCGTCACCAACGGCGGCACCCGCCCCTGCGAGGAGGTGGTCCAGCTCTATATCCGCGACCGCGTGGCCAGCATCACCCGGCCGGTGCGCGAGATGAAGGCGTTCCGCAAGGTCGCGCTCGCCCCCGGCCAGAGCGAGGTCGTGAGCTTCACGCTGACCCGTCCCCAGTTGGAGTTTCTGGGCCGGGACCTGCGCCCCACCGTCGAGCCCGGCACCTTCGACGTGTGGATCGCCCCCTCCGCGCAGGACGAGGGCGCGCATGGGACCTTCGACCTGATCCGCTGACCGGCGCGGCGGGGCATGATGCGGGGCAGGACGTCGCCCCGCCGCCTGCCCCGCCCGCCAGCAACATTTTGTTACTTTCGGCGGCGGGCGGCGTTTGAAAGAGAATCCCTCCTGTCAGGTGCCCCCGATCGATGCCCCTTCCCGCCGAACGCCACGCCATCCTCGACCATCGCCGCACGCTGAAAATGGCGCGTTCCGCCCACGCCTATGTGCGGGGCAACACCGCGAAATTCTATGAATGGCTGGCGGCGTCGCCGGTCGCGGCACGAGTGCCGCAGGGGCCCGCCATCTGGATTTGCGGCGACTGCCATCTGGGCAATTTGGGGCCGCTGGCGAACGGCGCAGGACAGGTGGAGATCCAGATTCGCGATCTCGACCAGGCGGTGATCGGCAATCCGGCGCACGATCTGATAAGGCTGGGGCTGTCGCTCGCCACGGCGGCGCGGGGATCGGACCTGCCGGGCGTGGTGACGATGCGGATGCTGGAGGAGATGGTCGACGGCTATGCCGCCGCGATCCGCGACCCCGGTGGCGATCCCGGCGACGAATCGGATGTGGTGCGCAGCGTCGAGCGCGCCGCGCTGGGCCGCCGCTGGCGCCACCTCGCCAGGGAGCGGCTGGACGCGGTCGAGCCGCGCATCCCGCTGGGCAAGAAATTCTGGGAACTCGCGCCCGAGGAACGGGACGCGCTGGAGCATCTGTTCGAGGACGAACGCGTCGCCGCGCTGGTGCTGGCGCTGAAGGGCAAGTCGAAGGAGCGCGAGGTGCGGCTGGTCGATGCCGCCTATTGGATGAAGGGGTGCAGCTCGCTGGGGCTGCTGCGCTATGCCGCGATCGTCGGGCTGAAGGGCGGCAAGGGCCAATGGACCTATGCGCTGGTCGACCTGAAGGAAGCGACCGATCCGCTCGCCCCCGCGGCCGCCCGCGCGACAATGCCGCGCGACAATGCCGAACGGGTCGCCGCCGCCGCCCGCGCGCTGTCACCCCATCTGGGGCAGCGGATGATGCCGGTGCGGATGCTCGACCGTTCGTTGTTCATCCGCGAGCTGACGCCGCAGGACCTGAAGCTGGAGGTCGACCAGTTCAGCCAAGGCGAGGCGGTGCGCGCCGCCCGCCATCTCGCCTTCGTCGTGGGCAAGGCGCATGGCCGCCAGCTGGACGATCGGGCCAGGGCCGACTGGCTGACGATGCTCGACGCCGACCGGGGCGGTGCCGTCGACACGCCCTCCTGGCTGTGGGAGAGCGTCGTGTCGCTCGCGGGGCGGCACGAGGCGGGCTATCTGGACCATTGCCGCCACTATGCGCTTGCCGCCTGAACGACGGCGGACGGAGCCGGTAGGGCCGGTGCCGTCCGCCGGGGCGCAGCGTCAGTAATCGTCCGACGGGTCGAAATCGCCGCTATTGTCCATTCCGCCATCGTCGAAGCGGCGGTCGTCATCATCCCCGTAATTGTTGATAGTGATATTCTCGGGCCGCTCCATGAAGCCCTGACCGCCACCGCCGCCGAACAGGCCGCCGCCGCCCTGGTGGCCGAACATGTCCGACAGGCCGGAAAACAGCATCTGGCCGCCGACCACCCCGGCCGCCGTCGTGCCCGCGCTGCGCAGGAAGCTGCCGAGCCCGCCGCCGCCGGAGAAGACGCCCGGCCGGGCCTCGGGCGGGGGCGGCGCATAGCTATCCTGCGGCCGCGCGCGCCAGGGGCCGCCCGCGCCCTGCGGCAGGAAGCTGCTGCCGGACGGGGCCGGGGCGTATTGCGGCTGCTGGCGTTCCAGCTCGGCGATGCGCTGTTGCGCGGCGTGGAGCGACTGGTCGGCGACGATCGCATGCTGGACCAGCAGATAGGCCGCATCCGGATTGGATGACAGCGTGCGGGCGATCATCGCCTCGGCCTCGCCATCCTTGGCGCTGGTCCGCGCGGCGGCCAGCTCATCGAGGAAACGGGTGAGAAGGGTGCGTTCTTCGGCGTTCATCGGGGCACTCCAGTGATGCGACCGGAACATCGGCCGGGCGTCGGTGGAATCAAGATCGCCGGCGATGGATGACCGATAATTCACCGCGCCGGAACGCGGCGTCGACCATTCGGTTGATCCGGCATCGACGCGGTCGGCGTGCCCCGGACGGGTCCGCCGCCGCGCATGGAGGGGAGACGATGATGACCGACCTGCCGAGCCGCGTTCCGCTGGACAATGACGGCACCGATGCCGACCGCCCCCCGGTCCTGCCCTTCCTGAACATGTGGACCGCCATCGACGGCACCAGCCGCATCGACCTGTCGCGGATGACCGGGTTCGGGATGAAGAGCGTCGGGGGCAAGGCATCGCCGCAATGGATGCGCCCCTTTCCCGGCGAGGTCGCCGCGATCAACTTCGCCGTCTTGCCGGTCGGCTGGACCGGCGATTGGCACGAAAGCCCCAGCCCGCAATGGGTCATCCCGCTGCGCGGCCGCTGGTTCATCGAGACGATGGACGGCAACCGGGTCGAGATGGGGCCGGGCGACATCCATTTCGGCCAGGATCAGGACACCACCGATGGCAAGGGCCACCGCTCCGGCCAGATCGGCGACGAGCCCTGTTTCCAGATCATGATCCAGTTCGCGACCTCGCCCGCTGCGCAGACGCGCGATCCGTTCGGCGCATGACGGGCGATCCTCCCCCCTTGCTGACACCCGCGCGCCTGCGTCCGCCGGGACCGCCCGAGCCGACCGAGGCCGCCCCGATCCGCATCTACCATGCCGCCGCGCGGGAGGTGCTGGGCGAGGCGCGGCTCTTCACCCTCTACGATCAGGCGAGTTGGAGCGAGGGGCCGGTCTGGTGGCCGCGCGCGCGGACGCTGGTGTGGAGCGACATTGTCGGCCGCCGGGTGCTCGGCTGGCGCGAGGATGGCGCGGTCGACGTGCTGCTCGACGCGACGCCGTTCATCAACGGCAATGCGGTCGCCGCGGACGGCGGCCTCGTCCATTGCGAGCATGGCCGCCGCGCGATCAGCCGCTCGGACGGCACCGGCATCCCGACGCCGATCACCACCCAGGCGCAGGGCCAGCGGCTCAATGCGCCCAATGATCTGGCCGTCGCCGATGACGGTTCGATCTGGTTCAGCGACCCGACCTTCGGCCTGGAAAACCCCAGGCAAGGCGTGCCCGGCCGGCCCGAGAGCGGGCGCACCGCGATCTGCCGGATCGGCGCGGACGGGACGGCGGTGCGCGTCATCGACATGGCGCAACCCAATGGCCTGGCCTTCTCGCCCGACGGCCGCATTTTCTATGCCTCGGAGACCCCCGAACATGGCGAGGGCGAGGTCGCGATCTTCGCATTCGACCGGCATGGCGATACCCTGTCGAACCGCAGGCTGTTCGCCCGCGTGCCGCAGGGCATTCCCGATGGCTTCACCGTCGACCGGCGCGGCTGGCTGTGGAGCAGTTCGGAAATCGGTGTCGAGCTGTTCGATGCCGAAGCCCGGCACCTCGCGACCATCCCCACGCCGCACCTGTGCAGCAACTGCGCCTTCGACACCGACGAGCGGCGGCTGTTCGTGACCGGCGGGGAAAGCCTCTGGATGCTGGCGCTGGGGTAGCGCGCGCCGGGGCCAATCCTATTCAACGATGCCTTTCCTTCCCTCGCCCCTCGCAGAGGGGAGAGGGTTGCGCAGACTTGGCCTTTGCGAGAGCAAAGGCTTAGTCGGAGCTGGGTGAGGGGTGGGCGCTCGCGAAGCGAGCGCGCGAGCCTCTGGGCTCGCTCAACCCCTCACCCAAGCTGCGCTAGCCAGCAGGCTGGCAAGCTTCGCTAACCCTCTCCCCTGTCCAGGGGAGAGGGGGGAAGAAGACGCAATGCTGAATGGCGATCCGACTTAGTCGCGCTCCCAGCCATGTTCCTTTTCCAGCGCCAGAACATCGCGCCCGGCGGTCAGGACCGCCCGCTCGCGCCCCTCCTCGGCAAAGGACACCACGAAGTCCCGTCCGGCAACGTCACCGTCGATCGCCCGATCTTCGGTCGATGCGACATGGCCGACATAGCGCAGACTGAGGTCGTAATGGCCCGACCAGAAAAACGGCACCTCGGCATATTCCGCTTCGCCCTCGCCCATCAGATGCCGGGCGAGCCATTGGCCCATGCGCTGTGCGACCACCCAATGCTCGACGCGGATCGGATGGCCCAGCCGGGGATCGGGCACGCTGGCGATGTCGCCGATCGCATGGATGGCCGGGTCGGAGGTACGTAGGCAGCCATCGACCTGCACCCCGCCCCCCGCTTCCTTGGCGGCGAGCGTCAGCCCGGCCGCCTCGGCCAGCTCGGTTCGGGGCGTGGCACCAACACCGGCGACCAGCAGATCGCCCTCGACCCGGCTGCCGTCGTCGAGCGTCGCGGCATGCCCGTCCCAGCGCGCGACGCGGCGGTTGAGGTGGAAGGTCACGCCCTTGGACTGGTGGAGATCGCGGATCATCGCGCCGACTTCCGGCCCGGCGGTCTTTTCCAGCGGCAGGTCGGCGTCGGACACCACCGCCACTTCCAGACCGCGCGCGACCAGCGAGGCGGCGACCTCCAGCCCGACATAGCTCGAACCGATGACGATCGCACGCGCCGCGCCTGCCAGCGCGGCGATCAGCCGGTCGGCATCGGCCAGGCCTCGCACGACATGCACATCGTCCCGGTTCGCGCCGTAGAAGTCGGGCAGGACGGCGGCCGATCCGGTCGCCAGGATCAGAATGTCATAGGCCACACGCTCGCCGTCACCGAGCACGACCGCCCCGGCATCGCGGTCGATCCGCGTCACCGCCACCCCGGTCCGCAGCGTCACCCCCTCGCCCGGCGGCGGGAGCGCGGTGTCGTCGCGCTCCGCCTTGCCCGCCAGATATTGTTTGGAACAGAAGGTGCGATCATAGGGCGCGTCCGGCTCGTCCGACAGGAGCGTCACCGTTGCATCCGCGCCGTGTCGCGCCAGCATCTCGGCACAGGCATGGCCCGCGCCGCCGCCACCGACGATGACGACCCGGCCGATCCTCCGCCCGGTTTTCGCCGGCGCGGCCTCGCCCCGTGGCGCGGGCCCCTCGACCCGGACCCGCCCCTGCTCCTCGACCACCGTGAAGCGGTCGAGCGGGGCAAAGGCAGGCGCGCCCACCGCCTCGCCCGTCTCCACGTCGAAACGGGCATGATGCCAGGGGCAACGGATCGTGCCATCGGCGACGATCCCGTCGGCAAGCGGCGCCTTCAAATGGGTGCAGATGCCCGAGAGTGCGCAGACACGGCCCCGATGGCGGACCAGGACCACGTCCCGTCCGTCCACGACCCCGGCAAGGATCCGCCCTTCCTCCAGATCGGTGGAGGCGATGCCATTCGCCAGATCACGGTCCGCCATCGCCTCACCCTTTTTCCGTCGGTCGTTCGGGTCAGTCCGCGCGCTGCAATTCGGTCGCGGCGAGATGCTCGCCGATGAACCAGACCTGCGGCTCGCCGGTGCGGATGATGTCGCTGACCAGCAGGTCGTTGGTGCCGTCGTCGCCCGATTCATCGGCGGTCTTGGCGCCCTCATGCGCCTGTTCCAGAACGATCTTGTGCGCCTCGAGCAGCCGCGCGAGCATGGTCGGCACATCCTCGCGGCCACGCGGCGGGCGCGGGATCTTGGTCATCTCGGCCACGTCGTGCGGCGTCGCGATGCTGATACCGCCCAACGCCTGGATACGTTCGGCCACCATGTCGACCAGTTCGGCCTGCTTCTCATAATGGGTGTCGAGCAGCAGATGCAGTTGATAGAAGGTCGCACCCGACATCTGCCAATGATGCTTCTTGTACAGGTCGCGCAGCATGATCGTGTCGGCCAGCACCTGGTTCAGGATCGACACGCTTTGCTTGCGAGCATTTTCGGACAGGCCGAGCGGCAGGTCTTTCAGCGTGCCGAACGGCTGGATTTCGTGATAGTCGATCTTGTACTGCGGCTGCGCCTGGTCGGTATCGGTCACGATGTCACTCCACTCTGTAATGATCTTCGTTCCGAAGCGCTTGTTCCCGCGCAGGGTTCCATGAAATTATCGACAAGCCTGCGGGAACAAAAATCGCAGCGATCATGATCCAAATTAATTTCGATACGGTCGCTTTGGGCGGGAACGCTCCGGCTTTTGCGACGTCCAGCATGGGATTTATCCGGGCGAGACCGCATGACCCAACCCATATTGGTTTTTCTTCACGCACTCGGCGCCAGCAGCGGGGAATGGGATCTGGTGCGCCGCGAGCTCGGCCACTTGCCCAGCCTCGCGCTCGACCTGCCGGGGTTCGGTGCGCGAAGCGACGAGGGCTATGCCGATGTCACCGCGATGGCGGACGATCTGGCCGACACGATACGCCGCCACCGGCTGACCGCGTGCATCCTGGTCGGGCACAGCATGGGCGGCAAGATCGCCACCCTGGTCGCCGCGCGCGCGCAGGCGGGCGAGCAGGGGCTGGCCGGTGTCGTCGGGGTCGTGCTGGTCGCCGCCTCCCCGCCCGCCCCCGAGCCGATGGACGATGACCGTCGCGCCCAGATGATCGGCTGGGTGGCGGACGGCCCGGTCGGACAGGCCGATGCCGAGACCTTTGTCGACGCCAACACCGCCCGGCCGCTGCCCTCGCCGCTGCGCGAACAGGCGATCGCCGATGTCCGTCGGTCGAGCCGCGAGGCATGGCTGGGCTGGCTGGAGCGCGGCAGCCGTGAGGATTGGAGCCGACAGGCAGGCTCCATCACCATCCCGGCGCTGATCGTGGCGGGCGCGGAGGATGGCGATCTGGACGAGGAGGCGCAGGCCCGGCTGAACCGGCCGCATTATCGCCATGCCGAGATGCGCGTGGTCGAGGGTGCCGCGCACCTGATCCCCTATGAACAGCCCGAGGCGCTGGCCGCGCTGATCGCCGATCACGCCGCCTCGCTCGCCGCATCGATCCTTCCCGCCGGGTTCGTCCATATCCTGGGCTCCGACCGGGTCAGCCGCCGGGCCCGCGCCGCGATGCTGGAGCGGACGCGGCCGGTATCCGATGACCAATGCGGCTGGTCGGACGCGCAGCTGGCCCTGGTCGCGGCGATGATCGCGCATGTCCTGCCCGACCGGGGGGCCGATCGCGACCTTGCCCGCCATGTCGGTGCGGCGGTCCATGGCCCCGGCGATGGCTGGCGCTTCGCCGACCTGCCGCCGGATCGGGTGGCATGGGCACAGGGACTGGCCACGCTCGACGCGCTGACCGGCGGGTTCGTCACGCTGGACCATGCGGCGCAGGCCGAATGGCTGAAGCGGATCGACGCTGGATATGCCGATATGGCGTCCGGTCCTGACCGGCTCAGGCCCGACCAGATGGCCCTGTGGTTCCAGGACGTCCGCGCGGAGATCGTGCGGCAATGGATGGCCTCGCCCGCCGCGATGGCCGCCATCGGCTATGACGGCTTCGCGGTCGGCGGCGATGGCCCCCGCAAACAGGGCTATGCCCGCACCGCCGCCAACGACGCCGAACGCTGGCAGCACGCCACGGAGACGACCGCATGAGCCGCCCCCCTTATGCCGAGCATGACATGGTCGACGCAGTGGTCATCGGCACCGGCGCGGGCGGCGCGCCGCTGGCCGCGCGCCTCGCCAAGGCGGGCTTGTCGGTCGTCGCGCTGGAGGCGGGTCGCGCCTTTCGCCCCGACGAGCATGTCGCCGACGAGGTGGCCGCCAATATCTATTGGATGGAGGAGCGGCTGAGCGGCGGCGCCGACCCCACCGCCTTCGGCTCGAACAATTCGGGCATGGGGGTGGGCGGATCGACGCTGCACTGGGGCGCCTTCTGCCCCCGGCCCGATCCCCGCGACCTGCAACTCCGCACGATGACCGGACAAGGCGCGGACTGGCCCGTCCCCCATGCCGAGCTGATCGCCTATATCGAGGAGGTGGAGACATTCACCGGCGTTTCCGGCCCGGCGCATTATCCGTGGGACGACAGCCGCCGCTATGCCTATCCGCCGGTGGCGCGCAACGCGTCGGCCGACGCCATGGCGCGGGGCTGCGCGGCGCTGGGCATCACCGCGACCGACGCGCCCGCCGCGCTGGTGTCGCGCGACCGGGATCAGCCCTATTGGGGGCAGCGGCAGGCCTGCGTGAATTGCGGCACCTGTCACCAGGGATGCCGCAACGCGTCCAAGACCAGCATGGACACCAGCTATCTCCCCTATGCCGTCGCGCATGGCGCCGAGATTCGCGCCGGATGCCGCGTATTGTCCTTCGAACGCGACCATCAGGGGCGGATCGACGCCGTGGTCTATCGCCAGGACGGCGAGGAGCGCCGCCAGCGCTGCCGCGCGGTGTTCCTGTGCGCGGGGGGGGTGGAGACGCCCCGCCTGCTGCTGAACCTCGGCCTCGCCAATTCGAGCGGACAGGTCGGGCGCAACTTCATGGCACATGTCGCCACCCAGGTCTGGGGCCGGTTCGACGCCGAGATGCGGATGAATCGCGGCTACCCCTCCTCGATCATCACCGAGGACATGATGCGCCCCGGCGATGCGGATTTCGCGGGCGGCTATCTGATCCAGAGCCTAGGCGTGCTGCCCGTCAATCTGGCGACCGGGCTGGCGCGGGGCGCGGGCATGTGGGGGGACCGGCTTCAGGACACGCTGCGCCACTATAACCGGATGGCGGGGATCGGCATCAATGGCGACTGCCTGCCCCATCCCGACAACCGCCTGACCCTGTCGGACGAAACCGACGCCTTCGGACAGCGCAAGGCACGGATCGACTTCAGCTATCAGGCGAACGAGCGCGCCATCGATGCGCATTCGCGGCGCACCATGACCGCCATCTGGAACGCCGCGGGCGCCAGCGACATCTTCGCGGTCGACCGCTCGGCCCACACCATCGGCACCTGCCGCATGGGCGACGATGGCGACGAGGCGGTGGTCGATGCCGATGGCCGCAGCTTCGACATTCCCAACCTGCTGATCTGCGACAATTCGATCTTCCCCAGCGCGCTGGCCGCCAACCCCGCGCTGACCATCATGGCGCTGTCGCTGCGCACCGCCGACCGGTTCCTGGCATCGTCGCGGGGGCAGACGTGACGACGGGCGCGGAGCCCGCCAGCATGTCTTCCGTGTCACATTCGTCGCGGCCCCTTGACGGGAGCGGGGCAAGGCGTGCTCCATCGGTCAGCAACACTGTCTGAACCCGGAAACACCATGAAACGCCTCGCGCTCTCGCTCGCCCTGCTCGCCTCCACCGCTGCCGTCGCCCAGACCGGCGCCCTCTCGGGCGTCGACAAGGCGCTGATGGACGGGGCGGTCAGGCCCGGCGACAATTTCGACACTTATGCCAATGGCACCTGGCGCAAGACCGCCCAGATTCCCGCCGATCGCTCCTCGATCGGCGTCGGGCTCGACGTCTCGCTCCGCGCCGAGGCGCGTAATGCCGCGATCATCAAGGGGGCCGCGGCCGCCCGTGGCGCACCGGGCAGCGACGAACAGCGGATCGCCGACTATTACGCCGCCTATACCGATACCGCCGGGATCGAGGCGCGCGGGCTCAAGCCGATCCAGCCCGGCCTGGCCGCGATCGCCGCGATCCGCGACAGACATGACCTGTCACGCGCGATCGGTGCCGCGATGCGCGCCGACACCGATCCGTTCAACAATAACAATTACGCCAGCACCAACGACCTGTTCGGCCTGTTCGTCAGCCAGGACCTCAACCACCCGACACGCAATGTCCCCTATCTGATGCAGGGCGGGCTCGGCCTTCCCGACCGCGACTATTACCTGTCCGACAAGCCCGAGATGGCGGAGATTCGCACCGCCTATCGCGCCTATCTGGGCCAGTTGCTGCAACTGGCCGGGCTGTCCGATCCGCAAGCCCGCGCCGACCGCATCTTCGCCCTCGAACAGAAGATCGCGGCGGCCCAAGCCGACATCATCGCCAGCCAGGATGCGCATAAGGGCGACAATCCCTGGACCCGCGCCGACTTCGCCACCCGCGCGCCGGGCCTGGACTGGGCCGCATTCTGGACGGCAGCGGGCGTGCCCGCGAGCCAGCGCGACTTCATCGCCTGGCAACCCGGCGCGATCACCAGGCTGTCCGCGCTCGTCGCCAGCGAGCCGCTGCAAAGCTGGCGGGACTGGCTCGCCTTCCACATGATCAACCAGGTCACCGGCTCGCTGCCCAAAGCGATCGACGACGCGTCCTTCGATTTTTACGGCCGCACGCTGACCGGCACGCCCGCACAGCAACCGCGCGAGAAGCGGGGCATCGCGGCGGTCAATGGCGCGCTCGGCGAGGCGGTGGGCAAAATCTATGCCCGCCGCTACTTCCCGGCCTCGTCCAAGGTCGAGATCCAGCATATGGTGACGAACATCGTCGCCGCCTTCGACCGCCGCATCGCCGCGCTCGACTGGATGGCGCCCGCTACCAAGGCGGAGGCGAGGGCCAAGCTGGCGGTGCTCAAGGTCGGGGTCGGCTATCCCGACCATTGGTGGAATTACCCGACCTTCGCGGTGCGCGCAGACGATCCCGTCGGCAATGCGCAACGGGCGCGGCTGTCGCTCTATCGCTATCACCTCGCCAAGCTCGGCAAGCCGGTCGATCGCGGCGAATGGTGGATGACGCCGCAGACGGTCAATGCGGTCAACCTGCCGCTTCAGAATGCGCTGAACTTCCCGGCCGCGATCCTGGAGAGCCCTTATTTCGATCCCCGGTTCGACGCGGCGGCCAATTACGGCGCGATCGGATCGGTGATCGGTCATGAGATCAGCCACAGCTTCGACAATCTGGGCGCCGATTTCGATTCGACCGGGCGGCTGCACAATTGGTGGACGCCTGCCGACCTCAAGCGGTTCGAGGGCGCGGGCCAGGCGCTGGTCGCCCAATACAACGCCTATGAGGCCTTGCCCGGGCTCCACCTCAACGGCGAGCAGGAACTGGGCGAGAATATCGCCGATGTCGCCGGACTCACCGCCTCCTACGAAGCCTATCGCGCCTCGCTCGGGGGCAAGCCCGCCCCGGTGATCGACGGGCTGACCGGCGATCAGCGATTCTTCCTGGCCTTTGCGCAGAGCTGGCGGACCAAGATGCGCGACAAGGCGCTGCGCGCCCGGATCGCGACCGACGTCCATGCGCCCGCGCCGTGGCGGGTCCTGACGGTCCGCAACCTCGACGCCTGGTATGCGCCCTTCGACGTCCAGCCGGGGCAGGCGCTTTACTTGACGCCCGAAAAGCGGGTCCATATCTGGTAAATGGCGACACGCCCCCATGCGCCTTCCGCATCGCAGGCGCATGGGGGTGCGGCATGGCCCCTCACCGATGCTTGAGCAGAAACGAGACGGCCATCCGGGCGTTCTCCCCGCCATGCCACTCGATCCCGAAGAGACCACGACCATCGTGACCAGCCGCGCTATCCGCGCGGGGCATGAGGAAGATTTCGAGCGATGGGCCGCCGAACTGGATCGGCTGGCCCGCGCCGAACCGGGCTTTCGCGCAAGCATCCGGCTGGGCCAGACGGCGGGCTTTCAGCATCTCCTCTTCCGCTTCAACGATCGTGGCACGGCCGAGGCCTGGCGCAACAGCCCCGCCTTTGTCGCGCATGCGGTGATGGCCGACGACTATTCCACCGCGCTTGACCAGATCGGCACCGGCGACGCCGTCCGCTTCGAATTGCCGAGCGACGCCAGCGCCAGCAAGTGGAAGCGTTTCGTGACGACATGGCTGACGGTCTTCCCGGTCCTCCTGATCGTCAGCCTGAGCGTGCGCATGGTGGTGAAGGAGGCCCCCCTGCCCCTGCAACTGCTCCCCTCGTCCCTGCTGCTCACCGCGACCCTGCAATGGGTGATCCTGCCGCGCCTGCAACGACACACCCGTTTCTGGCTGCTTCAGGACGGCTCCGGCCATCTGAGGACCTGATAGATGCGCGGCTTTGCCGCTTATGCATCGGTGCGTGGCTTATCGAGAGCATGACGACCTACCCGGACTCGCCGATGGCCCAGAGGCGGAGTTGGTTGCGAGCGTGGCGTCGCTGGTGGCGTATGCCCTAAACGACAACGCCGCCCTGGAGGGCGGCGTGTGGCGATATAGCGTTGGTTGCGGGGGCAGGATTTAACCGCTGTAGAACCCGGTTTTCAATTTTGGGTGCCGCATCGGATCATTCGATACCTTCCCATTCATGCATCTAGGTGTTCAGTCCCGGCATCTGGTGGATCGGGTCGACGATGAACCGGTCTGGCTCTGACGTCCAGATCTTGGCGATGTATTCGTAGGGTGTGAGCCCGCTGAGCGTCTTGAGCCGGCGGGCAAAGTTATAGGCGGCCATGAGTCGTCGAGGTGCGTCCGGAGCTGGTCGTGGCTCTCGTAGTGGAAGCGTTTGATGGTCGCCTCCTTGATGGTCCGGTTCATCCGCTCGACTTGTCCGTTGGTCCACGGATGGTTCGGTTTGGTGAGCCGGTGCTCGATATCGTTTGCCTCGCAGATCATATCGAAGCGCATTTGGCGGGACCAGGCGGTGTTGCGGTTGCGGGGCTGCTCGGCGAACTGGATGCCATTGTCGGTCAGGATAGTGTGGATGCGGTACGGCACGGCTTTCAGCAGATGTTCGAGGAACTCCCACGCTGTGCGTCTGTCAGCCTTGTCGACCAGTTGAGTGACCGCGAACTTGCTCGTGCGGTCTATGCCGACGAACAGGTAGAGCTTGCCTTCGGCAGTCTGCACTTCCGCAATATCGATGTGGAAGAAGCCGATCGGGTAGCGTTTGAAGCGTTGCCGCTTCGGTTTGTCGCCTTCAATGTCGGGCAGCCGGGAGATCCCGTGCCGCTGGAGGCATCGGTGCAGCGCTGAGCGCGTCAGATGCGGGAGCGACGGTTGCAGGGCGTAGAGGCAGTCCCCCGCCTACGCGGGGGCAGGCCAGCGGCAGCAGCGTGTGCCGCCGGAACGCCACAACCATTGCCTCCGCAGCCTCGGACAGGGTTGAATGCGTTCGTCCATGATGTTGCGAACATAGGCGCTGATCATGAAGTTAGCCTTCTGTTCAGAAAACCGGGATCATCTCTGTACGACCCTCGCCGCATCCATCACGCCCGCAGCGAGATATCCCGGTGGCAGGTTGGTCGTCCACCTATTTCCTTCGTTGCTGTCTGGTACCCGACCGACAGGCTGATCAGCGTAGTGACGACCAGACCGCTGGCGACGTTGAGTGATCGCGGCTAATGCAAACCCCTCATTTTTGCCGTTTTGACAAGGCTGAAGCAGTTGGAATCGTGTCGACATATCGGTCCCAATGGTCTAGCAGTTCGTTCACGACAGGCGCGCCTACGCGATAGTTGGCTTCATACGCTGCGATTTGACCCAGCCCTTCGTCGCTGACGCTGGCGACGGCGGACTTGCCGGGTGGGGGCATCGAGGGATTGCTACCCGTGCGAAGCACCATCACGCGCGCGGGATCGACCAGCTTCAGCTTTGCGCCGAGTTCGATCGCGCCCGCCAATGTCTGGCTTTCCATATTGGTCATGGCGAACACGCCTTTGCCATGCGTCCACAACTTGACCCAGTCGCGTGCCCATTGCGTCCGGCCGGATCCGTGCCAGTAGCGCCGCGACCCGAGTGTCTCACCCATCAGCACGAACGGAGGCCTCTGCGCATTGGGAAAGCCCTTCCAGGCGGCGCGCGCTTTCTGGAGGGCCGGGGTATCCGGAATCGTGATCGAGCGTGTTCGTTCAAAGGCCCAGCGGGCGAGGCCTTGATTCAGTTCGATCGCCATGCCCAGCCCGGCCGTGTCGTCACTGCCACCGAAGCTATTGCCGTTGTCCGGCAAGGCATTGGGCGCCGTCGCCCCTATCGCGAACAGTCCGTAGGGCCAGGACTTCGGAACCTCACGGTCGTCGAATTCGCGCAGCGTGTCGCCCTGCACGACCCAGCGTGCCCACGCCGCGCTGCCGACCGAGGCAAGCTGCGGATCGACGCCCGATATCCCGGTGAACAGCCAGTAGGTCTTCGAAAAATCGAACCGCGGATCCATCAGCAGTCCGATCAACTGCTGCCCGGCATCGCCGAACAAGGTTCCGGTGCCGCCCCAGACCATCCCGTACAGCCCGCGCGCATTGCGGCGCAGCGGGTGGACGCCACCGGGCAACGCGATGACGTCGTCGAGCTTCTCCCGTTCGGCCCACAACTGGAATTCCCCCGGGATGTCGCCGGTGTCCTCCCCCGGTTCGAAATTGGCGATTACGATCACCTTGACCGGGATGCGCTTCGTGACGGGAAGCGGTGGCACCGTAGGTTCTTGAGCGGCGGCGACGGGGGAGGCGGTGAGCGCGAGCAGTACGGCGACAAGGATCGATTGCATCGTCATCTCCCGATTTAAAAGTCTATCCGCGCGCCGACCCTCAGGCCCCAGACCGAAAAGCGCGCCTGGTTGGTTTCCACCGGTGCCGTGAACGCGGAGTAGCGATACTGCGCACAGGCGTTGGCGCCGCTGGCGACACAGGCAACACTGACGATTGGCGAATTTGTCGCCACCGTGCGGTACGATCCCCAGTTGTGATCGATCAGGTTGAGCACGTTTTCAAGGTCCGCGAACAGTTTGAACTTCGCTGGCACGAATGGGATAGGCATTTCCTGATCCACGTGCAGATCGACCTTGAACCACGTCGGTGCACGCATGCTGTTCTTGGCGATGACCCCCTTGGTCAGCCCGTTGGCAACGGCATATGCATGCAGCGAGTCATAAGTCGCAGAACTGTCGTACACGACCAGCGGATCCGCAGTCGCGCTGGACAGATCCGGCACGTACAGCAGCGCTCGCGTTGCGGTGTTCGTCGTTCCAAACACCACCGAACGGCTGTTGACGGATGCCGGATCGCGCATCGTCAGACTGTAGGGATTGCCTGAGCGTCGTTCACCATACAAACTGAACCGGGTATTATTGTCACCGAAGAACGCATGATTGAAGTCGAGATTGAACTTTAGGCTGCCGCGGATTTCATATTGGCTTGTGCCGTAGGCGGATCCGTTCGGATCGACCGCAGCACTTGCGCTGTAGAGTTCCGACGCCAGCGAGCCGTTGAGCGGCGCCAGTTCGGTGATATCCTGGAAGGTGTAGCTGGCACCTAGTCCCAAGCTCTTCCCGAAGCGTTTGTCGATGCGGGCGACGGCCACCAGCGAATGGCCCCGGTCAGTGTTTGTCAGCCGGAAATCGCTGTTAACCGTCGCGGTCGAATAGCGTGGGCGACCGTCTGGGGTCGTGCCGATTACTACCGAACGTAAGTCGGTGTAGATCGGCGCGTCCTTTACGAAGCCATAGTATATGTCGCCGCCGATGCGCCAGCCATCGCCGAGGAAGCCGAGGTTGGCAATATAATCACCCGAGAGGCTGGTTTTCCACGTCGAGGCAGGCCGATAGTTCGCGGCCATCGATGCGGTGCCCGCATTGGCCAGGCTGGCGGTGTTCGTCCGTAGATAGTCGAGCACGGCGGGAGTGAACGTACGTCCGTTGACGCCGTCCAATGCCGCTGAACACAGTGCCGCAACGACGTTACAACTGCCGTTCGCAAGCCGTTGGATGGTTATAGAATTGCTGACGACCCCGGTATCGGTAAAACTGCGCCCGATCAGCACGTCGGGTGTGCCGCCCTGAAAGAGCCCCCCGCCCGCGCGTAGCGTTAGCCGGTCACTCGCTCGCCATGTCGCCCCGATGCGAGGTTGCGGCACAAACTTGCCCTTGAAGGTGCTGGTATTGGTGAAGCCGTACCGCGCTTGGAAGAAGTTGCTGTCCGCCGGTCGGTCCGACATATCGTACAGGTCGGCTCGAACGCCATAAGTGACGTTCAGCCGGTTGCTAACGTCCCAGCTGTCCTGCAGACCATAAGTGATTTGATTGTAGGAAAAGTTGCCGTACGCATCGGCGTTGTTGCCCGACACGGCCCCCGCCAACACCAGCGAGCTTGCTCGGCCGCTGCGCAAATCCGCGATAGAGTCGAAGTAATACGTCCCCAGCGAGTTGGCAATAAACTGGTTTACGATGTCGTTGCGGTTATAGGCAAAGTTTAACTTTACCGAATGCACGCCAAATTCGCCCCGCAGTGTAACATCCGCCCCATAATTCTTGGTACGAACTACGTTAGTCTGGTTGAAACGGGCAGTACCTACTACCAGGCTGGCGTTATCGGCAACGCCAGTCGTCCCGGATACGCAGTTTATCGGATTTCCAACCGATGACGGATCAAGGCAGGTCGTTAGTTGCGCAAATCCTGCTTCGCCGGCTGGCAACCTCGGCGCATCATAGCTTCGGTAATTGACGCGGATTTCGGAGTGGAAATTGTCGGACCAATCTGAATTAAGCTGTGCAATTGCCGCATCTGACCCTTGCGGGACTTTCGTTGCGTTGCTTGCCAGTGCCAGCGAGGGCTGGCTGACGGATACCGAACCGCCCCCCGCGCTCACGTTTGTGTTCGAATTATGGATATACGTAAGCGCCAGACGCTGCCCATCGACGATATTCCAATCGATTTTAGCCGTATATTTCTCGTCCGTCTCGCGGACCGATCCAAGCACCCCCATTGCGTCGTATTTATAGTTGGATGACAGGATCGAACTGACCGTGTCGATCTGCGATTGCGCAAGGCTGGGCACGACGTTTGGCGCGCCCGCCAGCCCGAAAGTCGCCGGGGTGGTCTCGCTTAACCGTTCATAGGCTAATGCGAAGAACAATTTGTCCTCGAAAACTGGTCCAGACAGAAACCCGCCGTAGCTCCGGCTACTAAAATCGAGGGCGAGCGGGATTGCTCGCGTGCTGTTCCCGGTAAGGCCGTCGTTGGTGTAGGTGAAGAAGCCGTCACCGTGGAACTTGTTGCCTCCCGAGCGCAGAACGACGTTGATGGCGCCACCCTGAAAATCGCCCTCGGCAACGTCGTATGGCGCTACCTTGACCGACAATTGCTCGATCGCATCGAGCGGTACGGGACCGCGTGCGGTCGGCAGGCCGCCGGTGTTGAGGCCCAGCGTGTCACTGAAGCGCTGGCCGTCGACCGAAAATTTGTTGGTGCGTGCATTCGCTCCGGCGATGCTGATGCCGTTGTTGGTTGGGTCGATCGTCGCAAAGGGATCGCGCTTGGCAATGTCGCGAATGTCGCGTTTGACCGACGCAACGCCAGCGATCGCGGTGCGATCAAAGACTGAAATCGGGCCAGTTGACAATTGTGTCGCCTCGCCACGTTTGCTGCCTGTAACGACGATGTCGGCCCCGTCGCCAGGCTGGCTCAACTCGATAGGCAGACGCAGTGGCTGACCGGCGGTCAGGCTGATCCCGGTAATTTCGATCGGAGCATGTCCCGCTACCTCCACACGGACGGTGAACGGGCCACCCGGGCGCAGGCCAATCGCGGCGAAAGTACCCGAAGCGTCCGTCCGGCTAGTCGCAGTGGTGCCCGACGGCACGTGGACGATGGTGATGTCAGCATCGGCGATGGCCATGCCGCCATCCGTCACTATTCCCCGGATCGCGGATGTCGTCTCCTGCGCATGGATCGCCGTAGCGGAACACAACGCCATAGCAAACAGGCCAGAACGATGAAGAACACGCATCACGAAACCCCCTTTGACGGCAATGGATTGCATTGATCAGACGCGGAACAGAGCGTTCATTACCCTGCGTCGGATTTTCAGCGGTGCGCGGCTATGGGAGCCGATCTGCGTCGCTATCCCGGCCGTTCAATTAAGGAAGACCAAGGGAAAAACAAAACGCAATGATTATCACAGATCGTTGCAAAAATGAGCGCAGTTCACGATCGTACGCGAGTTTAGCATTACAGTTGCGTTCTAGATCGTGTTCTGAACCAATGTGTTACCATGGCGAGGAGGCCGTGGTGACGGGAGCGTCGATCGAGACAACGCTGGAGCTTTGGGCATCACCGCTGCGTAAGGTGAAGGCGCGGATGCAGTCCCTGTTTAGCCAAGCGTTCAGCCAGGCGCGAGTTGCGGCATCGGCGAACAGTTTTCTGGATGGCCTGCTGGGCTCGAACAGCAACGGGCGGGGTTAACCCCGCCCGTTGCTTCACCCGCGCTCATACTCGACAACACCGGTCGGTCTCTGGTCGCCGCTGGATGAAAGACTGGGGTCACGTCAGGGTCACGTCATCTGCGCCGACAAATCCCCGAAAAGCTGCGCCCTGCATTCGACGGCAAGGCGTTGTCGAAGGTATCGCTGGGCACCAAGAATGGCAGCGAAGCAACGGTGCTCTTCCTCCAGGCCAACGCCGCGCTCGAACAGCGGTTCGAAGAGGCGCGAGCCCGGCTGAAGGCAACAGGCAGCCCCTGCCCGTCCGCACGCGATCGTGCCGACGAATTGATTTCTGCTATTTCCAG
This sequence comes from Sphingomonas sp. NCPPB 2930, assembly GCF_042867205.1. Taxonomy (NCBI): domain Bacteria; kingdom Pseudomonadati; phylum Pseudomonadota; class Alphaproteobacteria; order Sphingomonadales; family Sphingomonadaceae; genus Sphingomonas; species Sphingomonas sp. NCPPB 2930. The sequence goes on along the minus strand of NZ_JBHZQU010000014.1, from coordinate 25,798 downwards.
GGCCCCGAGTTGAAGGCCGGCGGTCTTGATGGCATCGAACCTCTGCTGCTTGCCCGGCTGGAGCTGGACCGTGGATTGTGGAACGCAACGCAGCCCGGATGCAGTTCCCCCCTAGCCCACTGGGCGGTCAGCAATGGTGGGAGGTGGCGAACATGGCGACGATCCGCGCCGGGATTGCGACCCTGATACGGGAGCTGGGGTGGTCCGCACCGGGGACATGGCGCGGCGATGGATGCCGCACTGCTGACAATCCTGGTCGAGGCACTGCGCGCTTTGGGCGCGATGCAGGGCGGCGCGCGGTCTGTGCCGGACCATCATCACAGCCTCGTCGCCCGCCTCCGCGCGCGGATCGACGAGCGTTTTCGGCTGCGCGAACCGATCGCGGACTATGCCGACGCACTGGGGACCAGCGAAAGCCGCCTGTGTGTCGCCCGTGCCCGGATCGCGCCTCTATCCCCCGCCGCGATGCTGGACCAGCACGCCATGCTCGATGCCAAGCGGGCGCTCCTCTACACCAATTTATCGGTGGCGGAGGTGGGCTATTCGATCGGCTTTTCCGACCCGGCCTATTTCACGCGCTTCTTTACCCGCCATGCGGACGTATCGCCGCGCGCCTATCGCCAAATGGGCAATAGCTGATCCGCGATGCGATCAGATTGCGCGCTCACCCGCCACGCGCAACCCATAGCCCTCCAGCCCGACCAGCGTGTGGCGGCTGTTGGTCAACAGGATCATTTCCTCGACGCCCAATTCGTTCAGGATCATCGCGCCCACGCCATAGTCGCGCAGCTCCTCCATATCGGGCACCGCTGCACCAGCACGGGCATGGATCGCCAGCGTCAGGCCATCGGGGCGTGGGCGGTTGATGACCACGACGATCCCGCTTCCCTCCCGGCCAATCGCCTCCATCGACCGGCGAAGCAGACCGCTGCGCGCACCCGCCTCACCGAACAGGTCGGCAAAGGGCGACAGAGCATGCATCCGCACCAGCGTCGGCCGCGTCGGATCGACCCTCCCCTTGACCAGCGCGACCTGCTCGCTGCCGGTCGCGCGGTTCCAAAAGGTCATGGCCCGCCATTGTCCGCCCCATTCGCTGTCGAACACCGTTTCCGCGCGCTTTTCGACCAGATGATCGTGACGGCGACGATAGGCGATCAGGTCGCGGATCGTCCCGATCTTCAATCCATGGAATTGCGCGAAGGTGACGAGCCGGTCGAGCCGCGCCATCGTCCCGTCCTCGTCCATGATCTCGCAGATCACGCCGGAGGGATTGAGCCCGGCGAGCCGCGCGACATCGACCGCCGCCTCGGTATGCCCGGCGCGGACCAACACGCCGCCGTCGCGCGCAACCAGCGGAAAGACATGACCCGGGCTCACGATCGCTTCCGCGCCCTGGGCCGCGTCGATCGCAACCGCGATGGTGCGGGCGCGGTCGGCGGCGGAAATGCCGGTGGTCACGCCATCGCGTGCTTCGATCGAGATGGTAAAGGCCGTCTCGTGCCGCGTCCCGTTGGTGCGCGTCATCAGGTCCAGCCCGAGCTGTTCGACCCGTGCACGCGCCATCGCGAGGCAGATCAGACCGCGCCCATGCCGCGCCATGAAGTTGATCGCATCGGGGGTGGCCATCTGGGCAGGGACGACCAGATCGCCCTCATTTTCCCGATCCTCATCGTCGACGAGGATGAACATGCGCCCGTTACGCGCTTCGTCGATGATCTCCTCGGGGGTGGAAAGAAAGGCGTGGCCGCCGGTCATGCGCGGACCACGCACTGGTCGATGGAGCCGAACTGCGACCCCGCCCGCATCGTCACCCGATCGCCGAAGGACAGGAAAGGCGTACGCGGCGTACCGCCCTCGATCATCTCGATCGCCCGGCGTTCGGACAGGCAGGTTGAGCCGACCCGCGCATGATCGACATTCGACACGGTGCCCGAACCGATGATCGTCCCCGCGGGCAGGTCGCGGGTTCGCGCGGCGTGCGCGATCAGTTCGTGGAAGCCATAGGCCATCTCGTCGCCCACCGGGTTTCCGAACCATGCGCCGTTGATCTCGACCGTCAGCGGCAGGCAGACGCGACCGTCGCGCCAGTCATCGCCAAGTGCCTCGGGCGTGACCGCGAACGCCGCGACCGAACAGGCGGGCTTCGCCTGGACCCAGCCGAAGCCGGTCTTCATCTCGACCGGCGCGATCGCGCGCAACGACCAGTCGTTGAGCAGGAGGACCAATCGGACATGGCCAAGCGCCGCCTCCGGTGTGCACCCCATCGGCACATCGCCCGTCACCACCGCGAACTCACCCTCGAAATCAATGCCGTCGGCCTCGCTGGGGAGCGGCACGTCCTGCGTCGCCGCGAGGAAGCGGTGCGACATGCCCTGATACATCAGCGGCTTGTCGGTTTCGATCGGCGGCAGGTTGAATGCCTTCTGCATCAACGCGCCGTGCGTCGGGAAGGCCGAGCCGTCGAGCCACTGCCAGGCGCGCGGTAACGGAGCCAGTAACGCGGTGCCGTCCAACGCCTCCCCCTCCGCATCGACCCGCCCGGCCAGTGCGCGCAGAGCGGGTTCGACGCGCGTCCAATCGTCCAGCGCCGCCTGCATTGAAAGGCCCGTATGCAGGCAGAGGCGGCCGTCGGTCGAGACCACGACCAGCGCTCCGTCCCGGCTGCCATCGTCACGGGTCGCAAGCCGCATCGCGATCAATCCTCGAAGATGGCGACGGCGCGGCACCAGCCCGCCGAGCCGCCCTTCACCTTCACCGGCAGGCAGGAGACGGTGAAACCGGTGGACGGAAGCTCGGCCAGCCGGGTCAGCTTTTCCATGTGGCAATAGCCGATCTCTCGCCCGGCCTTGTGCCCTTCCCAGACCAGCGAATAGTCACCGGTCTGGGCGACGCGCGCCGCGGTGTGGCTGAACGGCGCGTCCCAGCTCCAGGCGTCGGTGCCGGTCACGCGCACACCGCGCTCGGTCAGATACATGGTTGCTTCATAGCCCATGCCGCACCCGCGCCCGAGAAAATCGGGCTGGCCCAGCGCCGCCCCTGCGCCGGTGTTGACCAGCACGATGTCGAGTGGTCGTAGCTCGTGGCCGATCCGTGCCAGTTCCGCTTCGACCTCGGCCGCCGTCACGACATAGCCATCGGGCAGGTGTCGGAAATCGAGTTTCACGCCCGGCTGGACACACCATTCCAGCGGCACCTCGTCGATGGTGAGCGCAGGCCTGCCGCCATCCGCCAGAGCCTCGTCCATCGTGGGATGGTAATGCCAGGGCGCATCGAGATGCGTGCCGTTATGCGTGCTGAGCGTCAGCATCTCGGACGCGGCAAAGCCCTCGCCACCCGCCATCGCCTCGGCGGTGATGCCGGGGAAGAACATCGCGGCCTCCGCCACGGTCTCGCGGTGCGTCTGGCGCGTGATGCTGGGCCGCATGAAGGGTGGATCGGTGATGACCTCGGGGTCGATCGCGATCGACAGGTCGACGATGCGGCGCGTCATGCCGTGTGCCCTCCCAATGTCTCGGCGAACCAGTCGGAAATCAGGTCGCGGCCATAGGCCATGTTGTCGGCTCCGACATGCTCGACACCGCCTTCACGCGCCGTGAAAACGAGCTTCTCGCGGCGGGGCGAATTCACCAACTGATCGTAAAGGTCGTCGGCATATTTCACACTGATCTGGCGGTCGTTTGCGCCGTGGGTGACGAGGAACGGCACCTTGATCCGATCCATATGCCCGTTGAGGTTCATCGCCTCCGACTTGGTGAGAAAATCTTCCTGATCCTCGGCACCAAATGCCCAGTGGACATGCGCCCAGTAATGCGGAACGGGGTTTTCGCCCTCGCGCGCCATGCGCCTGTCCTGCACCTCGCGCCAATTGTGGTTCGCCCCCCACACCGCGCCGCTGGCGAAGCGGGGCTCATAGGCGACCGCGCGGGGGGCGAAGTGTCCGCCCAGCGAAATGCCGGTCATGCCGATACGCTTGAGATCGACATCGGGCTGCCGTTCCAGCCAATCGACCGCCGCGCTGGCCCAGTTTTCGCTATGTGGGTCGACCGGGAGGTCCTGAAGCCGCAGGGCCTCTCCGGAGCCTGGCTGGTCGACACACAGGGTCGAAATGCCGCGCCGCGCCAGTTCCTGCGGTAGCCGCGTCCAGTAGAGCAATTCCTTGCAGCTATCGAGGCCGTTGCAGAACACGACCACGGGCTTGCGGTCGTCGCCGGGCGCGCGGGTATAGAGGGCGGGCATGGTGCCGACCATCAGCGGGATTTCCACACGCTCCCGGTTCAGTTGCCCCAACACCGTAGAACGATCGAAAGCCTCGCGCGCCCGCGCATAGGTTTCGCGGCGGCCCGGGTGACCATGGCCCTGCATTCGCTCGGCGGTGATGAGGTACAGGCTGGCCCGCTCCAGCTTGTTGGAGGCTGAGAAGCCCCGCCCCTTCGCCTCGTCTTCGGCCGCAAGCGCGATCAACTTGTCGCCCATCGCGGCCCAAGCCTTCATGAACATCGGCGTGCCGGCGTCCGCGCCGCTGGCCGCCGCATCCTTGATCGGCTGACACATATCGATGATCTCGCCGAGTTGCGCGCCCGACTCCATCGCGATCGCCACCGACAGATTCCAGATGTAATTGGGAAAGGGTTCGTAGAGCGCCATCGGGCCTACACCTGAACCGGCTGGAACAGTCCGGCATCGGGCTTGGGATGTGGCATGGTCTGCGGACCGCCGACACCGATGCCCCATTGGTCCATCGTGCCGGGGCCGGGGACATGCACCTGATGCTCGTGGGTCTCGAAATCGACATGCTCCAGTTCGGAGGTATATTCGACCGCGAAACCGTTGGGCGTCGTGAAGTAGCTGAAGGTATTGTTGCCTGCCGTATGGCGACCCGGCCCCCAGCGAATGTCCGTTCCCGCCTGCTTCAGGCGCCGGATGCCCGCCATCATGTCGTCGACGGTCAGCATGTCATAGGCGACATGGTTTAGGCAGGGCGGCCCCGGCAGGATCGCAAGACGATGATGGGCCGAATTGCAGCGCAGGAAGCACATGAAATCGCCCAGCCAATCCGATACGCGGAAGCCCAGCACGTCGGTGAAGAAGGCCACCATCGCCCGGTGATCGGGCGAGTGCAGCACGATATGGCTGATCTTCTGCGGAATGCCTTCCCAGCGGCTGAGCACACGTGGTGTGCGGCGCTCAACATCCGACGAAATCTCGAAGGGCAGACCGTCGGGCGAGAAGAAGCGGAAGCCATAGCCCCCGCCCATCGTCATCAGGTCGCGCGGGGCGAAGATGATCCGGCAACCCGCGTCCACGACCTTGTCATGCAACGCATCGACATCGACGCGCGTATCGGCGGCCAGCGCGATGACGTCGATACGGTTGGCGTCGTCCTGTCTCAGGCGGACGACATAGGCCTCGTCATGCCCTTCGGCGGCTAAGTGGTACAGGCCGTCCTGCTCGCCCGCCTCCACCAGTTTCCAGTCGTCGCGATAAAAGGCGCGCTCGGCATCAAGGTCGGCGACGCCGTAGCCGACGTAACGGATTTCGGTCACTCTTGCCATGTCATGCTCCAGGGGTGAGACATTCCCCGGCGGTGGCCACCCGCCCCGCCGGGGAAAGGGTCGTCAGAAGCGGAATGAGCCCTGCACGCCGTAGGTGCGCGGCTGGCCGAAATTCCAGTTGTAGATGTTGATGCCGCCGCCGGTGAACCCGGCATAGGTCTTCACCCGATTGTCCTCCAGATTGCGGACATAGCCCTGGATGCTGAACCGGTTGTTCGGCATGTTGAGTTCCAGGCTGAGATCGGTGGTGGTGAACGCATCCACTTCGTCGCCCTTGTAGTTGAAGGCGGTAAGGAAGTAGCGCGACTTGAACCGGCTGAAGCCGTTGGCGACCAGCTTGTAGCCGTCACCCAGCTCGATCGTCTTGGTATAGTTGATACCGATCGTCCATTTCGGGGCTTGCGGGGCGACATTGCCCGCCAGATCCAGCGTCAGGCGCGCGACAGTGGACGCCGGGTTGGCCAGCGTGGGCGCGGGAATGCCCGCGAACTGCTGCAACCGCGCATCGATATAGTTGACGATCAGGCTGACCCGGTCGTTCGGTGACAGACGAACGGCGGTATCCGTTTCGATACCCCAGACCCGGCTCTTGCCCGCGTTGAAGGTGCGCGCGCCGACCGTGGTGTCGATATACACCTGAACCTGCTGGTCCTTATAGTCGTAATAGAAGGCGCTGGCGTTGAATTCGAGCTGGTTGCCCATGAAGCGGTTCTTCGAGCCGATCTCATAGGCGGTCAGATTTTCCGCGTTGAACGACCCGACCAAGTCGAAGCCGCCGCTTTTGTATCCGGTGCTGACCTTCGCGTAGAGCAGGTTGTCGCGGGCGGGCTTATATTCGACACCCGCCGTCCAAGTGATCTTGTCTTCCTTATAGGTGGGATAGCGGATCAAGGCCCCGGTCCCGCTGCCGTCGGCGGGCGGCCGTGCCATGGTCGGCGAACGATAGAAGCCGTAATTGATGTACTTCGCGTCCTTCTTGTCATCCGTATAGCGAATGCCGCCGGTGAAGCTCAGCGTGTCGGGCACGACCCAATAGGTCGCCTGGGCAAAGGCTGACTTGGAGTCCGAGGTGACATAGGGGCGATAGAAGAAATTGGCGAAGGCACTTGCCGTAGTCAAATAAAGACCACGCGCGATGATCTGGTTTTCGTGGAAATAAAAACCGCCGACCTGCCAGACGAACTGGCCCTGCGTACCGCCGTTCAGACGGACTTCATGGCTTTGCGTACGGGTATCGTAGCGGTCGTTATAGAAAGTGAACAGCTCCGGCAGATAGCCGTTTTGCGGGATGACGGCCTGGTTGTCGACATGCCGGTAACCGCCGATGTAGCTGAGCGTCGCACCGCCGAAATCATAGGAGATGCGGCCGCGCACCGCATATTGCTGGCTCTTGAAGCTGCCCATCCGGCCGAGGGGGAAGCTGGCAGGATCGAAGCCCTGCGGCACGTCCACGAACGACGGGACCTGCCGCTGGGCCAATGTGGGATAGGTCGTGGGCGAGGCCACGGACGCGGGCAGTTCCGTTACCCCGGGGGTCGTCCCGCTGACGGGCAGTCCATATTGCATCGGCCCGGTCTGGTCGATGTCGACATATTCCCCCGCGAGATAGACCTCGAGCGCACCGGGAGCGAACAATATACTGCCGCGAACCGCATCGACATTGGCATCGTCGCCGCGCCCCGCCGGGCCGTTGTTGACATAGCCGTCATGCTGATTGTGCAGTCCGGCCACGCGGATCGCCAGCGTGTCGCCGATCGGCACATTGACCGCGCCCGTCGCGTAGATCGCATTGTAATTGCCATAGCCCGCCGTCGCCGAGCCCTCGAAGCTCTGGAGCACCGGCTTGGCCGCGACGATGTTGAGCGCACCCGCCGTCGAGTTGCGACCGAACAGCGTCCCCTGCGGCCCGCGCAGGACTTCGATCCGTTCCAGGTCGAAGAAGTTGGCGTTCAGGCCGACCGGGCGATTGATATACTCGCCGTCGATCGAAACGGTCAGCGCCGGATCGGCGCTTTCCGAAATATCCTGGCTGGATACGCCCCGGATCGCGATCTTCGTGAAGACCGAGTCCGGGGTGACGCCCAGATCCGGAGCGAGACGCTGAAGCCCGCTGACGTCGGTCACCTGCGCCTTGGTCAGGTCTGCACCACCGATCGCGCGGATGGCGATCGGCGTATCCTGCAACCGGGTTTCGACCTTGGTTGCGGTGACGATGATGTCTTCGGAATTCATCGTATCGTCGGACGCCGCCGTCGTCGTCTTGTTGGCCGACGTCTGGGGCGTGGCACCCGCCGGATCGGCGACCTGGGCAACGGCTGGGTTGGCCACCCACATCGCGGTGGTGGTGAGCGCCGTGGTTGCGACGCGACGGAACGTCATCATACGATCCCCTCTCCTTTGATCGGAGGCGTACCCGCCTCTCGTTTAGAACTAGAATGATTGTTCTGTTTATTCGTCGAGTCAAGCGCTGATATACAGCCCCGCCCGATTATTTTGCGTGGTCGTTCAGAACATCGGATGGGGATTGCGCGAGGTCGTCGGCATGGGCTGGATGACGTCCCAATGCTCGGCGATCTTGCCGTCCTTCAGGCGATAGATGTCCGCGACCGCGCCGCCGGCGGAGGCCGGATCGGTGCGGCCATGGAGGTGAATGACCGCCATGTCACCGTCGACGATGATCCGCTTCACATCGAACCGGGCGCCCGGCGTCGCGAATTTGGGGGCGAGCGCGGCGACCGCCGCCTCACGTCCATCGGCCAGGCCCGGATTATGCTGGATATAGTCGGGCACCACGTAGCGCGCGAACGCCCCCGCCACATCGCGGCGGGTATAGAAGTGATCGGCGAAGTCGGTGATGATCGCGCGGTTGCGCTCGGTCAGCGTCGCGCCCGATCCAGCGATCGCAGCGGGAGCCAGGAACGACGCGGTCAGGACAAATACATGAAACAAGGCCTTCATAACGTCACCTCGACGGTGAAGGGCAGATCGTCGCTTGCCCGACCGACGGCCAACACCGCACGATCGACCGCAACGCGCCAACCATGATCCCCCCAGATGCGGAACAGACGGGGCTCCGGAGTCACCCGAACGGTCGCGATTTCTCCTGCCGCCAGCGTGACCTTGGCGAATCCGACCAGCGCGAATTCGGGGGCGTGACGATAAAGCTGCACGACGTCGCTTCCGGCGCGGTCGCCGACATTGCGCAATCGGACCAAGACATCACCCCCGTCGGCGTCGACACCCAACCATTCGAACCGCGTATAACCCTGCCCTGCCCCAAAGGCGTAGAGCGGCGTCGTTCCCCGCGCTTTCAGACCCCGATAGCCGATCAGCACACCATCGTCGTAAGACAGGTCCCCCTGCCCGTCAGGCTGGAGGGACAGGGCGGGATAGTCCGCCTCCCGCCGCGCCAATGTGACCGGCAGACGGCCACCCGGTTCCACATCGCCCGCCAGGACCGCCGCGAGCGCGGGGCCGAACCCCTCGCCGGGATACCAAGCGGATATCAGCGCGGATGCCTGGTCGCTCCACGTCGCATCGAAAGCATGGCCGATATTGGCGATGATCGCGGTGTTTGGATTCGCCGCGCAGATCGCGTCGATCATCGTGCGCTGCTCCGGCGCGATCGCCGTATCGGGTCGATCCTTGCTCTCGACGCTGGAGTCGGACGTTTCGCCGATCATCAGGATCACCGCATCGGCGCCGGTCGCGGCCTCGACCGCTCGCGCCAGCATCGCCTCCGCACTGTCCGGGCCGCGAATGCCGTACCAGAGGCCATGCACGCGGGCGCCGTCATAGTGGAATTCGACCTCCACCAGCACGCGTTGCCCGGCGGTGAGCATCAGCTCGGCACTGTCGGCATCGCCCCGCTTGAGCGATCCCATGACGTCGGACGCCGCCATCCGCTCGGGCTGGTCGATCAGCGGCTGGCCATCGACTTTCAATCTGACCGCGCCGGTCGCGCCGACATAGAAGCGGTGGGCGCCATCCGCAGAGGCCGTAAACCAACCGCTGGCGCGGATCGCAGCCGAACGGTCGAACACGCCTTGCTCATGGACGCCGACGAACCAGACGAGCGAGTTGGTATCGCGCACTTCCTGCCCGATGGGCTGACCGGACAGATCGCCATCGGCGAAATATTCGACCGTCATGCCGGGCCCCTCGCCCCGCACCGGCGCGACCGGCATGGCGGGCAGCCGCGGTTGCGGGTCGACGCCGGGTTCGTAGACGATGTCCGCGGTCCCGGCATATCGCGCCATGATCGCCTCCAGGGGGCGAGCCGCATCGGGCGAGAGCGCGATCTTGGCAAAGGTCCCACCCTGATAGCAGGGCGCGGCAGCATTCGGGCCGATCACCGCGATCCGGCGATGCCTACCCGGCGTCATCGGCAACAAATCCCCCTCATTGCGCAGCAGCACCATACCGGCCGCCGCCGCCTCGACCAGCAAGGCATCGGCATCCTCCTCGGGCGCCGATTTCGGACCAGACCAGCGGCGGGCCGCTCGGGCCACCCGCTCGGCGGCATCGGCCACCCGCTCGGCCGCGACCTCGCCCGCCTCGACCGCCGCGACGGCCTTGGCGCCGACGAACCGCGCCGGTCCGGGCATCTCGAGATCGAGCCCGCCGTTCAGGCTGCCCGCCGTCGAATGCGTTCCGAACCAGTCGCTGATGAACGGGCCCTCGAAACCCCATTCGCGCTTCACGATGGTCGAGATATGGCCGTGCTCGGCGCACCAGTCGCCATTGACGCGGTTATAGGCGGTCAGCATCGCCCCCGCCCCGGCTGCCACACAAAGCTCGAAGGGCAGCAGATAGATTTCGCGCAGAGTCCTCTCGTCCACCACCGCATTCATGCGGTCGCGGTCGGTCTCGCTATCGTTGCAGACCAGATGCTTGACGCAGGCGCCGACGCCGGTCGACTGAAGCCCCCGCGTCCATGCCGCTCCGGCCAGGCCGGTCAGCAGCGGGTCTTCGGAAAAATACTCGAATGCCCGCCCGGCCAATGGGCTGCGCGCCATGTTGACGTTGGGCGCCAGGACGAGGTCGACACCCATGCGGATCGCCTCGCCACCGACCAGCGCCGCGACCCGCGCGATCAACGCGACATCGAAGCTGGCGCCGAGTGCCGTTGCGCAGGGCGACAGGCGCGCAACGTCGCGTTCGTCGACCTTGCCGCTCGCGATGCCCATCGGCCCATCGCTCATGTGCAGCGACGGGATACCCGCCTCCGGGATCGCGACCGATCGCCACATGGCCGCTCCGGCAGTCAGGCTGGCCTGCTGCGCGAGGGTCAGCGCGCTCATGCGACCGGCTCCAGCCGGAAGGCCATGATCTGCCGCGCCTGGGTCGCGATCTGCCCCGCCACGCCATCATCGACGATCGCGCCGTCCGCGCCGAACGGCTTCTGGGCGATCGAATTGATCGCGATCCCCGCCGGGGTCGGCCAGCCGCGCATGGCATGGACGATCCCGCGCAGCGCCGCCAGCGTGACGCCGCCCGCCTGCCATCCCGCCGCCGAGACGATCAGTCCCACCGGCATGCCATCGAAATAGACCCGCTCGTCCCCGCGCAGATCCTCGAGCAGGTCGATGGCGTTCTTCACCACGCCCGATACGCCGCCATGATAGCCGGGCGTCCCGATAACCAGACCATCCGCTTCGCGCAGCGCGCCGACGAAGGCCGCCTGTTCGGCGGTACGCTCGGGACGCTCCGGGTTGAAGTGCGGCAGCACCGCCAGCGCCGGACCGTCGAACATGATGGTCTTCGCCCCCATGCGCTCGCACTCTGCCAAAACCGAGCGGACCAGCATCTCGCTCGACGAACGGGGTCGGAAGGTGCCGCCGATCCCCACGATATGCCGTGCCATCGGCTCAGGCCTTCTTGAACGCGGGCATGACCTTTTCGGACAGCAGCCGCAGCGTCTGGTCGCCCAGCCGTAGCCGTTCGTCGGTCAATGGACCGGTCGTCGTGCCGCACAGGATGTTGCCGATGCCCAGTTCCTCATAGGGCTTGAGATGTTCGATCACCGTCTCGGGCGAGCCGTAGAGGCACCAGGTGCCGATCCAGTCCTCGGTCAGCGCGTTGGGCGTACGGTCGGTCTTCTTGTTGGCGTCGTTCGATTCGGCGCGGGCATTGAATTCGGCCTCGCGTTCGATCGCGTCCTGATAGGCGCGCAGGATGGTCATCATCTCGTCGCGCGCCTGTTCGTCGCTGTCGGCCAGATGGACCAGCTGATAGGTATGGGTCGTCCAGTCCAGTGCGCGGGCGATCTTCTCCGCACTGTGCCCGGCCTCGTCCAGCAAGGCACGATAGATGCCGAAATATTTGGCGACGTGCTTCATCGGCTCGGTCCCGCCGATCTGCGGCGGGGTGAAGGCCGGGATGAAGGCGGGCCAGGCGTTCTCCGCGGCGCGGCGGGCGCTCGACTCCTTCATCGCCACCGGCATCAACCGGGCATGGCCCTCGCTATAGGGCGCCGGTGCGATCCGTTGCAGCACCCGGCCTTGGTGCGGGCCGTTGTCGATCTCGACCGCCGGATCGTCCATCGTCTTGGCCCAAAGCTGTTCGGCCAGGGCGAGGTTCTTTTCCGAAATGGCGCCCGCATCGCGGTAATCGACGCCGAAGCCGATCATCTCCTCGGGCGTGGTGCCCGAGCCGACACCGACGAGCAGCTTGCCGTCCGTCAGTTGGTCGAGAATGTTGATTCGCTCGACGAAGCGCACCGGGTGATGCAGCGGCACCGACGTCACCGAAAAGCCGAAATGCATGTGCGGGAATTTTGCCGCCAGATAGGATGCGAACATATAGCTGTCGCTGGCGATCGGCATATAGCCGTTGAAATGGTGATCCGGCATGAAAAGCGCGTCGAAACCGAGCGCGGCGGCCAGCTCGGCATGGCGGGTCAGACCATGGATCAGCGCGCGATCCTCGTCAGGCGCCATGGACCGTGCGTTGAGGAATACCGAGAAACGCATCAAACCTCTCCCTTTTTATGATGCCTGCCGTGGTCCGGCGCGTTGCCGCATTGATGCGGTTCGTTTAAAATAAAATTAGAACTGCAATTCTGATATGACGGTCTCCCACGGGCTGTCAATGGGGTGTTGATGGATATCGAGACGATCTTGGCGAAGGCGCGCGCGCCACAGCAGGGCCGCAGCAAGGCGAGCTTCGAACGGATGCTGGCCACCGCCGAGGAATTGATGACCCAGCGCGGTTCGGACGAATTCACGCTGAACGAGGTCGCCAAGCACGGCAAAGTGTCGATCGGTTCAATCTATTGCCGCTTCGACAGCAAGGACGATCTGGTCCATGTCGTGCAGCTGCGGGTGCTGGAACGGGTGGACGCCGACATGCTGGCCGTGATCGCCGATCTGGCTGCGCGCGGCGGCGGCCTGATCGACATGGTGCACGATCTGGTCGAATCGGTGGCCGAAGTGCTGCGACGCTATGCCGACCTGATGCGCCCGCTGATGCTCCGCGCGAGCGCCGATCCGGTGATCGCCGCCATCGGCAAGCGCAGCTATGGCCGCACCAGCGAGGCGGTGATCGCCGCATTGCTCAGCAATCGCGACTCGATCCGCCATCCCGATCCCGAGCATGCCGCCGATGCGGGTTTCCGTATCCTCTATGCCTCGATCGCGCGCTATCTGGGCTTCGGCTCGTCGATCGACGCGGCAGGCGAAGGCGACTGGACCGAATTGAAGGCCGATCTGGCCGACATGCTCGCCGCCTATCTTTCGACCAACCCCAAGGCGCGCCCCACCCGCGCTTAGCGCTTGCACCGTCTTCCAAATCGCCTTACTAGAATGATAGTTCTAATTATAGCCGCTAGCAAAAGCGGCGTAGGCGAGGATGAGGCACGTCATGGCCGATACGGGCTTGGCTCGGCGCGAGCTATTGGGAGGGACGGCGCTGTTCGCGATGGCGGTGGGCGTTCCCGTCGCCGCCGTCCGCTGGACCGACACGGCAGAGGTCGTCACCGACCGGCAACGTGCGCTTCTGCGCGACGTCGCCCAGCGTGTCCTGCCCCGAACCACCACCCCCGGCGCGGGCGAGATCGGGGCGCATGACTTCGTCATTCTCGCGCTTGCTCATGGGCTGGACGGCACCCGCGCTCCGGCCGCCGGAGCGGCTCTGCCCGCGACGATCACCCGCCATCAACGCCGCGATGGGACGCTCGACTATCTCGACTGGCTGGAATGGCAGCTCGACGCCGCGACGCACGGCGATTATTTGGCCGTCCCCCCGGTCGGGCGGGAGGCAGCGGTCGCGGCGATCGACAAGGCCGCCTTTGCCGATGCTGGACCCGACGCGGTCGAATCGCCCTGGCGCAAGCTGAAGGGCCTGATCCTCACCGCCTATTACACCTCCGAGGTCGGCGGCTCACGCGAGTTGCAATATGAGCTCGTCCCCGGTCGGTGGGATGCCGACATCCCCTATATCCCCGGAAACCGCGCCTGGTCGAGCGACTGGACCGCAGTGGAGTTCAGCTGATGGCGCAACAACCCGTTTTCGACGCCATCGTGGTGGGCTCGGGCATTACCGGCGGGCTGGCGGCCAAGGAGCTGACCGAAGCCGGGCTGAAGGTCCTGATGATCGAGCGTGGGCCGATGATCGAACATGGCAGCGGCTACACGCGCGAGACGCTGGCACCCTGGGATCTGGAATTTCGCGGGGTCGGCGACGCCGAACTCTATGGCAAGGACTATGCCGTCCAGCGCAAGAATCGGCACTTTACCGAGTTCACGCAGGACCATTTCGTCAACGACCGCGAGAACCCCTACACCACCGAAGGCGCAACCGAATTCAACTGGTGGCGCAGCTACCAGCTGGGCGGGCGTTCGCTGACCTGGGGACGGCAATGCTATCGCTGGTCGGATTATGATTTCGACGCCAATCGCCGGGATGGGCATGGCACCGACTGGCCGATCCGCTACGCCGATCTCGCACCCTGGTACGACAAGGTCGAGGAGTTTATCGGCGTCGCGGGCATGGCGGAGGGCCTGCCCCAGCTTCCCGATGGACGCTTTCAACCGCCCATGGCGCTGAATGCCGTCGAGCAACACACCCGCGAGGTGATCGGCCGCCAATGGCCCGGCCGCCGCCTGACGATCGGACGCAACGCCAACCTTACCGAGGCCAAGCCCGACCAGGGGCGCGCGGCGTGTCAGTATCGCTCGGTATGCGCGCGCGGCTGTTCCTATGGAGCCTATTTCTCAACGCAGAGTTCGACGCTGCCCGCCGCGCAAAAGACCGGCAATCTGACGCTCGTCACCGACGCGGTGGTCGAGGCGGTCGAGCAGGACCCGGCGACCGGCCGCGCCACCGGCGTGCGCTTCATCAACACCAAGGACGGCACGCGACAGCGCGCTCACGCCCGGATCGTGTTCCTGAACGCCGGGTCGTTCAACAGCGTCGGCGTGCTGCTTCGCTCGGCGAACGAAGCCAATCCCCACGGCCTTGCCAATTCCAGCGGCGTGCTGGGCACCCATATCATGGACCATGCCCAGACGGTCGCCGGGATCGCGGTCATGCCGGGGTTCGAGCAGCACAGCTATTTCGGCAATCGCCCGACCGGCGTGGTCATCCCGCGCTTCCGCAACCTCGATACGATCGACGGCAAGGGGCATACGCGCGGCTTCTCCTATCAGGGCGGCGCATTCCGCGCAGCCTGGACGGGTGGCAAGCGCGCGCCCGGCGTGGGCAAAGACTATAAGGACAGCCTGCGTGAGCCCGGCATGTGGCGCATGGTGCTGGTCGCCTTTGCCGACTCCATGCCGCGTCCCAGCAACCGCATCACACTCGACCCGACCGTCAAGGACGCCGCGGGCCTCCCCGCCCTGCGCATCAATTTCTCACACGGGGCGCAGGAACATGCCGCACTCGCCGATGCCAAGGCGGAAGCCGCAGCGATGCTGACCGCCGCCGGGGGTCATGTCATCATGGGTATGGACACGCCCAATCCAGGGGGCTCGGCCATCCACGAGATGGGCGGCGCGCGCATGGGGCATGATCCCCGGACAAGCGTGCTCAACAAGTGGAGCCAGGCGCATGACGTGCCCAACCTGTTCGTCACCGATGGCGCGCAGATGTCGTCCTCGGCCTGCCAGAACCCGTCGCTGACCTATATGGCGCTGACCGCGCGGGCCTGCGCGAACGCCGTGTCGATGCTGAAGGAAGGCGCGATCTAAACGACACATAGGAAAAGGGGCGGCCTCCCGATCGGAAGGCCGCCCCTTTTCTTTCGCCGAAGCCGCCGATCAGCGCAGCATCAGCGTCTTGCTATCCTTGGTCGTCGGCACGAAAGGCAGATAGGAGATGCGCATCGTCTCGGCCAGTTCGATCCGGTGCTCGCCCGGCGCCAGCCCCCCTGCCCGCTTCACGCCCACCAGCGCCTTCTCGCCGAAATTCCAGCGGTCGCCATATTCGGTTTCCATCTCGTCCAGCGTCCAAGTGCGCCCACGCAGCGACACGGTGATGTCCTCGCGCCGGACTGCTTCGCCATCGACGCTGACCGCCACATTCTCGATCATCGACAGGCCCAGGCCCCGATAATAGGGCAACCGCGCCTCGATGGTGAAACCGGTGTCGGTCGCCTTCAGGCTGTCTTCCACGATCATCTTGTTGTCGAACATCGGTCAAGTCCTTCAGGCGGCGATGGTGGTGTTGGCGGGCACGTCGATCAGTTGCTTCAGCATGTCCTGATGACGGCGGACCTGCTCGACTGAGTCGACCTCATACGCATCCTCGATCCAGCGATTGCCCTCATATTCCGAGCAGATATAGCCGTCGTAATTCCCCTGCTTCAGCACCCGCACGATCTCGTCATAGGGGATGCTGGGCTCGACCAGATTCTCATCCATCTGGTAGAATTTGCCGTGCACATTGTGGATGCGGTGCATGTAATCGAGCATCCGCTTCGGCTCGAACGCGGCATTGTGGCGCAACGTCTCCGCCATCGCGATCGCCGGGCCGACCCCACCCATCTCGCGCACGTTCAGGATGACATACTCGCTGAGAACCCGGTCCTCATAGGCCTTGGTGATATAGTCGGCGATGTTCTGGGGCACGCCGTTGCGGATGAAGCGCTCCTTCCACACGGGCGGAAACTGGAACAGGAACATGCCCATGTCGGGCAGGAAGCCCAGCGCGTCGCTGCCCGACTTTTCGAAGGCTTCGGCATGGCGGACAATCCAGGGATGATCGAAGTGCAGCGGCGCATGCACCTCGATCAGGATCTTGATCCCCTTTTCCTCGGCATAAGGCGCGGCGGCGACCAGCACCTCCGGTGCAATCGCCACCAGCGCGCGGACATATTTCACGCCCAGCCTTGCAGCGAATTCGATATCCTTGCGCACGCTCGCAACCTGCTCGGCAAACGGCATTTCGCGGCCCTTGTAGCGTTTATAGTCGAGCATGAAGTCATGGCAGACCGGCACGGCGTCATATTTATTGATCAGGTGATGCCACTCGGCGATCTTCTCGTCCGCGACGCCAGCTTCGGGCCAGCCCCAGAAGGTCTGTTCGCCGATGACCTCGATCCCGTCGGCACCGAAGCCGACAGTGGTGCGGATGCAGTCCTCCAGCGACATTTTGCCGAGGAACGTCTCGTTCTGATAGCTATAGAGGCTGACGCCCCGCTTGATCGTCATGTCATATCGTCCTGAATGGTAGGAATGGGGATCAGACAGCGGCGGCAATGGCGGGCGTACCGCCGCCACGACGGGCTGCCGCGATAAGGAAGGCCGTGACCGCGCCGACGACCCCGGCGGCACCCATGATCAGGAATGCCGCCTGCATCGTCCCCGCCTGGGTTCGGAACATCGAGACTAGGAACGGGCTGGAGAACTGGCCGAAGAAGAAGCACGCGGTCCACACGCCCATGCCGCGACCGCGATGCTCGAAGGGCAGCTTGGTCTGCGCCCACGCGATCAGGGTCGGCACCGCCATGCCCGCACCGGTTTGCTGCACCACCAGGCCCGCAATCATCCAGCGCCAGTCCGGCGCCAGACCGATCGTCGCCAACCCACCGCCGATCAGCGACAGGAAGATGCCGAGTTGCACCACCGGGCGTGCCCGACCCGTCGCCCAGAAGATCGCAGAGCCCAGCATGACAAACAGGCTGGGAATGAAGGTCAGCTTGCTGAGGTCCTGCGACGACTGGATACCAACTTCGCGGAACGCCATGCCGCCATTGATGATGAAGACGTAGTAGAGGGCAGAGGCGAACAGGGTCACGCCGCCGATCATGGCGACGGAGGCCATCGGGAACGGGGTACGCGCAGGCGCCTGACCGATGCCAAGCATCTTGCGCACCGTCGCATCGCTCTGCGGCTCGTAGAGAAACTTCACCGCCGCGATGAAGATCGGAAAGGCGACCAGATAGATCAGGAAGATGCCGTTCCAGCGTAGACCGGTCAGGAAGCCCGAAGCCAGGATAACCCCGCTGGCCAGGAACGGCCCGGCCAGTCCCTGCATAGTCAGCCAGTTGCGCCGCCCCTTCTCGTCCCAATAATCGCCGATCAGCGTGTTGAGCGTGGTCAGGATCACCGCCTCCGACACGCCCAGCAACAGCCGCGAGGCGTAGATGCCGTTAAGGCTGTCGAGGAAAAAGGGTGCCGCGCCGAACAGCGCGTAGAGCAGGGTCGCGGCCAGCATCAATTTGCGCCGTCCGAAGCGATCGACGAGAATTCCTGCGAACAGCGCGACCACAGCAATCGTCAGGCCTGGCGCCGATACCATGGCGGGCACCTTCCACGACGCGGACGGGTCGGCCGAGAAATGGTCGATGATGGACGGCACCGCCGGAAACAGCGACGCGATGGCCAGGATCGGCAAAAAGCCGGCGGTGATGACGGTGATACCCTGACCTATGCCGGGTCGGCGTGCCTCGGGGTCTTCTGGCGTCATGACCATCGGCTTCTCTCCCAATCGATTCGCCGCTCTTACGGCTTAATTAGAACTTGCATTCTGATACGTGGTATCGCCATGACGTGCCACTCTGTCAAGCAAGGATCATCACGGTGGCGACACGCGCGGTTTCGGATCGGTTGAGCGAGCGACAAAGGACGCTGGCGTTCGCGACGGTCCTGCTCGCCTTCGTCATGGACGTGGCGGATTCGACGATCGTCAACACCGCACTGCCCGCAATCCAGCAGGGATTGGGGGCGTCGGACCGCGCGATGCAATGGGTCGTGTCGGGCTATTTCCTGACCTTCGCCGTGCTGCTGGTCGTGGGCGGTCGGTTGGGTGATCTGTTCGGCTATGCGCGGATGTTCGCAATCGGGGTGGCGGGGTTTTCCATCGCGTCGCTGGGGTGCGGACTGGCGCAGGATGCGACGACGCTTGCCGTCGCGCGGCTGTCGCAAGGAGCGGCCGCGGCGATCATGGCACCGCAGGGCGTGGCGCTGATCCAGCTTTTATATTCACCCAGCGAACGGATCGGCCGACTGGCCGCCTTTGGCGTGGTCGGCGGGCTGGCAGCGATCGGCGGCCCGGTGCTTGGCGGTTTGTTGATTGAGCTCAACCCGTTCGATCTGGGCTGGCGCAGTGTCTTCCTGATCAATCTGCCCTTCGGCGCACTGGCGCTAATCGCGGGGCTGACGCTCTTGCCACCGGGACGCTCGGGCCATGCGCTGCGTGTCGACGGGCCGGGATCGCTGTTGCTGTTCCTCGCGCTCGGCACGCTGCTGCTCCCCCTGATCGAGGGGCGGAGCGCCGGGTGGCCGTGGTGGACGGCGGCATTGGTCCTGACGAGTGCTGGCCTATGGTGGTGGTTCTGGCGTTATGAAGGCGCACGCCGGTCCCGACTGGGGTCGGCGCTGATCGAACCGTCGCTGTTCCATGACCGCAGTTTTCGGGTCGGACTGGCGGCAACAGGAGCCTTCGCGATCGCCTCGGGCGGTTTCCTGCTAACCTTCAGCCTGACGCTGCAACAGGGGCTAGGTTACAGCCCGGTCGACGTCGCGCTGCTCCACATACCCTTTGGAATGGGGGTCATGGCGGGCATCAGTCAGATTGGGCGCAAGGCCCTGCCCGTCCATGGACGTCGTGTGCCGATAACGGGTGCGATCCTGATGGCGCTCGCGTGTTCGGCGACCGGGGTCGCCGTGCACATCGCACTTCCGAGCGTGGTCATCGGCGCATTGCTGCTATTCGCGGGTGTCGGCATGGGGACACTCAGCGGTCCACTGGGGCCAATCACGCTGTCACGCGTCGATCGCAATCACGCGGGTGTCGCGGGGGCCATGCACAAGACGATGCAACAGATCGGCGGCGCCATGGGCACGGCCCTGATCGCCACCATCTATTTCTCATTGACGGGCGATCATCGGCCGCCCGTGACCGCCTTCTTGATCGCGACATTGGTGGTGGCGGCGGATCTGCTGGCCATCGCATTGCTGCTGACCCGCCTGCCGGAGCGGCTGTTCGATTGAGGGGGGCAGTTGTGCCCTCCCCTCAGTCGTAGATGGGCCGCAATTCCTTATCGAGGTGGTATCGTGTCAGGGCCATCGACGCGAGAAGGTCCGGCGACCCGTCATATTCGACCGACATCCAGCCCTTGAACTGATATTTCTTCAACAGGTGATACAGGCCCTTCAGGTCCAACTCACCCAGGCCGGGCTCCCAGAACCAGCGTGTGCCGTCATCGGTGATCTCCGGGTCCTGAGCATAGCGCACTTCATCCGGCTGGCGGACCGAGGCCGTATCCTTCAGGTGGAAGGTGCTGATCCGGTCGTGATAATCCTCATAGAAGGTCAGCAGATCCTCGCCCATGATCGCGACCTGCGCCGTGTCGATGCAATAGTGAACCAGCTCAGGATCGGTGCTTTCGATGAACTCGCGGTGGTTCGGCAGATTGATCGCGCAGAAGAACTCGTTGTGCAGACCGATCTTGACGCCGTGGTCGGTTGCATAGCGTCCGATCTCGTTGATCGTTCGGGCGCATTGCTGAACCTGTTCGCGCGACAGCGGACCGGACCCGTAATAGTTGTTCGTCGGACAGGTGTTCATATAGGTGCCGCCGAACTTCACGATCGTGTCGACGGCGTCTCGTCCCGAGCGCACCGCCTCCTCGAAATGATCGGCGGCATGCGAGGCATGGGCGCCGTGGAACATCCCGATCACATCGACGCCGCGATCCTTCGCGAACGCGGTGAATGCCTCGGGCGAGCCGAACAGGGGCAGGATGTCGGCCAGGTCCCAGGGCGCGATCTCGATACCGTCAAAGCCGAGCGCCGACTGGTATTTCAGGATTGTGTCCCAGTCGGAATAATAGGCGGAGTTCGTATTGTTCTCGTAATAGAAATCGCGGAAGTTCTCGATCTGCCGATAGGGGATCGCCTTCCAATGGCTCATATTGGCGTAGCGGATATTGGGCATCACAGGGCACTCCGTCCGGCCTGGTTCGGCAGTTGGTTGAGGAAGGCACGAGTGCGCAGCAGCGCGCGGAACGGATCGCGTGTCTGGCGGGCGCTGCAGACGACCGGTCCGTCATAGCCCAGATCATCCAGTAGCTGGACGATACGCGACAGATCGACCGATCCGGTTCCGGGATCGCGGAACACCTGTGTGGCCCGCCCGGCCGGGAATTCCGGGTTCGGGCTCTTCCATGTCTCGTCCGTATCGACGAAATCGGTATCGGTGAGGTGCACGCAGCCGATCCGGCCGATATGCGCGCCGATAAACGCGGCGGGCGAGACGCCCGCGATCGTCAAAGTCGCGGTATCGACGTCGAGCGTGACGCTTTCGGGCAGGGCGTCGAGCAGCGGAAGGATGCGCTCGCCCCGGAAAAGGCTCCAATATTCGTTACGGAGCACCAGGGTGACGCCCACCTCCTGCGCCTTGGCGGCAAGACCCTGAAGCAGTTCGGTCACGCGCGCGACGATGTCCTCCATCTTCGCGTCCAGATCGGGGTGATAATGCGCCATCCGCCCGTAAAAGGCCGACGGGCTGATCGCGAAATAATCGGCACCGAGGTCGGCGGCATGGGCAAGCGCTTCGCCCGCGAAATGGCCGCTGGCGCCGAAGAAGAAGCCCAGATTGTCATTGCGCATGAACAGATTGGGATCGAAGGTGACGCCGACGACCCGGTCGATGCCGCTTTGGCGCAACACGTCCCGGTAACTGGCGGCGCTTTGATACTTTGTGTTGATGCAATAGCGGTTCATCGGAACGCCGCTGCGGCCGCCAAATTGCCAGACCGGCTCATAAGGGATTTCGATCGCGCGGAACCCGCTCGCGCTGATCAGCGGATACAGCTCCTCCCAGAAATACTTGCCTTCATACCGGTTTCGGTTCGGTTCCTGATAATGGCGATTGATCAAATCCAGGCTTATGCCGATCGCATCTTTGTTCATGACGGTTTCCATCGTGTCTACGGATGTGTCGCCGCGCGACATCCGAATTTGCGTGATCAGGGCTTGGCCGGTCCCGTCCGGGGCCAGCAGAGAACGACGAGCGTCTGGACGGCGAGCACTGCCACCGCGCCGCCGCTATAGGTCCACCGGATGGCCTCCCGCGCGGCGTCGCTGACATGGCCGGGGGCATAGTCGAATGCGCCCAGCACATAGGCGAAACCGGCCGTGCCCAGTGCCATGCCGAGCTTCGTCGAAAGGCTGATGCCCGCGGATAACAGCCCCTCGCGACGGGCGCCGAACTTCGCCTCGTGGTAATTTACGGTTTCCGCGATCATCGCATAGGTCGAGGTGATCGTGATCGAGGTCGCCAGGCAGCCCGCGACGTAGAAGCCCAGAAATACCGGCACATTGTCCTGAACGAAGGGCAACGCTCCGAACAGCACCGCCGCGATGGCGAGCGCGCCGGCCGTGCCGTTCCGCAGGCCCGTACGCGTCAGGATCGCGGGCGCGAAAAAGGCGGACAGGAGCAGCATACCCGCGACGGCGGGCAGCATGACCGAGATCATCCAGGGCCGCTTCATGACGTCGATGGCGAAGTAGGCGGTGGCGGCCATCATCATGCCGAAGCGTGCGAAATAGAGCAGGCAATGGAAGAAGACGACCAGCCAGGCACGGTTTCGCAACATCTCGCCGACTGCGGAAAGAATGGCGAAGCCCGGCGGGGCATCATCCTCGTACCGCTCCTTGCAGTTGCGGAAGAGCGCCAGCGTGCAGATCAGCCCGACGATCGCGAACAGCACGGCGACGAGCGTGAACCCTCGCTGCTGGTTTCCTCCGCCCAGCAAACCGACCAATGGAATGACCGCCGCCGTTCCCAGCACGACGCCGGTCGCGGTGCCGATCGAACGCAAGCCCGACAGACGCAACCGCTCCTTGCCGTCCAGCGTCATCATCGGCATCAACGCGGTATAGGGGATCGCCTGAAGCGACATGACGATACCCAGCGCCTTGAAGGTGACGAAGGCGTAGACGAGTTGCGCGCCCTGGCTCCAGGCAGGCATCGAGAAGACGGCAACGGTCAACAGCGCATAGGGAATGGCCGTGCACAGGAAATAGACGCGGGTACGCCCCCAACGGGTGCGGGTCTTATCGACCCCGATGCCGACCAGCACATCGACCACGGCGTCCAATATCCGCGCGACCAGAAATACCGTGCCGACTGACGCCGCGGGCAAGCCCACGACGTTGGTGTAGTAGAACAGCAGGAAACCGCTGGCCATATTATAGGCCAGACTGGTTCCCATGTCGCCAAAGCCGTAACTCAGGCGCTCGACAAAGCCCAATTCGCTTTTTTGCATGACGATGACCCGTTCAGGACTGGGAAGCAGCGGATGCGGGTCAGTCGGCCAGCGCTTCTTGCGAAACGGCCAGCGATTGCACCATGGGCAGCGTCGGGAAATATTCGAGACCGATGGCGCCGGTATAGCCAAGATCACGCAACGTCTGCGTGACCTCCTTCCAGTCGACAGCGCCGGTCCCCGGCTCGTTGCGGTCGGGCATATCGGCGACCTGCACATGGGCGACCAGATCAATACGCCCGGTGAGTACCGTGCGCATGTCCTCACCCATCACGGCACTGTGCCAGACATCGTACAGGAGACGCAGGTTCGGGCTGCCCACCGCCTCGACCAGGTCGAGGCCGAGCGTGGTGCTGACCAGATACATGGTTGCGAAAAGCCGGGTGTTAAGCGGCTCGAGCAGAAGCATGACGCCCGCCTCCTCCGCGGCATCGGCCGCGGCGCGCAAGGCGGCCACGGCATTGTCGAAATGCTCTTGCTCGCTCATGCCCTCCACCCGGAAACCTGAGGCGACGATCAGGGCGGGCTTGCCGAGCTTGGCGGTGGCGGCGATGGTTTCGCGAACGGCGGTGACCATCTCCTCACGCTCAGCGGGATCGACGATCGAGCGGCGCGGATCGACGCACAGGCTGGTCAGCCGCATTCCCGTGTCCGAGAGCGCCACCGCGAGCGCGTCGATGGGCTTGTCACGCCAAAGGTGGAATTCAGCCAGCTCTAAACCGGCCGCCTTGGCCGCGCGAAGACGCGCATCCAGCGCTCCAGCTTCGGCGAACTGCCATTCAATGCATGACGATAGCGAATAGACCGCAGACATAGGACCCTCTCCCATTCTACGGCCCCGTGGTGCGTTTGCACTCGTATGCCTGGCGAGTGAATCCCCGCTATTTTGTTTCTCGATTGGTCCCTTATTTGCCCGGCCAATGCAAGCCGAATGCGGCTCATTCAAAGGAAATCCAGCGAATAAGCCTCAGGCTGCCAAGCCTCAGGCTGCCCCATAATGGCTCCCTGCGCAGGCCCTCCTGGCTGATCGCAACGACACTCTACCCAACTTTCTGGTCAAATCGCCGCTTAGGTGCTCAGTGCTGTCATTTGCTGGTGACGTCCCCCCTGTTTTTTTATCCAAGCTGGGTGAGAGTTTTCCGGCCCTTTGAAGCCTGCGGGCAAGGAGCTGGGACATCAAGAAGTCGAGGTACACGGAAGAGCAGATTGCGTTTGCGCTGAAGCAGGCGGAGACGGGCACGCCGGTGGCGGAGCTCATCCGCCGGATGGGCGTGTCGGAGCAGACATTTTACCGCTGGAAGAAGGTGTATGGCGGGCTGGGCGTCGGCGAGCTGCGGCGGGTCAAGCAACTCGAGGACGAGAACCGCAAGCTGAAGCAGCTCGTCGCGGACCTGAGCCTAGACAAGCATATCCTGCAGGATGTCCTGGCAAAAAAGCTCTGACGCCTGGGCGACGGCGCGAGATCGTCGCGCAAGTCCAGGCGTCCCACGGCGTCAGTGAGCGGCGCAGTTGCCTCGCGCTCGGGGGCGACCGCTCATCGGTGCGATACGTGTCGCACAAGCCGGACCAAGCGCCGCTGCGGCTGCGCATTCATGATCTGGCGGCAGCACGGGCGCGCTATGGCTATTTTCGGATCTACATCCTGCTGCGCAGGGAGGGCTGGCTGGTGAATCACAAGCGGGTTTACCGGCTACATCGGGAGGATGGATTGAGCCTTCGGCTCAAGCGTCCCCGTCGCAACGTCAGCGCGGCGAACCGCGAACGCCAGCCTGCGGCCTCGGCGACCAACGAGATGTGGTCGATGGACTTTGTCTCGGATGCCTTGTTCGATGGCTGGCGGCTGCGGGCGTTGACGGTGGTCGACGCGTTCACCCGCGAGGCGCTGGCGATCGACGTCGATCAGGGCATCAAGGGCGAGCAGGTTGTCGCGGCGGTGACGCGCATCGCGTCAGTGCGTGGTGCACCGAAGACCATTCGGGTCGACAACGGTCCGGAGTTCATCTCGAAGGCGCTCGACCAATAGGCGTATGAGAACGGCGTCACGCTCGATTTCCCGCGGCCGGGCAAACCGACCGACAACGCATTCGTCGAGAGCTTCAACGGCCGGCTTCGCGACGAGTGCTTGAACAGCCACTGGTTCCTGTCGCTAGCGGATGCCCGTGCCAAGATCGAGGCCTGGCGGCAGGACTATAATGAGAGCCGTCCTCACACGGCGCTTGGCTGGCTCACGCCAGTCGAATATGCTGCATCCGTCGGGGTTAACCCCGGCGGATGCAAACCGGAAACTCGCATCATGCCCGGATGAGAAACCGGGGATCGTCAAACACCGGTCAGTCTCTGGTCGCCGCTGGATGAAAGATTGGGGTCACGTCAGCCAGCGTAGCGTCGCTGATGGCGTATGCCCTAAACGACAACGCCGCCCTGGAGGGCGGCGTTGTCGAGTTCTAAGGCGTTGGTTGCGGGGGCAGGATTTGAACCTGCGGCCTTCAGGTTATGAGCCTGACGAGCTACCGGGCTGCTCCACCCCGCG
>NZ_JBHZQU010000013.1:0-94264 GCF_042867205.1 Sphingomonas sp. NCPPB 2930 | reverse complement strand
GATGCAGCAGACAAGCATGGCATCGCGCTCGAAGTCGTCAAACTGCCGCAGGCCAAGCGCGGGTTTGTTCTCCTGCCGCGCCGCTGGGTCGTCGAGCGGTCATTCGCCTGGGCAACCCGCTTCCGCCGTCTCGTCAAGGACTATGAACGCTATGCCCAGACACTCGCCGGACTTCACGTCGTCGCTTTCGCCTGCATCATGATGAAGCAGGCTGCCGCGATCGCCGATCATGTTCGAAACGCCGTAAGGCCGAACCCTTCTTCGCCGCCCTGTCGAGCGGCTGGGACAGCATCTGATCCGTTTCCGGACCTGTGCCGATCGGCGCTTGTGTTGTCCTGTCCTTGCGATCACCCTCGCGGAAACGAACCGGCTTTCGGGACCGGGAGACGAGGGAGGATGAGCTATGAGGATCGCACTCGCGGCGCTGACGATGGGTATGGCGGGCGTGGCGGCGGCCGGGTCGGCCCAGACCCCGTCCGCGCCGACGCCCGCGCCGGTGAAGGAGGATTTCAGACCCTCCTCGCTCAACCAGCCGGGCCAGCTCTATCCGCAGGTCAATTCGCAAGGTTATGCCCGTTTCCGCATCCTCGCCCCCGATGCCAGGGCGGTGAAGGTCAGCCTGGGGCTGGGTGGGCGCGGCGGGACCGTGCTGACAAAAGAGCCCGACGGGTCATGGATGGGCACGTCCGAAGGGCCATTGGACGAGGGATTTCATTATTACCACCTGACCGTCGACGGCGGCACGTTCAACGATCCGGGCACGCTCAACTTCTACGGCTCGACGCGCTGGGAAAGCGGGATCGAGATTCCGGCGCATGACGCGGACTTCTATGCGCTGAAGGACGTGCCCCATGGCCGGGTCGAGCAGATCCTGTTCGCCTCGCCCAGCACGGGCACGCAGCGGCGCGCCTTCGTCTACACCCCGCCCGGCTATGATCGGAGCGCGGGCGAACGCTATCCGGTCCTCTATCTCCAGCATGGCTGGGGCGAGGACGAGACCGCCTGGTCCAACCAGGGCCATGCCAACCTCATCATGGACAATCTGATCGCCGCCGGAAAGACGCGGCCGTTCCTCATCGTCATGACCTATGGCATGACCAACGACCTGCGCCCCGGCGGTCCAGGCGGGCTGGCCGCGTTCGATATCCGGCCGTTCCAGACGGTGCTGCTGAACGAGCTGATTCCCTATGTCGACGGGCATTTCCGCACCCTGTCCGACCCGCGTCACCGCGCGATGGCGGGGCTGTCCATGGGCGGGTTCGAGACCAAGCTGATCGCCCCCAAACATCTCGACACCTTCGGCGCGATCGGGTTGCTGAGCGGCGGGACCGTGTCGATGGAGGATGTGAAGGCGACGCCGGGCTATCGCGACAAGGTGCGACTGACCTTTGTCAGCTTCGGCAGTCGCGAGCTGGAGGGCGGTCGCACCGGCCCGCCGGGCGGCCCGCGCCGCGATCCGCGCGCCAATGCCGAAGCGTTGAAGAAGGCCGGGCTCAACAGCGCCTTCTTCGTCTCGCCGGATACGGGGCACGAATTCCAGACATGGCGGCGCAGCCTGCATGCCATGGCGCCGCTGCTGTTCCGCGACTGAGGGGACGGGGTCGGCGGCGGTGATGCGCCGCCGACCTTGCGCGATCAGTTGCGCAGGCTGTCGGGCACGACGCCGCCATTTTCGGCGAGCTTGGCCATCACCGCCTTGTGCAGCGCGATATTCTGTTCGGCCGACCCGTCCTCGGCGGCGTGGACGCCCAGTTCGTCGGCCAGTTCCTTGCGCGCCGACAGGCTAGAATCCAGGTCGAGCAGCTTGAGCAGATCGACGATCGAGCTTTGGTAGTTACCCCCGCCGCCCTTCATCGACGCCATTTCGGACAGGACCGCACCGACATCGACCGCCTGGGGCGATGCGGGTTCGGGAGCAGGGGTAGGTGCGGCGGCCGGGGCGGGCTGGGTCGGTTCCGCCTGGATCGTGGCGGGCGCCGGGGTGGGAGCGGGGGCAGGCGTCTTGCTGCCATGGTGGAATATCTTGTTCAGGATATTGCCGAAAATGCTCATGACCAAGTTCCTTCGCTGATACGGATGACGGCGATGCCCGCCTCAACGACGAAAAGTGGCGTCCGGGTCCGTCACGGGCCGGTTCCCTGTTGGGAACGTCATCGCCCGACAGACGCTTACACCCCATCTCCCGACGCTTTTTCAGGGGTTTGCCATGACCATTCGTACGACGCTCATCGCCACGACCGCCCTTCTCGCGCTGGCGGGGTGCGGCAAGAAACAGGATGCGACGCCCGCCGACACGACGAACAGCGTCGCCGCCGCCAACCAGCTCGACGCCGCGACGCCGACCCCCGCCGCCGTCAGCGCGTCGCAGAGCTTCGTCAACACCGCCGCCGCCAGCGACGCGTTCGAGATCGAAAGCTCGAAGCTGGCGCTGACCAATGGTTCGTCCGCCTCGGTCAAGTCCTATGCCCGCAAGATGATCGACGCGCACACCGCCTCGACCGCCAAGCTGAAGGCGACCACTGCCACGCTGAGCCCCGCGCTCACCCCCGACCCGGCGCTCAATGCCGAGCAGCAGCAGACGATCGACCAGTTGAAGTCGCTCAACGGCGCGGCGTTCGACCAGGCCTATATCGCCGCGCAGGCGGCCGGGCACCAGCAGACGCTCGATGCGCTGAAGGCCTATGCCGCGACCGGCGACGTGCCCCAGTTGAAGACCTTCGCCAACGGGCTGATCCCGACCGTCGCCGCGCATCTGAACATGGCGAAGGGCCTGAAGGCCTGAGCTGAGGGACAGGGGCGGCGGGTATGCGCGCCGCCCCTTCTCAAAAAGCGAAGCTGACCGTGCCGATCGCGCGACGCGGGTCTCCGATCGCGACGCCATATTGGTTGACCGCCGAGGTGTAATAGGTGCGGTCGAAGATGTTCTTCAGGTTGAACTGGAACGTCACCCGCCGCCCCGCCAGTTGCGTGTCATAGGTCATGAAGGCGTCGGCCACGACATAGGATGCCAGCCAGAAGCTGTTGGCATCGTCCCCCGGCCGCCGCGCGACATAGCGTCCGCCCGCGCCCAGCCTCAACCGATCCTCGCCCGCGATCGCCCCGACATCATAGGCCGCTGACAGCGACGCGGTATGCGGCGCGACATTGGCGAGCTGGTTGCCCGAAAATGCGGGGTCCTCGACGGTGCGCGCATGGGTATAGGCATAGCTGCCGATCAGGCTGAGCGTGCGCGTCACCTGGCCCGCCACGTCCAGCTCCACCCCGCGCGAGATCGCACGGCCGGCGGTGCGGTAATCGGTCAGCGCGGTGGCCGGATTGAACTGCGACACCAGCACGTTGCGCTTGTCGATGTCGTACAGCGCCAGCGTCGCGGTGACGCGGTCGGGCACGTCCAGCTTGGCCCCGACCTCGAACGAGCGTCCCCGCTCCGGCGCGAAGGCCGAGGTGAGGGTGACGCCGCTGGCCAGCGGCGCGATGGTCGAGGTCGGCTTCAGCGAGCGGGTATAGCCGCCATAGAGCGACAGCGTGTCGGTCGCGCGCCAGACCAGCCCGGCCTGGGGCACGAACTCCCAGCGGTCCAGATCGGTGTTGGCGGTGAAGGGCCGTCCGCGCCCCGCCCGCTGGTCGAACCCGACTAGCCGCCCGCCCGCCGTGACGATCCAGCGCTCGCCCAGATGGATCGCGTCCTGGCCGAACAGCGAATAGTTGTAGAGCCGGTCGGTCTGGTCGCTGTCGGAGGGCGACACGGTGGTCGGAAAGGGCTCGCGCCCATAGACGGGACGCAGATAGCTGAAGGTCGTGGACGTCGCCTGGCGGATCAGGTCGCGGCGGTAATAGCGGCGATACTCGCCCTCCACGCCCAGGATGATCTGGTGCCGCATCCCCAGCGCCTCGACCTGGCCGTCGAGATAGGCCTGGACATAGGCATCGGTGCTGAGCGAGCCGACCGTGGCGTCGTTGCGGCGGGTCAGCGTGCCGCGCGTGGTGTTCACCGCCGTCACCCGCAACTGTCCGGCATCGTAACGCTCGCTGTTGAAGCTGGCCGCCAGATGCGCCGCCCAGGTGCCGCCGAGCCGGTGGTCGAGCGCCAGCTGGACCAGGTGGCTGTCGCCGACCATCCGGTTGTTGCGATCGTCCAGCCGCTCGCGACGCGGCACCGCCAGCGGGGTCATGGTGCGGGGATCGAGCACCGTCCCCCGGTCGAAGGGCGTGTCGAACCGGCGATATTCATACCACAGCACCGCCTGCGTATCGCCGCCATACCAGCCTAGCGAGGGCGCGATCAGCGTGTCGCGGCGCTCGCCGAAATTGCGCCAATAATCCTCGTCCTGATGGTCGAGCACCAGCCGCCCGGCCAGATTGCCCGCGATCGGGCCGGTCAGGTCGGCCATCGCCTCCAGCCCGGTGCGCGATGCGGCATAGGCCGATCCGGTCAGCGCGACCGCCAGATGCGGGTCGAGCAGCGGCTTCTTCGCGACGGTGTTGATGACCCCGCCGGGGTCCATGATGCCATAGAGCAGCGAGGCGGGGCCCTTCAGCACCTCGACGCTCTGGGTCGCGGCGTTGAAGGCGCGACCCTGCACCAGCGGCATGCCGTTGCGCATCACCGACCCGTCGCGATTGCCGCCGAAGCCGCGCTTGAGCACCGTGTCCTGCGTCGCGGCCAGCGTATTGCCCTGGGTGATGCCGCTGATATTGGCGAGTGCATCGTCCAGGAAGCGCGGGCGCTGGTCGCGGATCACCTGCGCGGGCACGATATTGACCGCCTGCGGCGTCTCCAGCGGTCCGGCCGAGGAGCGCAGGGTCGAGGCGTCGGGGGTCGGCTTGTAGCGGTCGTCGGCCGCCTTGGGCGCGGGCGAGGCGCGGCCGGTGACGACGATCTCCTGCCCGGTGGTGCCGTCGTCGTCGAGCGTGGCCGCCTGCGCGGAAGCGGCGGTCAGGCCCAGGACCAGCAACCCGCCGGTGATCGTTCGCATAGGATGTCCCCTTTGCGAGCGCCTCATATACTTTTGATAGGGACTCGCAATAGCTACCTGCGCGCGAGGGTGATCGCGTCCGGCCGCTCGCGCACCGACAGGTCGAACAGCGCGCCGATCAGCGTCAGGCTCTCGACCGGGCGGTCCAGCCGGAAGCGGCCGTTGAACGTCTCGTTCGCCAGCGCCGGATCGGCGAGCCGGATGGGGCGCGGGCTGTAGCGCCCGATCCGCGCCACCGCATCGCCCAGCCGGATGCGGTCGCCGGTCAACCAGCGATCCTGCCACCCCTGATAGCTGCCCGTGTCGAAGCGGTGGAGCGCGATCCGGTCGCGCCCGGCCTCGGCCCAATGGCCAGCGGTGACGACCACCGGCACCTGTCCCGGCACGGTCAGCCGCACCCGGCCGCGATAGACGCGCAACTCGCTACGCCCCGCGCCGCGATCGACGCTGAAATTGGTGCCCAGCGCGACCATCTGCCCCTCGGGTGTCGAGACGGCGAAGGGGCGGCTTGCATCGTGGCGCACCTCGAACCGTGCCGCGCCGCCTTGCAACGTCAGGTCGCGTGCGCCGTTCGAAAAGGCGATGACAACGCGCGAGGCGGCGTCGAGCGTCATGTCCGATCCGTCGGGCAGCGTGACCCGGCGCTGCTGCCCGACCGCGCTGGCATAGTCTGCGCGCACCGTTCCGCCGGGGGGCAGGGCGTGCCACAGCACCGGCGCGACCGCGACGGCGGTCAGCCCGGCGGCGATGCCGATGGTGAAGCGCCGGTTCGCGGGGCGCGCCAGCGCCTGCCAGCGGCGGGGACGGGGGCGGGGCGCCGGAACGGACGGGCTCGCCCGCTCCGCCTGCTCGACGACATGGAACAGCGCCGGGTCGCCCAGCAGCCGCACCATCCGCCCCAAGGCGTCGCGATGTGCGGGCGAGCGGTTCAGCCATGCGCCCAGTTCGGCGCGATCGTCCGGCGACAGCGCATCCAGCCGGTCGGCCCAGTCCGCCGCCTCTTCGATCAGCCCGTCAGTCATGCGCCCGGCTCCGGGGAAGGGGGCGGATGGGGCCGTCGTCCACGCATCCGGCGAGGTCGACCATGGCGCGGACCAGATGCTTCTTCACCGCCTCGACGCTGATGTTCATCTCCTCGGCGATCTGCTGGCGCGACTTGCCCTCCAGATGGCGTTCGACAAAGACCGCGCGGCGCTGCGGCGGCAGGGTGTCCAGCACGGCGCGGAACCGGTCGAAACGCTGGCGATAGTCCAGCACCTCGTCCGCCAGCGGCAGCGCGCAGGCCAGTTCGGTGTCGACCGGGCCATGGTTGGCGACGATGCGCCGGGCGCGGTTATGGATGACCGAGTCCGCGACGCGAAAGGCATAGGCGAGCGGCTGTTCGATCACCTGTCTGCGCTCCTGCTCGATGACGCGCATGATCGCCTCCTGCACGATGTCCTCGGCCTGTTCGGGCTCACGGATCCGCCTGCGGACATAGGTCAGCAGCCGGTCGCGCCCGTCCGCCACCCAGGCGAGCGGCCCGCTCACTCGGTCCCGTCCATGAAGAGCCGGTCGCACCGCATCCGGGGACATTCCCTCGCGAAAAACAGGATGCGTCGGCCTCGGGGAGAGGCCGACGCACCATGATCCGATATCCTGCGCGGGCAGGACATCAAGCGCCGTCAGGGTCAGAAGGTGACCCGCACACCGCCCAGCAGCGTCGTGCCCGAACGCGTCACGACATATAGCCGCTTGGTGCTGTTCGAATATTGCTTCTCGCGCTGGTTGGTCAGGTTGATGCCGTTCAGCGTCAGCTGGACGTTCTTGGTGACCGCATAATGTGCCGACATGTCGACATAGACGGTGCCCTCGAACCCGGTCACGTCCTGATCGGGACCGAGCGACGTCAGCACCGGCGAGGCGCTGAAGATATAGCCGCTGCGATAATTGGCCGAGACGCGCGCGTCGAACGCCTTGTCCTGGTAATAAAGCGTGGCGTTGGCGTTGTACTTGCTCAGCCCCTCCAGAGTCGTCGGGATGCTGCCCGCGTAGATTTTGGAATAGTCCAGCCGCGAGTCGACATAGGTGAAGTTCATCGCGGTCCCCAGCCGGTCGAACGGCGCGGGCAGGAACTTGAAGTCGGTCTGGCCCGACAGCTCGACCCCGAACAGGTTCGTCGCCAGCAGGTTCACGGGGCGCGAGAAGCTGTCGATGATCGTCTTGCCGGTGACGCCCGGATAGAGATTGTCGGGCAGCCCGGTCTGCGAATAGGGCACGTCGCTGACCGTCTGGGTCGAGATATAGCCGTCGAGATGCTTGTAGAACAGGGCGGCGGCGACATAGCCGACCGAGCCGAAATACTGCTCGGCCGAGATGTCGAAGTCGTTCGACTTGTAGGGGCGCAGGTTCGGGTTGCCGATCGACACGGTGATGTCGCCATTGTTGTTGCTGACCGACCCGTTGACCGCCAGCGCGCCCAGCGCCGGACGGTTGATGTTCTGCGACGCGGCGAAGCGCAGCATCAGCCCCGGATTCAGCTCGAAGATCAGGTTCGCGGCGGGCAGCACGCCCTGATATTCGCCGCGCACCGTGACCGGGCCGACGCTGGCCAGCCCGTCCGAGGTGACGGTGGTGCGATAGTAGCGCGCGCCGATATTGCCGCGGAAGGGCACGCCGCCCAGCACATGATTCCAGTCATATTGGACAAAGGCCGCGCCGGTGCGCTCCTCGACCGCGAAGACGCCCAGCTTGCTGGTCAGATATTGCGCGCGGTCGATGCCCAGCGTCTGGAGCATCCTGGGGAAGTCGACGATGGTCCAGTCCTGGCCGGTATAGCCGCCGTAAACCTGCGCATAGCCCGCGACATTGGCGCTGACCTTGCCCGACTGGAACTGGCTGGTCAGGATATTGTCCTGCTCGCCATAATAGCCGGTATTGGCAAAGCGCCGCCACTCCCCGCCTATGCTGATCGTGTCGTCGGGCGAGAATTTATAGTCGAACCGGCCCTTGATGTTGTCGAACGCCGTGTCCTGATAGGTGTTGTTCACGTACAGCCGCTTGGCATGCCAGAAATTGGCGTCGGCCGGGTTGAACTTGTAGGTGTTGACCAGCGAATAGGTGCCGCCGCGATAGTCGGAGGTGACGTCGCCGAACCCCTCGACGGTGAACTTGTCGTTGACCGGCATCGAATAGGCCGACCGCTCGACCCCGCCCAGCCAGGTGAAGGTCAGCCCCTCGGCCAACTCGGCGTCACCGCTCAGCACCAGCTGCTTGAAGATGTTCTTGGTGTTCTGGATGCGCGTTTCGGTCGATGCCTTGCCGCCCGACACGTCGAGATAGACGACCTCGTTACGGTCGTTCCACTGGAGCGCGTTGACCCGCGAATTGGGATAGACCACGCCCGCGAACGTCTCGCCGCCGCCCAGCCAGGTCGAGCTGCCGCCGCCGCGCGAGGCCAGGTGCGTCTCGAAACGGTCGCCCTTGAACTGGCCGTACAGCCCGTCGAGCGTCACATGCACCTTGTCGGTCGGCGCCCACTGGACCGAGGTGGTCAGCCCGATCCGCTCCTGCTTGCTGTCCCACACCGACAGGCGGTTGCCGCGCGCGAACAACAGGTCGCCCGAGTTGATCTTGGCCTGTTCGGCGGCGGTCAGGCCGCTGATGTTGCTGCCATTCGCCTTGTTGCGGCGCCAGCGATAGGTGTCGAACCCCTCCTCGCGGGTGTTGCGGCGGCTATAGGCGGCCGAGACGAGGATGCCGAAATCGCCCCAGTTCTTGGAGATCAGGCCGGTCAGGCGCGGCTGGAAATCGCGGGTCAGCGTATTGGTGCCGCCCTGCGCCGACATGGCGATCTTGGTGCCCTTGAAGTCGAACGGACGCGCGGTGTAGAGTCCGACCGTGCCCGCCAGGCCGCCCTCGGTCTGCTTGGCCTGGTACGACTTCTCGACATCGACATGGTTGAACAGTTCGGCGGCGAACAGGTTGAAGTCGAAGGCGCGGTCGCGCGTGGTCTGGCCGCGGCTGTCCTGCGGCGAGTCGACATTGCCCAGCACCTCCATCCCGTCGAGCTGGACGCGGGTGAAGTCGGGGCCCAGGCCGCGCAGCGAGATGCGGCGGCCCTCGCCCGCTTCACGATTGATCGCGACGCCGGGCAGGCGCTGGAGCGCTTCGGCCAGGTTCAGGTCGGGAAAGGCGGCGATGTCGCTGGCCGCGATCGAATCCTTGATGATCGACGCCTCGCGCTTGGAATCGCGGGCGGCGGCCAGGCTGGTGCGATAGCCGGTGACGACCACCTCGCCCTGCTGGTCCGCCGCCCCATCCTGCTTCGGCGCGTCCTGCGCGACCGCCGGCTGCACCGCGAACAGCGCGCTCGACGCCAGCAGCAGCGTTCTCTTCGTCCACATCTCGAATAACCCCCCAAGGAATGAAATCACGCGTCCGGCCAAACGGACGGTCGCGGGGAAGACGGGGGTTCGCGCAAAACGGGGACAAGGAAATTTGTAAAAGTTTTAAGACATTTATGGCGTTTTTGTTACGGTTTTTCTACGGATTTGAGAATGGTCTGAACAATCCGAGGGCAATGTCCCCGGTTGCCGGGGAAAAACGTCTTGGGATAGGCGAATGACAACTTCGGCAAGGGACGAGCGGATGCGGACGATGCGAACGGGCTGGGGAATGGCAGCGATCCTGATGCTTGCGCTGGCGATGCCGGGCGGCGCGGTCGCGCGGGAGACGGCGGGCTATCTGGCGGCGGGCGAGGGGCTGGACCTCGCCGCGATCCTTCCCGGCCCGCCCGCACCGGGCAGTCCGCGCGCGCTGGCCGATGCGCGGGTCTTTCGCGACAGCCGGACGCTCGCCGGCACCGCGCGCTGGCAACAGGCGACGGCGGACGTGTCGAGCGATCTGGGCGATCGCTTCGCCGGGGCGCTGGGCTTTCGGCCGGACTGGAGCAAGCTGCCCGTCACCCGCGCGCTGATCGCGCGGTTCGATGCCGACCGTTCGGCGGCGATCGGCGCGGCCAAGCGGCACTGGCAGTCGCCGCGCCCCTTCATCGGCACCGACCTGCCCATTTGCGAGCCGCGCACCCCCTCGCTGATCGCCAATGGCGACTATCCCTCGGGCCATACCGCACATGGCTGGGGCTTTGCGCTGCTGATGGCGGCGCTGATCCCCGACCGGGCGCAGGCGATTCTGGCGCGCGGGCGCGACTATGGCGACAGCCGCTGGATCTGCGGATCGCACAGCCAGAGCGCGGTCGAGGGCGGCTATCTGGCGGCCAGCGCGGTGTTCGCGCGCGAACAGGGCCAGCCCGCATTCCGCCGCGACCTGGCGGCGGCCGCCGAGGAGCTGGCGCGCTACCGCCGGGGCCTTACAGCCGCCAGTCGACGCTGAACGCCACGACGCGCCCCTGCTGCGCGCGGACGGTGATGACGCCGTCGCTGGCCCCGGCGCGGATCTCGCCGCCCAGCGCGTCGCCCTGCATCACCGCGATCCGGTCGAGGATGTTGGTCGCGCGCAGCCGTAGCGTCAGGACGGGTGTCGCCGCCCAGCTCGCGCCCAGATCGACCAGCGCGAAGCCGGGCAGCGCCAGCGTATTGGCATCGTCGGCAAAGCGCCGCCCCATCGCCGAGACATCGCCGTCCAGCGTCCAGCCGGTGCCGGGCAGGGTGGCGCTGGCCGACAGGCTGGCCATCAGACGTGGCACCCGGCGCGGCATCCGGCCGCTCAGGTCGGTGACGACGGGGGTGCCGCCGGTGGCGTCGGCGAAGCGATAATGGCGCAGCCTGGGGTCCTGCCAGGTCAGCGTGCCGCGCAGCGCCAGGCCCGGCCGGGGGCTGGCATGGCCGCTAAGCTCCAGCCCCAGCGTGCGTGCGGTTGCGTCATGCTGCCCCACCTGCACCGCGCCGGTCGCGGGATCGAGCGACAGGTCGGGCAGCGCAATGTCGGGAAAGCGGCTGGCGAACAATGTCGCGTCCAGCCCCGCACCGCCACGCCGCCAGATCAGCCCCAGCTCGGCCTGCTCGACCGACAGGGCGCGGACGGCATCGCCGCTGCCGATGCGGAATGCGCCGGGATCGGGCAGTCGCATCGCACGGGTCGCGCGGGTGAACAGCCCCAGCCGGTCGGACACCCGCCAGTGCAGCGCCAGCGTCGCCGCCGTCCGCGCGATGCGGGCCCGGCGCCGGTCCCATATCCCCGATCCGACCGCGATCCGGTCATCCGCCAGCGTCGACGGATCGCCGCCATTCACCGTCGTCGCGCGCTCGACCCGTGCGGACAGCGCGGCGCGCTCGTGCCGCAGGCCCCAGTCGAGCCGCCAGCCCGGCGCGAACCGCCATTCGTCGGCGGCATAGAGCGCGACCATGCGCTGCCGCCCGTCGACCGCCTCATAGGTCGATCCCCGGCTCGACAATCCGCCCTCGGTCGCGCGGCCCAGCACCCGTCCGGCGGCATCCAGCGCGACGAGATCGAGCAATCGGCCCTGTCCCCGCGCCTCGACCAGCGCGCGCGCGACCGCGCGGCGGAAGCGCCAGCCATAGCCGACGCCGTACAGCCCCAGCGTCAGTTCGTGATGCCCCGCCGCCTCCAGCGCGCGCGAATAGGACAGGTCGGCGATCGCTTCGGACAGGCGGACATCGGCGGCGAC
Organism: Sphingomonas sp. NCPPB 2930; assembly: GCF_042867205.1. Classification (NCBI taxonomy): domain Bacteria; kingdom Pseudomonadati; phylum Pseudomonadota; class Alphaproteobacteria; order Sphingomonadales; family Sphingomonadaceae; genus Sphingomonas; species Sphingomonas sp. NCPPB 2930. The sequence goes on along the minus strand of NZ_JBHZQU010000013.1, from coordinate 82,660 downwards.
GGGGTTGAGCGTCACCACCCGGTCGTTGCCGGGCAGCGCGGCGAAGGGGCTGTCGTCGCCGACATGACGTAGCGCGGCCTGGGCGGTGCCCGGAAAGGCGGCGGCGAGGCGCGGGAGCGCCTCGGCGATGGCGCTCGCCGCCGGAACCGCGCTGCCCGAGGAGGACAGCGCATAGCGCGCGGTGCGCGACCGGCGGCCATGCGCGCGTAACGTCAGCGTGCCGCCGCCCATATCCTGGGTCAGCGCCAGCGAGGGCATGGTGAGCCGGTTGCGATTGTTCCGCCCCAGCGGCCGCTCGCCCAGCGCGGCGAAGCGCAGGGTCGCCAGCTCGGGGCCGAAGAAACTGTCCCGGCGCGGATCGAAACCGGGCAGCGGCTCCAGCCCGCCGCCGACATAGCGCATCGGAAAGGACGAGATATTGAGCGTGTCGTCGGCCAGCCCGCGCCACGCCAGCGTCAGCCGCCCGCCCCGCCAGTCGTGATCGACCCGCGCGCGAATCTGGCCGCCGCCCAGCGTCGCGGCGATGCGCCGCACCGTCGGATCGCGCGCCACCGACCCGCCGACGATCGCGCGCCAGCCGGGGGCGACGGGGCTGGTCGCATAGCCTTCCCAGCGGACCAGCCCGTAATCGGTCAGCGTCGCGCGCATCTCGCCACCGGGCCGCCCGGCGGGGGCGCGGGTACGCATGTTGAGCACGCCGCCCGGCGCATTGCTGGCAAAGATCGCGGAGGGGCCGCCGCGCACATAATCGACCGTCTCGACCAACAGGTCGGGGCGGACGAACTGGTCGATATCGGTCCAGGGCAGCGTGTCGTGCTGCACCGGCAGGCCGTCCTCCTGCACCGCGATCGCCTGATAGCCGTCGAGCGGGATGCCGCGCACCCGGACGGTGTTGGCCGCGGTTCCCGCCGAGGTGTCGACCCACAGGCCAGGCAGGCCCGACAGCATCTCGGCCAGGCTTTGCGGCGGCCGCCGCGCCAGTTCGACGGCGTCCAGATGCGAGGCGGAATAGCTGCGATCCAGTTCGCCCTGCACGTCGGTGCCGCGTCGTCCGGACACGATCACCTCCTCGCCGGTCACGGGCGGCGGCGGCGGCGGCGGCGGGGAGGGCGCGCGGCGGGGCGGCGTGACCTTGGGCGGCAGCGGTCGGTCGGCGCGCACCACGATCCCGCCCGGCATCCGGCGACAGGACAGCCCGGCCGGGCGACACCAGCGGTCGAGCGCGCGCGACAGCCGCAGCGTCCCCTTCAGCGCGGGCGCTTGGCGACCGGCCAGGTCGGCGGGCCGCGCGACCAGCGCCTGCCCCGCCTGCCGCGCCAGCCGGTCGAGCCCGGCCGCGACCGTCCCGGCGGGCAGGTCGATGCGCAGCATCGGGTCGTCCTGCCCGGCGGCCAGCACCAGCGCGGCGAGCAGCATCATCGCCGCCCCGCCGCGTCCCGCGCGCCCATCACTGTCCGACCGTCGCCACCCATTCCGCCACCACAGGAGCCGCGCCCTTGCGCGCCGCCGTCCCGGCATCGCCATCGACGGATGCGCGCCGATACCGCGCGAATATGTAGCGCGCATGTCAGTCGCCCCCGACATTCCACGGCTTCGCGAAGATGCCGCTGAACCGATCTGGATCAAGAATCGTTACGCCCGATCATCGATGGAGGACAGGACGTGGCGGGTCAGACAGTGATCGTGACGGGCGCGGAATCGGGCATCGGCGCGGCATGTGCGGAGGCGTTCGGCGCACGGCAGGCGCGGGTGGCGGTGCTCTATTATGCGGATGCCGCCGCCGCCGAAAAGACCGCCGGGGCGGTGCGCGCCGCCGGGGGCGAGGCGATCACCGTCCAGGCGCATGTCGATGACGAGGTCTCGGTCGACCACGCCTTCGCGACCGTCGAACGGCATTGGGGGCCCGCCGATGTGCTGGTCAATTCGGCCGGACTGAACATGTCGGGCGTGACGGTGCGCGACATGACGCTGGCCCAGTGGCGACGGCTGCTCGACACCGACCTGACGGGCGCGTTCCTGACGTCGCGCCGGTTCCTGACCGGGCGGGGCGAGGCGACGGGCGATGCCGCGATCCTGCACATCTCGTCGATCCACGCCTATGCGGTGCGCGCCGGGGGCGCCGATTACTGCGCGGCCAAGGGCGGGCTGTCCAACCTGGTCGAGACGCTGGCGATCGAGGAAGCGCCGCACGGCATCCGTGTGAACGCGATCGAGCCGGGCATGATCCTGACCCCGATGAACGCGCATGCCCAGGCCGATCCGGTCTATCGCCGGACACTCGAGCAGAATATTCCGATGGGGCGCGCGGGGAATGCCTCGGAGGTGGCCGACCTCGCCGTCTTCCTCGCCTCGGACAAGGCGCGCTACATCACCGGCGCGCGGATCGTCATCGATGGCGGCCTGTCGCTGATGCAGGCTCTCGGCGCATGATGGCCCCCGACGCGCAGGGCCCGGTCGCCGATCCGCACCGCAAGGACCGGGTGGTCGACGCCCCGCTGGACCTCGACTTCAACGTCAAGCGGATCGAGGATGTGACGCTGTCGGGGCCACCCGCGCTGATGGCCCGCGACCTGATGAGCCCCTATGTCTGGCGCGAGGCGGACGGGCGATGGGGCATGATGGTCCGCGCGGTGGTCCGTCCGGGTGAGACGCTGACCGATACCGGCGTGATCTGGTCGGGCTGGAGCGAGGACGGGCGGCATTTCACCATGCTCGACACCCCGTCAATCGCGCCGGGACCGGGCGACCATGACGCGGGCGGGGTCGAGGACCCGACCGTCGTGCGCCGCGAGGACGGCTATCTCGTCTATTATTCGGGCGTGCTGGCGGACCATTCGCATGGCGAGCTGTCCTATGCCACCGGCCCCGCGCTCGACCGGCTGGCAAAGAGCGGCGTCGCGCTGGCCTCCTCCAAGTCCGAGGGCAATACGAAGGAAGCGACGGTCGACCGCACCGCCGACGGACGCTGGCGGCTGTTCTACGAATATGCCGCCGACCAGGCATCGCGCATCGGCATGGCGATCGGCGCGGACGTCGCGGGCCCCTGGACCGAACAGCCCACCCCCTTCATGCCGCGCGAGAACAGCTGGGACGACTGGCATCTGTCGACCGGCCCGCTGTTGACCGACGACAAGGCGTGTCCGGTCATGTTCTACAACGGCGCGACGCGGGATGCGCGCTGGCGGATCGGCTGGGTCGCGTTCGACGAACATTATACCCGCGTCGTCGCGCGCGGGATCGAGCCGCTGATCCTGCCGCCGCCCGCCGATGATCGGGGCGCGACCGACATCGCCTTCGCCGCCTCGGTCGTGGTGGCCGAGGATGGCATCTGGCTTTACTATTCGCTGGAGGATCGGCGATTGTCACGGGCGCTCATCCGGCGCAGTTGAGCCGTCTCCGTCCTTGTTCCCCAGGAAAGCGTATCGATGTCCGCAGATACCGAAGCCTCCGTCGCGCCGAGCATCCATGCCTCGATCGCTCCGGCCCCGGCGCTGCGGCCCGACCGCCCCTATGCCCGTGACGAGCTGCTCCACGAGCTGTTCGACGCGACCTGCCGGGACCGGGGCTGGACGACCGCGCTGAAGCTGATCGGCGCGGACGAGGAATTCGGCCGCTCGACCGAATGGACCTATGACATGCTGGCGCAGCGTAGCCTGTCGCTGGCGCACCGGCTCCGCGCGCTGGGGGTGGGCAGGGGCGACCGCGTCGTCCTGTGCCTGCCGCGCGGGCTGGACCAGTATATGGCGATCCTGGGCGTGCTGCGCGCCGGGGCCGCCTATGTGCCCGTCGACTGGGGCTATCCGCAGGACCGCATCGCCTACATCATCGAGGATAGCGGCGCGGCGCTGACCATCACCACGAGCGCGCGGGCGGGGGAGATTCCGGGGCGGACTTTGTGCCTGGACGCCGAACTGGGCGATCTCGCCGCCGAGCCGCCGCTGCCGATGGGGCGCGAGGCCACCGGATCGGACCCGCACGACCTGGCCTATATCATCTATACCTCGGGCACGACGGGACGGCCCAAGGGGGTGATGATCACCCATGCCAATGCCTGCCACCTGGTCCGCTCCGAAAGCGCGATCCTGGCGCTGGAGCCCGGCGACATCGTGTTCGGCGGGTTCAGCCTGGCCTTCGACATGTCGGTCGAGACGATGTGGAGCGCCTTCTTCGTCGGCGCGAAGCTGCTCGTCGCGGCCGAGGCGCTGGCGTCGAGCGGGCCCGATGTCGCGGTCGCGCTGGCGGCGGAGAAGACGACCGTCTGGCACGTCGTCCCCTCGCTGATCGCGTTGGTCGAGCATCCGGTGCCGAGCTTGCGCCTGATCAACATGGGCGGCGAGGCGTGCCCGGCGGACCTGCCGCGTCGCCTGGCGCGACCCGGCCTGCGCCTGCTCAACACCTATGGCCCGACCGAGACCTCGGTGACCGCGACCTGGACCGAGGTGCAGCCGGGCAAGCGCATCACCATCGGCAAGCCGCTGCCCGGCTATACCGCCTGGATCGTCGACGAGGCGCTGCAACCCGTGGAGGCGGGGCAGGAGGGCGAGCTGGTGATCGGCGGCCCCGGCGTCGGCGTCGGCTATGTCAACCGTCCCGACCTGACCGCCGAGAAATTCACGATGACCCCGTTCGACACCGTGTCGGGCGGGCCGGAGCGCATCTATCGCTCGGGCGACCTGGTGCGGCTGGACGCGGCGGGCGACATCGATTTCGTCGGGCGCATCGACACCCAGGTCAAGATCCGCGGCTTCCGCGTCGAACTGGCCGAGATCGAGGCGGTGATCGGCGAGGCGCCGGGCGTGGCGCAGGCGGTCGTCCATCTGTTCACCGATGCCGATGGCGCCGAATTCCTGGCGGCCTTCCTCGTCGCGCGCGGCGGCGAGAGCATCGACATCCCCGCGATCAAGGCACGCGTCACCGAACGCCTGCCCAATTATATGCGCCCCGCCGCCTATCAGCTGCTCGCCGCGCTGCCGACGCTGCCGGCCTCGGGCAAGGTCGACCGCAAGGCGCTGGTCAAGCCCGAGATGACGGTCGACACCGGCCGCGCCGTCGAGGCCCCCGCCACCCCGATGGAGGAACAGCTCCATCGCATCTGGTCGGAAGCCTTCGCGCCGCAGCCGGTGTCGGTGACCGACGATCTGTTCGAGGATCTGGGCGGCCATTCGCTGAAGGCCGCGCGGCTCGTCTCGGCGGCGCGCAAGGTGCCGGGGCTGGCGGGGCTGTCGCTGGAGGATCTCTACGCCGCGCCGACCATCCGCGCGCTGGCGCTGCGCATCGGCGGGACCGCACCCGTGGCGGTGGCGACCGAGGCGAGTTTCCACCGCGTCCCCGAATGGCAGCGGATGCTGTGCGTCGCCGCGCAGACCGTCGCACTGCTGCCCATCTATACCATTGCCGGGCTGCAATGGTTCTTCCCTTATGTCGCCTATACCCATCTGGCGGGACGGATGAGCCGGATCGACGCGCTGATCCTCAGCGCCCTATTCTTCACCATCGTACCGGTCGCCTCGATGCTGTTCTCGATTGCGGCCAAGTGGCTGATCGCCGGGCGGTTCAAGGCAGGCGACTATCCGCTCTGGGGCTGGACCTATTTCCGCTGGTGGCTGGTGCGCCGGATCATCGCGGTGACGGCGACCCCCTATCTGGCGGGCACGCCGATGATCCGGGGATATTATCGGATGCTCGGCGCCCGCATCGGCAAGCGCGCCTATATCGGCACCGGCATCATCGACACCGCCGACCTGTTTGCGTGCGGCGACGATGCCATCGTCAGCGACCAGGCGGTGCTGGCGACCAGCTCGGTCGAGCGCGGGTTGCTGCGGTTGGGTACGGTCCATCTCGGCGCGCGGTCCTTTGTCGGGTCGCAGGCGGTGGTCGGGCGGAATGCGCGGCTGGAGGAGGATGCGATCCTCGACGACATGTCCGCGCTCCCGGCCGAGACGGTGATCCCGGCGCGGCAACGCTGGACCGGATCGCCCGCCGCCTTCGACCAGATGGTCGAACCCGGCACGGTGCGGACCGCGAAGAGCGGCACGGCGTCGCTGGGGCTGCTGATCGGCGCGCTGCTGCTGCCGATCCTCGCCATCCTGCCCATCGCACCGGGCCTGATCGCGCTGATCGAGCTCGACTGGGCGACGACCGGCTATGGCTATATGCTGGTCTCGCCGCTGCTCGCCGCGACCTATATCGTGATGATGTGCGTGCTGACCGTGCTGGCCAAGCGGCTGTTGCTCGGCCGGGTCGCGCCGGGCGTGTACGACCTGAACAGCGGCTTCTATGTCCGCTACTGGATGGTCAAGCAGATCAACGATCTGGCGCTGCGGCTGTTGCACCCGATCTTTGCGACGCTCTACGTCATCCCCTGGTACCGCGCGCTGGGCGTGAAGGTCGGGCGGCGCGCCGAGATTTCGACCGCCAGCGCGATCATCCCCGACCTGGTCGAGATTGGGCCGGAGAGCTTCATCGCCGACTCGGTGATCTTCGGCGCGGCCAAGATCGGGCACGGCACCATCGAACTCGCCCATACCCGGATCGGCCGCCGCAGCTTCATCGGCAATTCCGCGCTGCTGCCGACCGGCGCGCAGATCGGCGACGAGGTGCTGATCGGCGTCCTGTCCAAGCCCCCCGCCGACCCCGCGCTCGCGACCGAGGCGGGGAGCACCTGGTTCGGCTCGCCCGCCTTCAAGCTGCCGGTGCGCCAGGTCGCGACGATGTTCGACGAGGGGGCGCGCTTCAACCCGTCGCGCGGACTGATCGCCACGCGCTTGTCGATAGAGGCGATCCGCACCACCCTGTCGCTGACCGCCTTTCTGGTGTTCTTCAGCATGTTGTTGTCGGCGGTCGGCGATCTCGACGATCTGGAGCGCGGCGGGCTGGTCATCGTCTCGACCTTCCCCTTCCTCTATCTGGGCTTTTGCCTCGCCTGCGGGGCGTTCGTGCTGGCGCTGAAATGGCTGGTCGTCGGGCGGTACAAGGCGACCACCGCGCCACTGTGGAGCACCTTTGTCTGGCGGACCGAGCTGGTGACGGCGACCTACGAGAATCTGGCGGTCAGCAACCTGCTCGAACCGTTGCGCGGCACGCCGTGGATCGGGCTCTATCTGCGGCTGATGGGCGCGAAGGTCGGGCGGCGCTGCTATATCGACACCACCGACCTGACCGAGCATGATCTGGTGACGATCGGCGATGACGTCGCGCTGAACGATTATGCCGGGCTCCAGACGCATCTGTTCGAGGACCGGGTGATGAAGGTCGGCGCGATCACCGTCGGCGACCGCGCGACCATCGGCTCGCTGGCCATCGTGCTCTACGATGCCGAGATCGGGGCAGATGCGCAGCTGGGCGACCTGTCGGTGGTGATGAAGGGCGAGACGCTGCCCGACGGCACCAACTGGGAAGGCAGCCCCGCGCGCATCGTCACCGGGGGATGACGCCGCTCTGGCATGACGGCGCGCTGGACGCGTTGGACGCGGATGGCCCGGTGGTCTGGCGGACCGATGATCCGGGGACGGGGCGGCGAGGGGGGCTGGCCGCGCGGCTGCTCGCCCGGCTCGGTGGCCTCGATCCGCAGGCGGTCATGCTGGCGCGCAGCCCGGCGGGGCAGCCACAGGTCGTGGTCCCGCGCGGCTGGCATCTCGGCCTGTCGGGGCGCGGCGGCCAGTGCCTGATCGGTGCGGCGCGCCGGCCGATCGCCGTCGACCGCGAGCTGATCGAGGAGGCCCCGCCGCTCTGGGACATGCTGACCCCGCTGGAAGCACAGGCGCTGCGCGCCGCGCCGCCGGGGGACCGGTCGCGGCAATGGCTGCGCCGCTGGACGATCAAGGAAGCGCACGCCAAGCTGGTCGGCACGCCCCGGCGGCTGGCGGCGGAGGCGATCGAGACCCGGCTGCTCGATTCGGTCAAGGCGACCGCGACCTGCGAAGGCACGTCCCGCTGCTGGAGCCGCGAGGCGGGGGGCGCCATCGACACCGTGGCACTCTGGGACCGCACGCCATGACCGACATTCTCGTCCGCGCTTACGAACAGGGCGACCGCGCCGCCGTGCTGGCGATCTTCGACGACACCCGCGCGGACTATTTCGGCGCGGGCGACCGCGAATGGCTGGAGGAGACGCTGGACGATCCCGACGGCCCGGCCTTCGTCATCACGCTGGACGGAGGGGTGGTCGCGTTCGGCGGCTATGAACTCTGGGAGCATTACAACAAGGCGCTGCTCTATTGGGGCATGGCGGCGCGGCGTTGCCACGGCATGGGGCTGGGCCGGTTGCTGCTGTTCGAGCGGTTATTGCACGTCGCGACCCATGCCGATCCGCCGACCCGCTATGTCACCGTCGACACCTCGCCACGGGTTGCGCCCTTTTTCCAGCGCTGCGGATTCGAACAGACCGCCATCTGGCCCGAGGGCTATCGATCGGGCATGACGATGCACGAATTGCGCTTCGATCTGGCGGAGGTGTCGGTGGCGACGCTGAGGGCATGGCGCGACGCGGCGCTGGACAGCGCACGCCGCCGTCTGGGTGGCGCGGGAGGGTAGTCCGGTGAAGCCCCTCTCCCGGCAGGGGGAGGGGTTGGGGAGGGGCGATGGCCACGGGTTATGGGCTCGGTGAGACCCCATTCCCTCCCCCGACCCCTCCCGCCTGCGGGAGGGGAGGAGGTTCGGACGGGCGTCGGATCGTTCCACCAGCCCTGCGCCCATTCGTCATATCGGCGGGCCCGGCCCATAAAGCCCCTCTCCCGGCAGGGGGAGGGGTTGGGGAGGGGCGAGGGCCACGGGTTATGGGCTCGGTGAGACCCCATGCCCTCCCCCGACCCCTCCCGCCTGCGGGAGGGGAGAGGTCCGAACGGGCGTCGGATCGTTCTACCAGCCCTGCGCCCATTCGTCATAGCGGAGGGCTCGGCCGATAAAGCCCCTCTCCCGGCAGGGGGAGGGGTTGGGGAGGGGCGAGGGGCACAGGCTTTGGGCTCGGTGAGACCCCATTCCCTCCCCCGACCCCTCCCGCTTGCGGGAGGGGAGAGGTCCGAACCGGCGTCAGAACGTACCCCAACCCTCCGCCGTCCCGGCATAGCGGACCGCGCGGCCATATTTGGCGAGTTCGGCCTGCACCTCGGGCAGCGCGCGGGCCTTGTCCATCGTCTCGACCATTTCGGCCTCCAGCGACGTGCGGTGCGGGGAGGGCGGCTGGATCAGGAACAGGCCGATCGCCTGCTCCCGGCTGTCCTCGGCGCGCAGGCGGGCGATCAGATGCTCGCCGATCGCCTTCACGTCGCCCCGGCATGCCGCGGCGGCGGTCGTCGCGCTCCAGTTCTCGGCGGGCTTGGCGGCCAGCCGGTCCTCGTCGGCTTTCGCCTCCGCCGCATGGCCCAGCCGGTGCTGTGCACAGGCGCGGTTGGACCAGATCCACATCTTGCCATAGAGGCTGATCTTCGCGCCCTGCCCGGCCTCCAGCGCGGTCAGGCTGTCGATGCTCGCCTGATAGCGTCCGGCGGCGGTCAGCATCTCGGCGCGGTTGATCGCCAGCGAGACCAGCTCGGGATATTGCTCGATCCCCAGCGCCAGCATCCGGTCATATTGCGCCACCGCCTCGTCGGTCCGGCCCAGCGCTTGCAGATTCTCAGCATATTCGTTGGCCAGCCAGAAGCCGTCATGGCCGACCATCTCGATCCGCGGGGTGTCGGTGGCGAGCGCCTTGCCCGCCGCGATCGCCTCCTGATAGCGGCCGAGCGTGCGCAGCGTGCGCATCTGTTCGGTGACCGCCTTGTAATCGCGCGGCGCGGCCCGGGCGGCGGCCTCCGCGCTGGCGGCGGCGCTGGTCAGCGACTGGCGGAAGCCATCGGCGACCAGCCGCTCCATGTCGCCCCACAGCGGCTGGTGCCGCCTGTCGGTGGCCAGCGCCAGCAGCGCGGGCGTCGGCGGGGTCCTGGCCAGCCCGGCCCGCACGGCGGCGAGATCGCCCCGGCGGCTCTGCGCCACGATCGCGCAGCCCAGCATGCTGCCGCCGAAGGCGGTGCGCGGCGATTGCTGCCATTCGCTGTCGGACAGGACGATGCACAGATCCTCATGGGCCTTCGTCCGCGCCTCGGTGGGCAAGGCCTGGATCTTCTGGAGTGCGGCGCGAACCCATGCATCTTCGAGTCCGGTGACGATCGCGGGCTGGGCGGCACGGGTGCGCTGCAAGGCCTTCACGACCGAGTCCGGCGTTCCCAGGTCGAGCTCATAGGCGATCCACATGCGGAACACCTCGGGATTGCCGTCGAACTGCGCGGTCGCCGACTGGAATGCGGCGAGCGCCGCCTGCGGACGCCGCAGATCGGACAGCACCGCCGCCTTCAGCCCGTCGACCATCCCCGCCATCGGCGAGGGGTGCGGCAGCTTTTCGGACATCGCGGCGATCAGCGACAGCGCCTCGATCTTCGACGGCTGGTCCGGCTTCTGGATCAGCGCCATCAGCTTTTCCAGGTCGGGCCGGATCGTCGCCGCCAGGGCGGGGGCGAGCCCGGCGGGCATTCCCGAGGGGCGCGGGGACTTTTCCAGATAGAATTCGATGCCCGTCTCGTTCGAGACCTTCTCCGACACGGCATAGACCGCCTCCGCCTCGGCGGCGGGCACCATGTCGCGCGGGCCGGTGTCGAGTCGATAGACGATGTGCAGGCCTTCGGGCAGCTTGGTCGAGCGGCGCGAGAAGGCGACCGGCCCGCCCTTGGCCTCGACATCCTCCAGCGGCTCGAGCAGCCGGTCCTTGACCCGCAGGTCGATCGTCTGCTCGTTCACCACATGGTCGGGCAGCGCCAGCGGCTGGCGGCGCGGATCATCCTGCCGGTCGGGCAGGATATCCTGCGCGGCATAGGCGCGGGTGATCAGCTTGGCGGACAGCTTGGCCTTGTCGAACGCGGCGCGCGACATCGTATAGTCCTCGACCATCGTCACCACATTGGCGTCGCGATCGTCGGTCTGGACCAGCGGCTTGCCCTCGACCAGTTCGGGAAAGCGCTTGCGATAGAAAGCGAGATTGTTGTCCGCGATCTTGCGCGCGGAGGTCGAGGCCCAGCTGCCGCGCACCTGGTCGGCGCGGGCGTCGGTATAGCGGGTCACGACGTGCAGAGTCATCGCGACCTCGGCCTTTTCGTCGACCGCGAATTCCTCGACCACGGTCATGCGCCCGGCCCGCTCGCCATAGCCCGCCATCGGCTCGAGCGCCGCCTGGCCGTCGCGGATCGGCAGCGCATGGCCCAGATTGGAGGGGACGATCGCGGTCCCCCGGCCGCCGCGATGGGTGCCGGTCGGGTCGATCCACAGCACCCGCCCGTCGAGGACCGCACGGACGATGACATGGTCGAACACCAGCGGCGAGGGCAGGCGCTCGGTCAGACGGGGGCCGTCGGTCGTCGACACCAGCGCGGGCACCGCGTCGATGCCCAGCCGCCGCAGCGCCACCGCCAGCAACAGGCTCTTGTCCTTGCAGTCGCCGTAACCGCGCGCCAGCACCACGCCAGGCCGCCGCGGCACGAACGAGCCCTCGCCCAACTCCTCGCCGACATAGCGGATATTGTCCTGGATATAGCGGGTCGCGGCGGTCAGCCGGTCGGCGGGGGCGGGCGACGCCTTGGCGATGGCGTCCAGCCGCGCGGCGAAGTCGGCGGGCAGCGTGTCGTCGCCCCGGTAGAGCCCGGTCGCCCAGGCCGCGACCTCGCCCCAGTCGCGCATCGTCGAGATCTCGCCCAGTCCCCACTGGAACACGCCGCCGGGCACATTGTCCTCGCCCTTCATCGGCGCGGGATCGGTGACGCTCCATTCCCATTCGGTGCCGCGATCGGTCTTGCGCGGCGGAAAGGCGATGTCGCTGTTGATCGCCTTGAAACGCGGCGTCATCCCCTCGGGCCAGACGAACCGCAGGCTGCGCATCGCCAGCGGCTCGGAGAAACGCTGGGAGAAACCGTAAAAGGCGTGGCCCGCCCACAGGCTGGACCGGGCATGGACCGTGGTCGCGTAATCGACGATGTCGCCGACCCGCACGTCGCGCAGATTGGCGATGACCTTCATCGTGCCGCTGACGATCCCGTCCTCCAGATCGTCCTCGCGCTCGACCACGCGGAACTGCGTGTCGCGGGTCAGGTCGATGACCTTGCCGTCGCGGATCAGGTGGACGAAGTGGATGCCCAGCGTCTCGAAGGCCGGATTATAGGCCATGGTGATCTGACCGGCCGACTCCAGCCCGCTGCGGTTGATGACCTTGCTCGTCAGGCGGAACCAGTCGTCATGACCGTCCGGGCGCGAGCGATATTGCGCATCGTTGAGCAGATAGACGACGCCGTCCTGCGCCCGCTCGACGCGCGGCTTCGTCGCCTCGGGGATGGCAAGCGTGCGGACCCAGTCGGGCATCGGCTCGACCGCCGGGGCCTGCGCGGCGGCGGGGCCCGCGGTCTCCACCGCCACGGCGACCGGTCGGGCGGCGTGAAGCGGAAAGGCGGCGACGCCCGCCATCAGAAGCGCCAGCGCCAGCCGGTGCCGCGGCACGAATATGGTACGCACGTCTCTATTCCCCCCAGATCCCCGGCCGGGACGCTATGGCGCGGCGGGAATCCTGGCAAGGGGGGACGGGGGGCGGTGGGAAAGGCGCGTGGTGGTGCGGATCGGCGGATGATGCTAAGCCATTGACAGATATAGCCATAACCGATCGGGAGAGGATCATGCGCGACACCAGCCGTCGAACCGTCATCACAGGGCTGGGCGCCGGACTGGCCATGGCGGCCGGGGGTGCCTGCGCCGCGCCGGGCGGGCGCAGGATCGGCTATGCCATTGTCGGACTGGGCCGCTACGCCGAACTGATCATGTCCAAATTCGCCGAGTGCGACCATGCGCGCCTGACCGCGCTGGTCAGCGGCACGCCCGAGAAGCTGGCCCGCTTCGGCGAGACATATGGCGTGCCCGCCAGCCACCGCTACAGCTATGCGAATTTCGACACGATCCGCGACAATCCCGATGTCGACGTCGTCTATGTGATCCTGCCCAACGCCCTGCACGCCGAATATACGGTGCGCGCGGCGCGGGCGGGCAAGCATGTGATGTGCGAGAAGCCCATGGCGGTGTCGTCCTCGGACTGCCGGACGATGATCGAGGCCTGTCAGGCGGCGGGGCGCAAGCTGATGATCGGCTATCGCTCGCGGTTCGAGCCGTATAACCGGCTGGCGATCGATCTGGCGCGCAAGGGCTTTGTCGGGCCGACGCGGATCGTCACCTCCGACCATGGCTTCGATGCGCAGCCCAACCAGTGGCGGCTCGACCGTGCGCTGTCGGGGGGCGGGTCGCTGATGGACATCGGCATCTACAGCCTGAATGCGGTCCGTTACCTGACCGGCGAGGAACCGGTGGAGGTCAGCGCGGTGGAATCGACCGACCGCAACGACCCGCGCTTCCGCACCGTCGAGGACCGCATCACCTTCCTGCTGCGCTTCCCCTCCGGGATCGAGGCGACCTGCGTGTCGAGCTACAGCTCGGGGCACAATATCTACCGCGTGACGGGCACGAAGGGCTGGATCGGGCTGGAACCCGCCACCGCCTATGAGGGGCAGCGGATGTTCGTCCACCGCGACGGCCGGACCGAGGAGCGGCGCCTGCCGCCGAGCAAGGGGCAGCATGCCGGACAGCTCGACCATTTCGCCGAGTGCATCCTGAACGACTCCCGGCCGCTGGTCCCCGGCGAGGAAGGGTTGGCCGATCTGCGCGTCATCGAGGCGATCTATCGCTCCGCGCGGGAAGGGCGGCGGATCACCCTGACCGCCTGAGCCGTGATGGCGGGCTTCCTGATCCAGGTGATGCGATTTATCCTATTGTAAAATAGGGATAAGATGGAACGATCGCCCGATCGATCGGGTTGGAGCCCGATGCGGATCCATCATCTCAACTGCGGGACCGACTGCCCCCTGGGGGGTGCGTTGTTCGATGGGCGCAGCCATGGGCCGCTGGGGCATCTGGTCTGTCACTGCCTGTTGATCGAGACCGAGGCGAGCGGGCTGGCGCTGGTCGATACCGGCTATGGCCTGCGCGACGTGGCGCATCCGCATCGCCGCCCCGATCCCCGCATCACCCTGCCGTGGCGGGCCATGCTCAACATCCGGCTGCGCGAGTCGGAAACCGCGATCCGCCAGATCGAGGCGCTGGGCCACCGCGCCGGGGATGTCCGGCACATCGTGCTGACCCATCTCGACTTCGACCATGCGGGCGGGCTGGAGGATTTCCCCAACGCGACCGTGCATGTCATGCACCGCGAATATGACGATGCCGCCGGGCCGCATGCGGGGATCGTCGCGCGCAACCGCTGGCGCCCCCGGCAATGGGATCAGGTCGCGCGGTGGCAGTTCCACAGCGCCGGGGGCGAGGGCTGGTTCGGGTTCGATGCGGTCCGCGACCTGCCCGGCCTGCCGCCCGAAATCCTGCTGGTGCCGCTGCCCGGCCACACATGGGGCCATGCGGGCGTGGCGATCCGACAGCCCGGCGGGCGATGGCTGCTCCATGCCGGGGACGCCTATTTCTATCGCGGCGAGATGCGCGAGGCGAGACGCCGCTGCACGCCGGGCCTGCGCGCCTATCAGCGGCTGATGGAGGTCGATGCGCGTGCGCGTCTGGCCAACCAGGCCCGGCTGCGCGACCTGTCGATCGCACGCCGCGACACGGTCACGCTCGTCTGCGCGCATGATCCTGTCGAATGGGAGCGGTGCCGCGACGGCTATCCGCTATAGCGGCAAACGGCTTTCGCGAACGACGCCATGCGATAGGATGCGCCGGTCCCGCCAACGGGACGGAAGAGGGCCATGAATCATCATTGCGTCGCGATCGTGCCGGCTGGCGACATGGCGGCCAGCACCGCCTTCTACCGGCTGCTTGGCTTTACCGTCGCGGCCGATTTCGGCGGCTATCGGATTCTGGAGGACGGGCGCGGCTGGCATCTGCATTTGAACCACATGCCCGGTTGGCCACCCCGCGTGGAGGAGAATCCCTTCGGCCTCTATCTCTATGTCGAGGACGTCGATGCGGTCGCCGACCGGGTGCGCGACCGGATCATCGAGCCCGGCGCGCCGCACCTCAAGCCCTGGGGCACCTATGAGTTCGCGGTCAGCGACCCCAGCGGCGTGCTGGTGCGGATCGGGCGGGTCGCGGGATAGCGCCGCCCGTCCGGCTCAGTGCAGCTTGGCGATCGACAGCCCGTCTTCCTTGGCGCGCGCCTTGACCGACTCCTCGCTGCGGGTCAGCGCCTTGGCGATCGCCTTCAGCGCCATGCCCTTCTTGGCGAGCGTGTGGAGTTTCTGAATCTCGTCGGGCCGCCAAGGCTGGCGGTGTCTCTCAAAACGTTCGGCCATATCCGCATGATAGCGTGATCCGACCCCGCTGGCCATGGCGGGCGGGCGGATGATGACTGTCTTACAAATGCGTCATGGAGCGCGACGACGCTTGCCTTCGCACCGCAGCAAGGCGAAGCAGAATGTCCGGGAGACTATATATCATGCGAGTATCTCTATGCGCTTATACGCCCTGTTGTGTTGCGTAGCCACGGCCGCGATCGCCATGCCGGCGATGGCGCAGACGCGCGGCGTGCCCACGCCTGACGCGGACCAGACGCAGGGCGGCGACAGCAGCGACATCGTCGTGACCGCCAAGCGGCTGGACACGGCGCGCGCGCATATCCAGCCCAGCCTCGGCGCGTCGAATTACGAGATCACCAGCGCGACGATCAAGGCGCTGCCCGGCGGCGAGAACCAGCAGTTCAACCAGATCCTGCTCCAGGCGCCCGGCATCGTGCAGGATGGTTTCGGCCAGTTCCACGTCCGCGACGACCATAACGGCCTGCAATATCGCATCAACGGCACCATCCTGCCCGAAGGCCTGGCGGTGTTCGGCCAGACCCTGTCGCCGCGCCTGGTGGACAAGGTCAACATCCTGACCGGCGCGCTGCCGGCGCAATATGGCCTGCGCACCGCGGGCGTGATCGACATCACGACCAAGAGCGGGCTGTTCGACAATGGCGGCACCGCGTCCATCTATGGCGGCAGCCACAACACCATCCAGCCCAGCCTGACCTATGGCGGCTCTTCGGGAAGCACCAATTACTTCGTGTCGGGCGATTACCGGCACAGTGGCCTGGGCATCGAGAGCGTCGACGGCCGGTCCAACCCGGTGCATGACGATACCGACCAGTATCAGGGCTTCGCCTATGTCGACCATATCCTGGACGACCAGAACCGGGTGTCGTTCGTCGGCGGCTATTCCAACCAGTGGTTCCAGATCCCCAACCCGGTCGGCCAACAGCCGGGCGGCACCTGGAGCGTCGGCGGACAGAAGACGTTTCCCAGCGAGAAGCTGAACGAGACGCAGCTGGAGAAGACCGGCTTCGGCCAGCTGGCCTTCCTCCACGATGCCGAGCCGTTCACCGTGCAGGCGTCGCTGTTCGCGCGCTATTCCTCGCTGCGCTATCGTCCCGACGTGCTGGGCGAGCTGCTCTATAACGGGCAGGCGCAACAGGCGTACAAGCAGGATTTCGCGATCGGCGGGCAGGTCGATGCCGTCTATCATCTGGGCGATGCGCACACGCTGCGCGGCGGCCTGCTGCTGTCGCGCGACCGCTCGACCAGCGCGACCACGACCAGCGTCTTCCCGGTCGACGGCAACGGCGCCCAGGCGGGCGAGCCGATCCAGATCGCCGACAATAGCGGCAAGACCGCGACCAGCGTCAGCGCCTATCTGCAGGACGAATGGAAGCTGCTGCCCAGGCTGACGCTGAACTATGGCGCGCGCTACGACCTCTATAACGGCTATCGCCGCGAGGGGCAGCTGTCGCCGCGCGTCAACCTGGTGTGGCAGCCGGACGATGTCTATACGCTGCACGCGGGCTATTCGCGCTATTTCGTGCCGCCGCCCTTCGAGCTGGTCGGCAATACCAGCATCAACAAGTTCGTCGGCACCAGCGCCTATCCCTCGGTCACCGTCAACGACGTCCCCTATGCCGAGCGGCAGGATTATTTCGACGCCGGGTTTCAGGCGCGGCTCAGCCGCTACTTCACCTATGGCATCGACGCCTATTACCGCATCTCGAAGAACCTGATCGACGAGGGGCAGTTCGGCGCGCCGATCATCCTGACCCCGTTCAACTATCGGCAGGGGCGCATCGGCGGGATCGAGGCGAATATGAGCTATCAGCGCGGGCCGCTGCTCGCCTATGCCAATTTCGCCGCCGCCAAGGCCAAGGGCCGGGGCATCGTCTCCAGCCAGTTCAGCTTCGGCCAGGACGATCTCGACTATATCGCCCGGCACTATATCTATCTGGATCACGACCAGACCTTCACCGGATCGGCGGGTGTGTCCTATGCCTTTGCGGGGGGCACGAAGCTGGGCGGCAGCATGATCTATGGCTCGGGCCTGCGCCGCGACGACGATGTGCGGAGCATTCCCAACGGCGCCAAGATCGCGCCCTATGCGCAGTTCAACCTGACCGCGAGCCACCATCTGGCCGGGCCGAACATCGACATCCGCTTCGACGTCATCAACGCGCTCGACCACAAATACGAGATCCGCGACGGAACCGGCGTGGGTGTCGGCGCGCCGCAATATGGGCCGCGTCGCGGCTTCTTCGTCGGCGTGTCCAAGTCGTTCTGAGGAGGGGGGCGGCGGCGCGAACCGCCGCCCCGCCACCCGGTCAGGCGATGCCGAACGTCCTGATCCGGTCGGGCATGTGCCGGTCGAGCGCGATGGCGGCGGCGCGGTCGCGATCGGCCTCGGCTGTCCTGCCCAGCCGCTGCTCGACGATGGCGCGGCCATAAAGCGCCCAGGCGCGCTTCGGGTCGATGGCGAGCGCGGCGTCGAAATCGGCGAGCGCGGCCTGATCCTCGTGGCGCCGCAGCCGGACGAAGGCGCGGCTGTCGAGATAGCTGGGATTGCCCGGCACCGCATGGATGGCGGCGTTGCAGTCGCTCATCGCCTTGTCCAGCTCGACATTCGCGAGCATCCGGGCCCAGCATCGCCCATTGAGCGCCGCGCCGCGCCGGGCATCGTCGCGATGCGTGTCCAGCCACAGGCCATATTGCGCGATCGCCGGGGCCATCGCGTCCGCATCGGCATAGAGCCGCGCGATCTGCAGGCGCTGCATGTCCTCGCGGGGCAGGGCGGCGCTGATCTGGTCGAGATCGGCGACTGCGCCCGCCGGATTGCCCGCCCGCTGGCGAAGCTCGGCGCGCAGGAAACGGGCGCGGGTGTCGGCGGGGTCGAGCGTCAGCGTGGTGTTGAGGTCGTCGATCGCCAGCACCGGCCGCCGCTGCTCCAGATAGGCGAGCGCGCGCTGGCGGGGAAAGCGCGGGTCCTTGGGCGCGAGCGTCATGGCATGGGTGAAGGCGTCGATCGCGCCGGGCAGGTCGTGCTGGGTCTGCAGCATCGCGCCGCGACGGCTATAGCCCTCGGCATCGGTCGGTGCGGCGGCCTCGGCGACGACCTGCACCGCGCCCGACGCGGCGGGATCGACATGCGCGGCGGCGTCGAACAACCGTCCGCCATTATAGGTGAAATATAGCCGGTGCTGCGCATTTGAGACATAGAGGCGGTGCGACACGAAATAATCCGCGCCCAGCAGCATGTCGGTGTCCAGTCCGCCCAGATCGGCGATATGCAACCGGACATTGTGCAGTTCCTCATTGCCGATCCGCAGCAGCTTGAACCGCGCGACCCAGCCCTTGACGACATGATGCCCGATCCCGGTCGACCAGCCTGCGGGCTCCACCCCCGGATCGCCGGGATGCACCCCCGCCCGCGCGGCGGCGCGCAGGGTCAGCACGGTGCCGTCCGCGCCGGTGTCGAAGGTGGCGCGCAGCTTCGCGCCGTCCAACTCGACCGTGCCGACGGTGTGGTGCTGGCGGCTGTCGCGCGGCTCGATCGGCATTTCGAAGAAGGGCTGCCCTTTGGTCCAATAGGCCATGGCGGCCTTGGCGCAGTTGCTGGGCTTGAACAGCCGCACCATGCCGCCGGGCAGGTCATATTCGACATCGGCCAGCCCCAGCACATTCTGGCCGAGCAGCCCGGTCTCTCCGACATCGCTGCCGCTGACGATGAACTCGACATGGGCCAGGTCGAACCCGGCCAGCGTGAAGCGGCGGACGGTGGTGACGCGCGCCTCCGAACTGCCGCCGACCCCGTTCACGCGATACCCGTCGGGAAGCGGGCTCAGCGACAGCCCGAACTCGCGCGCGACGGGTGGCGCGATGTTGCTGTAAAAGGCCCCGCTATCGAGCAGGAAGGGGGCGGGCCTGCCGTTGATCTGCGTCTCGACCACCGGGCGAAGCCCCTGCATGGTGACGGGGATCGCGGCCATCATCCCCACCTGACACCCCGTGGCCGCCATGGCGGGCGTGGCGCTGCCCGCCAGCAAGCCTGCCACCACGGCATATCGCCCCATCGTCCCGATCATCGCGCCATCATCCCCATGCCGGCTGCCTTGGTGATGCAGCATAGCGGGACACCGAAGCAGCAAAGATGACGCGAGTCTGAAATCCCTGATATGTCACGCCCGAGCATAGCCAGAGTTTTCATGGCCGACGGATTTTGTTCCCGGTCGATCCGATCCTTTTCGTGATCGGGCCATTTCTTCGTGTCATGGGCCGGGGCGTCGGAAAAAGTGTAGGACTTCAGGATGGTTGATTTCGGCGGAGGCGCAGCAAGCGGTCCCCGGCAAACATAAATCAGCCTGACTGCGGATATTTCAAAACATTGCTGAGTTGGGGCCCCGCATCTTGCGGAGACGATCCATGGCGACAGCTGCCCTACCCGACGCCTCCGGCGCCCATGCGCCGGACGCCGACCGCCGCCGCGCGACGCGCTGGTTACAGGCGCTCAATTTCTTCATGGCCGACATGCAGGCGGGGATCGGTCCCTTTCTGGGCGTCTTCCTGCAACAGCGTGGGTGGCAGACCGGGCCGATCGGCACCGTCATGACGCTGGGCGGCGTGGCGGGGATGGTGATGACCGTGCCTGCGGGCGCCTTTATCGACCATACCGACAAGAAACGCTGGGTGGTGGTCATCACCGGCATCTGCACGGTGCTGGCGTCCTTCCTGATCCTCTGGTCGCAGACCGGGCTGGTCGTCGGGATCAGCCAAGTGGCGACCGCGATCGCGGGCGCGGCGATCGGTCCGGCGGTGACCGGCATGACGCTGGGCGTCGTCCGGCAAAAGGGCTTCAACGCGCAGAATGGCCGCAACCAGGCCTGGAACCATGCCGGGAATATGGTCGGCGCGGGGCTGTCGGGCTTTCTCGGCTGGAAGTTCGGGATGCCCGCCATCTTCTTCCTGGCCGCCGCCTTCGGGGTGCTGGCGGTCATCTCGGTCCTGTCGATCCCCGAGCGCGCCATCGACCACCGGGCCGCGCGCGGGCTGGAGGATGACAAGGGCGAGGATCAGGACGGCGGGCAGGCCGAGGGTTTCAAGGCGCTGCTGTCCAACAAGCCGATGCTGATCCTGGCGGCGGCGCTGGCGTGCTTCCATCTGGGCAATGGCGCGATGCTGCCGCTCTATGGCATGGCGGTGGTCGGCGCGGGCAAGGGCGATGCGGCGATGTTCACCGCGACGACGGTGATGGTCGCACAGGCGGTGATGATCGTCGCCAGCCTGGTCGCGATGAAGGTCGCCGCCGGGCGCGGTTACTGGCTGGTCCTGCTGATCTCCTTTGCAGCGCTTCCGCTGCGGGGGTTCCTGGCGGGGACCTTCATCGAGCATTGGGGCGTCTGGCCGGTCCAGGCGCTCGACGGGATCGGCGCGGGGCTTCAGAGCGTCGCGGTGCCGGGGCTCGTGGCCTGCCTGTTGAACGGCACCGGCCGGGTCAATGTCGGGCAGGGCGCGGTGATGACGATCCAGGGCGTCGGGGCCAGCCTGTCGCCCGCGATCGGCGGGTGGCTGGCGCAGGAACTCGGTTACAGCACGGCCTTCTACATATTGGGCGGCTTCGCGGTCGCCAGCCTGGCGCTGTGGATCGGCTTTGCGGGCACGCTGCGCCCGGCCTGCGGGGGCGACGCCGGAAAGGAGGCCACGGCATGAGCGGCGGTATCTGCTGGGTCCATATCGGCGACCTGCATCTGGACGCGGACGACGGTTGGGAAAGCCTGGACCGGCTGCGCGCCATCGTGGCGCAGGTGAATGCGCGGATCGGCGAGGCGGCGGACTTCGTCTTCCTGCCCGGCGACAACGCCAATCACGGCACGCCCGAACAATATGCCCGAATGCTGAACGCGCTGGCGCCGCTGTCGCGACCCTGGCGGATCATCCCCGGCGACCATGATTTCGAGCCGGGCGACCTCACCGCCTATGACGCCGCCATCCCCAGGGCCAACCGGCCCGAGACGGAGGTGATCGCCGGGCATCGCTGCCTGTTCCTCGACATCGTATCGGCTGGCGCGGGCGGGCCGGATTTCCGGCTGACCATGCACGACCGCAACCGGCTGGCCGAGGAACTCGCGCGGGCCAAGGCGGCGGGGCAGGTGCCGCTGGTCTTCATGCACGCCTATCCCGGCGATCTGGCCGCCGATGGCGAGACGATCGCCCGCCAGCTCATCGATGGCGAGGTCGCCTTCGTCGATACCGGCCATACCCATTATAACGAGCTGCTGAACGATGGCCGGGTCATCTATGGCGCGACCCGCTCGACCGGGCAGATCGAGGAGGATGGCGGCGCGGCGGGCTTTACCATCGTCCATGTCCGGGACCGGGTGGTCAGCTGGCGCTTCCGGCGGCTGGACGCGCCCTGGCCGCATGTCCAGATCGTGGCCCCCGGGGATGTCCGCCTGATCACCCGGCCGACCGACCCGCATCAGGTTCCCCGGCCAGGCCCGGTGACGATCACGGCCAGGCTGTTCGGCGCCGATGCCGATGCGGTGCCGATGGTTGCGGCCGATGGCGGCGCGGTGACGGTGATGACGCGCGGGGAGGATGGATCGTGGCACGCCGCGGTGATGCTCGACGCCGGGCTGCACGCGGTCGAGGTGGCGTGCGGCGAAGCGCGCGACCGCATCGACTGTCTGGTGCGGGGCATGGACGCGATCCCCAAGCGGCGCCAGCCCGTCGCGCCGGGCGAGGATTGCCATGCGATCGGCCCCTGGCCTATCGCCGGGATCGACGGGGCCCGGCTGGGGCCGAACAAGAATGGATGCGGATGGTGACTCTGGCGACGGGTGCGACCTGGGCGATTGCGGGTCTGTCGACCGCCGGAGTCATCGCGCGGCCGATGCGCTGGCCCGAATGGATCTGGGCGGTGGCGGGGGCGGCGCTGCTGATCCTGCTCGGCCTGATGCCGCTCGGCCAAGCGGGGCAGGCGGTGGCCAAGGGGGGCGACGTCTATCTGTTCCTGATCGGCATGATGCTGCTCAGCGAGACGGCGCGCGAACATGGCGCGTTCGACTGGATCGCCGCCACGGCGGTCAACGCGGCGAAGGGATCGCGCGCGCGGCTCTTCGCGCTGGTCTATGCGACCGGGGTGGTCGTCACGACCTTCATGTCCAATGACGCGACCGCCGTCGTGCTGACCCCGGCCGTCTTCGTCGCGGCGAAGAAGGCGAAGGCCGACCCGCTGCCGCTGCTGTTCGCCTGCGCGCTGATCGCCAATGCCGCCAGCTTCGTGCTGCCGATCTCCAACCCCGCCAATCTGGTCCTTTATGGCGGGCATATGCCGCCGCTGGGCGCGTGGATGGCGGCCTTCGCGCTGCCCTCGATCGGGTCGATCGTCATGACCTTCCTGGTGTTGCGCACCATCGAGCGGCAGCGGATCGCGGGCGGTTGCGAGCGCGACGTCGCGCGCGATCCGCTGACCAATGGCGGCAAGCTGGCGATTGCGGGCATCGTGCTGACCGCGCTGCTTCTCCTCACCATGTCGGCACTGGACGAGTCGCTGGGGTTGCCGACCGCGATTGCGGGGATCGCGACGGCGGTGATCGTGTCGCTGCTGGCGGGACGCTCGCCGCTGACGCTGGCGCGGTCGGTGAGCTGGGGCGTGCTGCCGCTGGTCGCCGGGCTGTTCGTGCTGGTCGAGGCGCTCGACCGGACGGGGGTGATCGCCTGGGTCGCGAACGGCCTGCGCGGCATGCTGGCCGATCCGACGCACGCGGCGGCGGTGTCGGGCACGGTGCTGGCGTTCGGCAGCAACCTGATGAACAACCTGCCCGCCGGGCTGATCGCGAGCAGCGCGATCGCCCAGGCGCAGCCGCCGCAGATCGTCACCGACGCGCTGCTGATCGGTGTCGATCTGGGGCCCAACCTGTCGGTGACGGGCTCGCTGGCGACGATCCTGTGGCTTCAGGCGATCCGGCGCGAGGGGGAGGATGTCGGCTTCCTCGCCTTCCTCAAGATCGGCGCGGTGGCGATGCCGTTGGCGTTGCTGGCGGCGCTGGGGATGCGGTTGCTGATCGGGTGAAAGTCCGTGGGTGAGGGGGGGCGTGCGCTTCGACTTCGCTCAGCGTGAACGGAGTGGGGGAAGGGATCCCAACCTCCGTTCAGCCTGAGCGAAGTCGAAGGCCAAGGGCCTAGAGCGCCGCCAGATCGATCGCCCCATTCTTGTCCAGCCACTGCCCCGCCTCCGACATCGGGTATTTCAGCCCGGTGGCGCAGTTGAACAGCACCACCCGCTCATCCTCGTCGACCAGATTGTCGCGCACCGCCTGCTTGTACGCCGCCAGTGTCGCCCCACCCTCGGGGCAGAGCAGCAACCCGTCCCGCTTCGCGCAGTCCTCCACCGCCTTCAGGATCGCGGGATCGCCGACCGCCAGCGCCGCGCCGCCGGACTCGCGCACCGCGCGCAGGATCAGGAAGTCGCCGACCGCCTTGGGCACCCGGATGCCCGCCGCCACCGTCGCGGCGTCTTCCCAACGTTCGGCATGCTCCTCGCCCGCCTCATAGGCGCGGACGATGGGCGCGCAGCCGCTGGCCTGGACCGCATACATGCGCGGTCGCCTGGGCCCGATCCAGCCCAGTCGCTCCATCTCGTCGAACGCCTTCCACATGCCGATCAGGCCGGTGCCGCCGCCGGTCGGATAGAAGATCGCATCGGGCAGTTCCCAGCCGAGCTGCGCGGCCAGTTCCAGCCCCATCGTCTTCTTGCCCTCGATCCGATAGGGCTCCTTCAGCGTCGAGAAGTCGAACCAGCGCCCCTCCGCCGCGCCGCGCCCGACGATCGCGCCGCATTCGTCGATCTGGCCGTTGACCCGCCATACGCGCGCGCCCTGCGCGGCGATCTCGCGGACATTCACTTCCGGTGTTTCCTCGGGGCACAGGATCACCGTCTCGATCCCGCACCGCGCGGCATAGGCGGCCAGCGCCGCGCCCGCATTGCCGTTGGTCGGCATCGCGATCCGGGTCACGCCCAGTTCGCGCGCCATCGCCACCGCCATGACCAGCCCGCGCGCCTTGAACGATCCGGTCGGCAGCCGCCCCTCGTCCTTGACCAGCACCTGTCCGCCGCCCGAGCGGGGAATCGGGATCAGCGGCGTCTCGATCTCGCCGAGCGACACGATGCTCTCCGTGCGCCGGACGGGCAGCAGCTCGCGCCAGCGCCACAGATCGGTGTCGCGTGCGGCGATCGCATCGCGCGACACCGCGCGGCCCATCGCCTCCAGATCGTACCGCACCAGCAGCGGACGGCCTGCGCGCGACAGGCCGTGGAGCCGGTCCGCCTCATAGCGTTCGCCGGTCAGCGAGCATTCCAGATGGGTGACGAAGGTCGGGCGGTCTTCGGTGAGGTTGCGGTTCATGGGGTCAGCCTATCGGCCGAAACCGCCCGACGCCATAGGCTTAGCCCGGGCTCGCCGCCGATCCCGCGAGCAGCCCGCCATCGATGTTGAACTCCGCGCCGGTGACATAGGTCGCCTCGTCCGAGGCCAGCATCACCGCGATCGCGGCCACCTCGTCCGGCTCGCCGAAGCGTTTCAGCGGGGTATCGGCGACCAGCGCCGCCATGCGCGCCGCGCGGTCGGGCCCGTCGCCCAGCATCGGTTCCCAGATCGGGGTCAGGATCGCGGCCGGGTGGATCGAATTGCAGCGGATCGTCCAGCCCTGCTGCGCGCAATAGAGCGCGACCGTCTTGCTGTGGTTGCGGATCGCCGCCTTGGACGAGGCATAGGCCGCCGCCGCCGGAATCCCGACCAGCCCGGAGCGCGACGAGATGTTGATGATCGATCCGCTGCCCTTCGCCTTCATCGCGCCGATGGCATAGCGACAGCCCAGGAAGGTGCCGTCCGGGAAGACCTGTGCCGCGTCAGCGGTGCCGCTGGATCATTTCAAAAACTCCCGTTCGATCGCGTCTTCTAGGGCGGATCGATATTCAGCATTGCTTCTTCTTCCCCTCTCCCCTGGACAGGGGAGAGGGTTAGCGAAGCTTGCCAGCCTGCTGGCTAGCGCAGCTTGGGTGAGGGGTTGAGCGAGCCCAAAGGCTCGCGCGCTCGCAGAGCGAGCGCGCACCCCTCACCCAGCTCCGACTAAGCCTTTGCTTTGGCAAAGGCCAAGTCTGCGCAACCCTCTCCCCTCTGCGAGGGGCGAGGGGCGGAAAGGCGTCGCTGAATGTCGATCGGCCCTTGCACGAATGGCGCGGATCATCACCCCTTCAGCGCTTCCATCGAATCAACTGCCGGTCGTGCAGCCGCGACAGGGTCAGCAGCGCGGTCGCCGCGCCGATCAGGCACATCAGCATGTCCCATTGCGTGTCCCAGACATCGCCCTGCGTGCCCAGAAACGCCTCCGCCCCCTGGCCCAGCATCGACGCGGCGGCGAATTCGATCAGTTCATAGGTGGCGCTGACCGCCAGGCAGCAGGCGAGGACGAGAAAGGTCGTCAGCCCGCCGCGCGGCAACCCGCCCCGCCGGATCAACGCCTCGCGAAACACGATGGCGGGCACGAAGCCCTGCGCGAAATGGCCCAGCCGGTCATAGGGATTGCGCGCCAGATGCAACCAGTCCTGCACCCAGGCCCCGGCGGGCACCCGCGCATAGCTATAGGCCCCGCCCAGCATCAGGATCAGCCCGTGCAACCCGACCAGCGCCAGCGCCAGCCCGGTCCAGGCAAAGCGCCGCCGCGTCGTCCAGAGGATCGGCAGCAGGATCAGCACCGGCGCGACCTCCATCGCCCAGGTCGCCCGGTCGAACGGCCGCCACCCCGACGCGACCAGCCCAGCCGCCCAGATCAGGGTCAGCAGCACCAGCCGCCGGTCGTCGCGCTTCCATCGGTCCCGTTGCATGCGCCGACGATAGCGGCGTGGCGACCCCATGCAACGCCCGCACCGGATTGCCGGGGGCGCTCGCGGGTGCCAAGGACGACGCGGAGAATGGAAGGGACCGGCGATGATCGTGCGCGGCGATGAGTTTCAGGATGTCGAGGTGCCGGGCAGCGGCGCGATGCGGGTCCACCTGATCCGCCCGGCGATCGAGGGGCGCTTTCCCGCCATCCTGCTGTTTTCCGAAATCTATCAGGTGACCGCACCGATCCGGCGGCTGGCGACGATGCTGGCGGGGCAGGGCTATGTCGTCGGCATCCCCGAGGTCTATCACGAATATGAGCCCGCCGGCACGGTGCTGGCCTATGACAAGCCGGGCACCGATCGCGGCAACGACCTGAAGTTCACCAAGCCGGTCGCGGCCTATGATGCCGATGCGACGGCGGCGCTGACCGCGCTGGCGGCGCATCCGGCGTGCAACGGGCGGCTCGGCACGTTCGGTGTGTGCCTGGGTGGGCATCTGGCCTATCGCGCCGCGCTCGACCCGCGCGTCTCGGCGGCGGCGTGCTTCTATGCCACCGACATCCATTCGGGCACGCTGGGCGAGGGGCGCAGCGACGACAGCCTGGCGCGGATGGACGAGCTGAAAGCCGAGGCGATGTTCGTCTGGGGACGGCAGGACCCGCATGTCCCCTATGCCGGACGCGAGGCGATCCGCGCCCGGCTGGAAGCGGTCGGCGCCCGCTATGAATGGCATGAGGTGAACGGCCAGCACGCCTTTCTTCGCGACGAGGGGCCGCGCTACGACCCCGCATTGTTCCTCCAGGCGATGCAATGGACCCTGGCGCTCTATGCGCGGGCGCTGCGTTGATCGTCCTTCGGTATCATCCCGAAATCGCGGCACATTTGCGGATGTTTAACCCTTTGTGACCGATATGGGCGGAAACGAGACCGCCCTTCCATGATCCTTCGTCCCCCCTCGCTTCGTCGCGCACGCGCCCGGCGCTCGATCCTGAGCGATCGGCGGGGGGCTGCGATCGTCGAATTCGCGCTGGTCGCGGCGCCGTTCCTGGCGCTGCTGCTGGCGATCCTGCAGACCAGCCTTGCCTATCTGGCGCAGGAATCGCTCGAAACCGCGGTCGAGGTCGCGGCGCGCGGCATCGTGACCGGGCAGACCCAGTCGGCGGACATCAAGTCCCTGGCGCAGGGGATGACCCAGGCACAGCTCGCCGAGCGGTTTCGCAAGTCGGGCTGTGCGCAACTGCCCATCTTCCTGTCCTGCTCGCGTCTCTATGTCGATGTGAAGAGCGCGCCCGGCGGCGGGCTGGCCATCGCGCCGCTCGATCTGCGTCTCGATGCCAATGGCAAATTGTCCGCGCCGCTGTCCTATAGCCTGGGCGAGCAGGGGGCGGTCGTGATCGTGCGGTTCGTCTATGTGTGGCCGATGCGGATCACGCCGCAGCCTGATCTGAGCGGCAATGCCGGTTCGTCGATCCTGATGGCGACATCGGTGTCCAAGTCGGAACCCTATACGTGAGGCGGCATGTCCTGGCGACGATGCGAGGCGACGCGCGCGGGGTCGCCCTCGTCGAATTCGCGTTGATCCTGCCGGTGATGCTGTTGCTCTATCTGGGCGGCGTCCAGCTCCAGGACGGGATCGCCTGCAATCGCAAGGTGACGATCGCCACCCGCGCGGCGGCCGACCTGATCGCGCAGAACACGACCGGCATCATGTCGGCCGCCGAGATCCAGGACAATCTGGTCGCGGCCGCGCAGGTGCTGCAACCCTATGCCGCCGACAAGGCGCGCTTCCGGATCACCGAGATCGCGACCGATGCCCGCGGCAACACGACCGTGCAGTGGAGCCGGGGACTGAACACCACCGGCTATGCCGTCGGCACCACCCTTGCGGTTCCGGCCGCGATGCGCGGTGCGGGCACCTATTTCCTGCTCGCCGAGGTCAGCTACGCCTATTCCCCTCCGGTATCGTTCGGCACCATCGGCCCGATGACCTTCCAGGATCGTCTGTTCATGGTGCCGCGCAATACCGACAAGATCGATTGTTCGAACTGCCAATGATCCGTCGCATCCTGTCCGTCCGCCTGCTTCGCGCGGCGCTTCGCCATCGTCGCGGCAACGTGATGATGCTGTTCGCCCTGGCCCTGCCGGTGCTGACCTTCGCCATCGGCATGGGGGTCGACTATGCGCGCGCGATGAAGGCCCAGACCAAGCTCAACGCGATCGCCGATGCGGCGGCGCTGTCGGCGGTCAGCAAGGCCAAGCTGGGCGTCAGCGACAGCGATGCGGCGGCCTATGCGGCCCAGGTCTTCCAGGCGCAGGCCAAGGGCCTCGGCGGGGAGGGGGCGATCCAGGTCACCGGGCTGACCGTGCAGGCGCCGACCGACGCCAACGGACGGCGCAACGCCACGGTGAAATACACCGCCACATCCTCGAACGCATTCGCCCAGATATTGGGGCTCAAGACCCTGCCCATATCGGGCCTGTCGGCCACCACCAACGCGGTCGCGCCCGATATCGACTTCTACATGGTGCTGGACGTCTCGGCCTCGATGGCCCTGCCGACGACATCGGCGGGGCTGGCCAAGGTGGCGCAGAGCAACAGCCAGGGCTGCAAATTCGCCTGTCACTCCCAGGCCGATCAGACCGGGCGCGATGCGAACGGCCGGATAACGGACCTGTACGGGGTCGCGACATCCTATGGCCTGACCCTGCGCATCGATGACGAGGGCACCGCCCTGTCGCGCCTGAGCACCAATATCCGCAGCGCGTCGAGCAAGAACGGCGCGGCGTACCGGGCGGCGGTGGTGACCTTTCGCGGCAAGGGCGGCATCACCGTTCTGACGAAGCGGACATCGGACATGACGATCGTGGCCAGCAAGGCCAAGACGCTGAAGGTGCCGTTATACTATACCAACGGCTGCCCAACCCGCGCCTGCGATCCGGACGAGGTCGGCTTTGGCGACAGGGACTCGGCGCATAGCGACATCCTGAGCTGGATGCGCGACAATATGGAAACGCCGGGCAGCGGCACCGACAACCAGGCTCCGCAGGGCGTGATGTTCATCGTCACCGACGGCATGCGGGACGAGGCCCGCACCAACGGCCGACCCGAGGTGGCGATCGACACGACGCTTTGCGATGCGATCAAGGCCCGCAATATCCGTATCGCGGTTCTCTATACCGAGTATCTGCGCGAAGCGATGGACAACCACAGCTGGTCCCAGAAGAATGTCGCGCCCTATCTGTACCAGCTCGAACCGGCGCTGCAGAAATGCGCATCCCCCGGCCTTTATACCAAGGTCACCACCGACCAGGACATCTTCGCCGCCATGGACGGCCTGTTTCAGAGCGCCGTGGCGACCGCGCGCATCACCCGGTAGGATGCGCGCGGGGGCGCGGGGTCAGCCCGCCAGCGCCTCGACCTGTTCGGCGAGTTCCAGCCAGCGCATCTCGGCCGCGTCCTTTTCCTCCCTCGCCTTTTCGATCGCCTTCATCAGCCGGTCGAACTGGGCGGGGTCCTTGGCATAGAGATCGGGGTCGGCCAGCTTCACCTCGTCGCGCGCGATGGCCGCTTCCAGCTCCTCGATCCGCTTGGGCAGCAGCTCGTAATCGCGCTGGTCCTTGTAGCTGAGCTTGGTCTTGGCCTGGACCGGCGCTGGGGATGCCGGGGCGGCGGCCTTGGCCGGAGCCTTCTTCTCCGCGACCGGCTTGCGCTTGGCGACCCAGTCGGCATAGCCGCCCGCCACCACATCGACCGTCCCCGATCCGTCCAGCCCCAGCGTCACCGTGACGGTGCGGTCGAGGAAGTCGCGGTCGTGGCTGACGATCAGGACGGTGCCGTCATAATCGCCGATCACCTCCTGCAACAGGTCGAGCGTCTCGAGGTCGAGGTCGTTGGTCGGCTCGTCGAGGACCAGCAGGTTGGATTCGCGCGCAAATTCGCGGGCGAGCAACAGGCGCGAGCGTTCGCCGCCCGACAGCGTCCCGATCTTCGCCTCGGCCAGCGAGGGGTCGAACAGGAACTCCTTGAGATAGCCATGGATATGCTTGCGGACCCCGCGCACGTCGATCCAGTCGCCGCCGTCGGCCAGCACCTCGCGCACCCGCTTTTCCGGGGCCATCAGCTTGCGTTGCTGGTCGATGATGACGCCGTCCAGCGTCTTGGCCAGGAAGACCGTGCCTTCGTCGGGCTCGATCTCGCCGGTCAGCAGCTTGAGCAGGGTGGTCTTGCCCGCGCCGTTCGCGCCGACCAGGCCGATCCGGTCGCCGCGCGTCACCTTCAGGCTCAGGTCCTTGATGATCGTGCGGTCGCCATAGCGCTTGGTGACATGCTCGGCCTTGATGACCTCCTTGGTCTTCACATCGTCCGACGCGATGCCCAGCTTGGCGGCGCCCTGCGGCCCGATCATCGCGGCGCGGGTGGCGCGCATCTGGTGCAGCTTTTCCAGGCGGCCCTGGTTGCGCTTGCGTCGGGCGGTGACGCCCCGGTGGAGCCAATGCTCCTCGATCTTCAGCTTGGCGTCGAGCTTCTCGGCGGCGCGCTGTTCCTCGGCATAGACCTGTTCGGTCCAGGCGTCGAAACCGCCGAAGCCGACCTCGTTGCGCCGCATCTGCCCGCGATCCAGCCACAGCGTCGACTTGGTCAGCCGGGTCAGGAAGGTGCGGTCATGGCTGATGACGACGAACGCGCCGGTGAAGCGCTTCAGCCAGTCCTCCAGCCATTCGATCGCGGCCAGGTCGAGATGGTTGGTCGGCTCGTCGAGCAGCAGCACGTCGGGGTTCATCGCCAGCGCGCGGACGATCGCGGCGCGCCGCTTCTCGCCGCCGCTGGCGGTCGCGGCCTCGCGGGTCAGGTCGATGCCCAGCTGTCCGGCGATCGCCTCCGCCTCATAGCTTTCCGGCGCGCCCTCGCCCGACAGGACATAGTCCATCAGCGTGGCGCAGCCGGTCAGGTCGGGGTCTTGCTCGAGATAAACGACATGGGTGCCCGGCACGATCATACGCCGCCCCTCGTCCGAATCGATGATCCCGGCGATCAGCTTGAGGAGCGTCGATTTGCCCGCCCCGTTACGCCCGATCAGCGCCAGCCGGTCGCGCGGACCGATATGGATGTCGAGATGCCGGAAGAGCCAGCCCGAGCCTTGCACAAGGCCCAGGTCTTCATAGGAAAGAACGGGTGCTGCCATGATGGATTGGCAGTTAGGCGCGAAGGGGGAACCCGGCAAGCGCTCCATGCGCTGTCGCACGGCTGCATGATCCATTCAGAGGCTGTTCAACGGTTTCCCGCTATGCCAGTTTCATGTCGATGACCGTCCTTCTGGCTCTGCTCGCCGCACCGATGGGTCCGCCGCCGATGATCGGGTCGCCCCCCGATCAACGTCGCGGCGACCAGATGCGCGCGGCCCAGGCCCGCCGGGAAGGCAATCTGTCGCTGCGCGAGATCGAGGCGCGGGTGGTGCCCACCATGCGCGATTCGCAATATATCGGCTTCGACTATGATGCGGGCGCGGCCATTTACACGCTGAAGTTCCTGCGCAATGGCACGGTCATCTGGGTGGAGGTCGACGGTCGCACCGGCCGCGTCATCGGCCGGACCGACGGGTGAGCGCGACCCCCGCCGGTTGCAATCGAACAACAGGAGTTTTGCGATGCGCGTTCTGATCGTCGAGGACGAGCCCAATCTCGGCCAGCAGCTGAAGTCCACGCTGGAGGGCGCGGGTTATGCCATCGACCTGGCCACCGATGGCGAGGAGGGGCATTTCCTGGGTTCGACCGAAAGCTATGACGCGATCGTGCTCGACCTGGGCCTGCCCGAGATTGACGGGCTGACCGTGCTCGACCGCTGGCGCAAGGAGGGCAAGACCATGCCCGTCCTCGTCCTGACCGCGCGGGACAGCTGGTCGGACAAGGTCGCCGGGCTCGACGCGGGCGCCGACGACTATGTCGCCAAGCCGTTCCAGACCGAGGAGCTGATCGCCCGTCTGCGTGCGCTGATCCGGCGGGCCAGCGGCAACGCCTCGTCCGAACTGACCGCCGGCGACGTCCGCCTCGACACCCGGTCGGGCAAGGTCACGCGCGCGGGCGAGCCGGTGAAGCTGACCGCGCAGGAATATAAGCTGCTGTCCTATCTGCTCCACCACAAGGGCAAGGTGGTCAGCCGCACCGAGCTGATCGAACATATCTACGACCAGGATTTCGATCGCGATTCGAACACGATCGAGGTGTTCGTGACGCGCATCCGCAAGAAGCTGGGCCAGGACGTGATCACCACCATTCGCGGCCTGGGCTACAGCCTGGACGATCCGGCGGCCGGGTCGGCGGGCGCGGCGGCCTGACCGGCGGCCGCACCGGGACATTGCCATGAAGGACGGTGCCACCCTGCGCCCGACACGGCGCACCGGATCGCTGTCGCGCCGCATGATCCTGATCGCGGCCGGGTGGATCACGGTCCTGCTGGCGGGCGGCGGCTTCGCGCTCGACCGGGTGCTGGTGTCGGCGGTTACGCAGAATTTCGACGACCGGCTGGCCTATGTGCTGCGCTCGCTGCTCGTCTCGGCGGAGATCCAGCAGGGCGAGGTGTGGTTCAGCCGCGAGCCCGCCGACCAGGCGTTTCTGGAGCCGGGCTCGGGCGTCTATTGGCAGGTGTCGGCACCGGGGCGCGAGGCGTTTCCCTCGCGATCCCTGTGGGACCGGCAACTGGCCTATGGCACGCCGCATAATGACGACAGCATCCATACCTATAACAGCGACCAGTTCCCCGAGGAAAAGCTGCGCATCGTCGAACGCGATGTGAAGCTGCCCGGATCGGAGGTGCGCTGGCGGTTCCAGGTCGCGCAGAGCCGCCAGGGGCTGGACGCGCAGATCGCCGCGCTCCGGCGGACGCTGGTGCGCAGCTTCGCGCTGCTGGCGGTCGGCCTCCTTCTGATGGCGGCGATCCAGACCTTCTACGGCCTTTATCCGCTACGCCGGGTGCGCGAGGATATCGCGGCGATGCGCGCCGGGCGGGCGGACCGGATTTCCGACGCCATGCCCGACGAGGTCGCGCCGCTCGTCGAGGAACTCAACGCGCTGGTCGAGCATAACGAGAAGCAGGCCGAGGAGGCGCGGCGGCATGCGGGCAATCTGGCGCATGCGCTCAAGACCCCGCTGACCGTCATCATGAACGCCGCCACCGCGCATGCCGACGATTTGGCCGAGACGGTGATCCGCGAGGCGCGGACGATGCGGCGGCAGGTCGACCACCATCTGGCGCGCGCCCGCGCGGTCGGGCGGCGCGGCTCGGCGCACAGCCGGGCGGAGGTCTGGCCCAGCCTGCAATCGGTCGAGCGTGCGGTCGGCCGCCTCTATCGCCACGCCCGTATCGATGTCGACGGGCCGAAGGACCTGGTCGTCCATGTCGAGCGCCAGGACCTGGACGAGATGCTGGGCAACCTGGTCGAAAACGCGGCCAAATATGGCGGCGGCAGCGTCTTCGTGACAGTGGCCGCGCAGGCGGGCTTCGTCGAGATACTGGTCGAGGACGACGGCACCGGCATCCCCGAAAGCGAACGCGTCCGCATCTTCGATCGCGGCGTCCGGCTGGACACGGGCAAGCCCGGCACGGGACTGGGCCTCGCCATCGTGCGCGACGTGGCGGAGATTTACGGCGGCACCGTATCGCTGGAGGAGAGCGAGGATCTGGGCGGCCTGCTGGTGCGGCTCAGGCTTCCGGCGGCGGTGGGCTGATTTCGATTCGCGCGAAGGCGCGATGCCGCGAAGAGAAGAAGATGGGTTCGCGCGGAGGCGCGGAGAACGCGGAGGTGGCCCGCCCGGGGCGAGTATATCCCTCATCCCTCGGCCAAGATGGGCTTGCATCCGGTTCGGCAAGCCAAGCACCTCTGCGCCCTCCGCGCCTCCGCGCGAACACAAAATCTTCGCGCCTTCGCGTGAAATCGACGGATCAGGCCGCCACCGACTCCAGCGCATCCATCGCCCGCGCGGCGATGCCGATGGACCGTTTGCGCGCCTCGTGGTCGAAGATCGAACTGACCACCATCACCTCGTCCACCTTGGTCCGCTCGACAAAGGCGGCGAGCTGCCGTTCCACGGTCGCGGGCGCGCCGATCGCCGAGCAGGACAGGACATGGTCGAGGATCGCCGCCCCCTGCGCGCCCAGGCTCTCGCGATAGCCGGGGACGGGCGGGGGCAGCTTGCCCGGATTGCCGGTGCGCAGCGCGACAAAGGCCTGTTGCTGCGAACTCGCCAGCAGCTCCGCCTCTTCGTCGGTGTCGGCGGCGAAGACGTTGAACCCCGCCATCGCATGGGGCTTGTCGAGCATCGCCGACGGCCGGAAGTCGCGGCGATAGATGGCCAGCGCGTCGTCCAGCGCGTCGGGCGCGAAGTGCGAGGCGAAGGCATAGGGCAGGCCGAGCGCGGCGGCGAGCTGCGCGCCATAGAGGCTCGATCCCAAAATCCACATTTGCGGCCGCGCGCCCGCGCCCGGCGTCGCGACGATGCCGGTCTGGCCGTCATCCGCGAAATAGCTTTGCAGCTCCATCACGTCGCGCGGGAAGCCATTGGGATCGCTGTCCAGCGTTCGGCGCAGCGCGCGCGCGACGCGCTGGTCCGATCCGGGCGCGCGGCCCAGCCCCAGGTCGATCCGGCCGGGGAACAGCGCATCGAGCGTCCCGAACTGCTCGGCGATGGTCAGCGGGGCATGGTTGGGCAGCATGATGCCGCCAGCACCGATGCGGATCGTCTTCGTCGCCTGCCCGACATGCGCCAGCACGACGGCGGTCGCGGCCGAGGCGATGCCCGCCATGCCGTGATGCTCGGCGGTCCAGTATCGGTGATAGCCGTTCGCCTCGGCATGAGCGGCCAGGTCGGCGGCATTGGCCAGCGCCTGCGCCACGGTGCCGCCCTGAATGACGGGCACCAGATCGAGCAAGGAATAACGTGTCATAAGAGCAAGATGGGGGTGACGCGCGCCCTTCGCCAGCCAAGACCGGGTATCAGAAGGTCAAGCCATACTTCACCGCCGCCCCGCGCTCGTCGGGCAGGGCGGCGATCTGTCCCGGATCGTGCCGCCAGAACAGATGGGTGGACAGTTCGCCCGCGCCCAGCGGCACGGCATGGCGCGCCTCGATCCGCGTCTCGCGGCCGGTCGGCGCCAGCGCCAGTCGCTGCGTGGTCCAGCCGTCGACCTGCCCGGCGGCATAATCCCAATGCGCCGGGAGCCGCAGGTCGAGCCCGCCGCCGGTGACGCGCAACGGTTGCGACAGCCGCACGTCCAGCCGGT
The DNA here is from genome assembly GCF_042867205.1 of Sphingomonas sp. NCPPB 2930. Lineage (NCBI taxonomy): Bacteria > Pseudomonadati > Pseudomonadota > Alphaproteobacteria > Sphingomonadales > Sphingomonadaceae > Sphingomonas > Sphingomonas sp. NCPPB 2930. The sequence continues at coordinate 47,151 of NZ_JBHZQU010000013.1, read as the reverse complement.
CACCGCCGAACAGGCCGCGCTTGCCCGCCTCGACCGACCAGGACCGGCTGACCAGCAGCCCGCCGCCCATGCCGCCAAATGCGTCGGTCCATCCCCGGCGCCAATGCCCCGCCAGCGTCCAGCCGCCATCGCTGCGCCAGCGTGCGGCGGCATCGGCGAACCAGCTGGTCGCGCGCAGTTGCCCCAGCGCGCCGCCGAACCAGCCGCCCAGCACCGTCGACCGCTCGGCCAGCCGGGTCAGGCCCAGCGTCGTCGCGACCGGCCCGACGCGCCGGTCGAGCCCCAGCGCCATCTGGTCGTAGCGCGGCGGCGTCATCCCCGGCACGGCGGCGGCGAAGCGGCCATTCTCCGCCGACAGGCTGATGCCGAGCGCGCCCAGCCGCTGGCGCAGCGCCGCCGAGGCGCGCGGTGCCCGGTCGATGCCGAAGCCCGGATCGGTCAGCAGGAAGCCGGGCCCCGCCTGTCCGGTCCACCCGGCCACCAGCGCGTCGGCACCGCTGGCAAAGCCGAAGCCGATGGCGGTGTCGGGCGCCAGCGCCTGGGTCATCGTGCCCGCGACGATCCGGCGACCGGCGGCGGGCGCGTCGGAGGGGACGATGGCGCGCAGCCGCGCCTCGCCCGCCGTGGTGATCGCGCTGGTGACCGCGATCGTGCGGACGCCATCGGACAGGCTCGCGCCTTCGATCCGGCCGAGCAGGCTGGGGGCGAGCAGCGCGCGCGGCGCGGCGCGTGCCACCGTGTCCGACAGATCGAGCTGGTAAGCGCGCGCATAGCCGTCGAGCGCGACCATGCGCAGCCCCGCGACGACCGCGTCGCCCATGGCGGGGGACAGGCGCGCATTGACCGACAGCGAGACGGCGGCCCCGGCCGCTCCCGTGCCAGCCACGTTCAACGCGCCGACCGGCTGGAAGGCGTTGGTCAGGTCCAGCGTCCCCCGGCCATAGACGCCGTCGCTGCCCGCCGTTCCCGTGTCGCGCGCGGTGCGCAGCAACAGCTCGACGATCTGCGCGGCGGTCAGGTTGGGAAAGGCCTGGGCCAGCAGCGCGGCGGCGCCGCTGATCTGGGGCGCGGCGAAGGAGGTGCCCGACCACAGCTTGCGCGTGCCGGTCTGGTCGGGCGCCTCGACCATCTCGCCCAGCGCGGTCAGGTAATGCGCGGCGGACTGGCCCGCGCGGTTGCTGAAGCTGGAGATGACGCCGCTGGCGTTGACCGATCCGGCGATGATGACCTGGCCGCGCGCGACGCCGGCATCGTTGGCGATCTGGGCCAGCGCGGTGGGATCGGCCTCGCCGTCATTGCCCGCGGCGATCACCACGACCATTCCCGCCGCCGTCGCGCGGCCGATCGCGGCGGTCAGGCTGGCGGGCGGAGTCTCGTTGGCGCCCAGCGAGATGTTGACCACCTTCGCGCCCGATTGCCGCGCCACGTCCAGCCCGCGCGTGATCGCATCGAGCGGAAAGGCGCAACCGCTGCCCGCATCGCCCCCGGCAGTGCTGGAGCAGCTGCCGGGCCGGTCGGCGCGCAGGACCACCAGTGTCGCGTCGAACGCGACGCCCTGCGCCCGCACGCCGTCGCGCCCCCCTGCGGCGGTGAAGGCGACGGCGGTGCCGTGCCCGTCCTCGTCGGTGATGCCACGCGTTCCCGCGACATCCGAGGAAGCGCTGGCGATCCGTCCGGCGAACAGCGCGTTCGTCGTGTCGATCCCCGAATCGATGATGCCGAGCGCGACGCCCTTGCCGGTCGCCCCGCGCTGATAGGCGGCTAGCGCGTTCATCGCCACCACCCCCGTCGTCGCGCGATATCCGGCGGTGTCGTAATTGGGGATCGGGGTGGGCGTCGGAGTCGGAGTCGGTGTGGGGCTGGGCGTCGGCGTGACCATGGGCGGCGTCGGTGTCGGCTGGATGCCCGATCCGGCCCCGCCGCACGCGCCGAGCGTCAGGCTGGTCGCCAGCACCGTCGCAATGCCGGTCATGCCCCGCAGGCGCTCGATCCTCACATATCCCCCTTCGTCCGACCCCGTGTGCGATCCTTATCGCCGATCCTGCATCCTGACGAGCCCGGCGGCTTGCGGCGAGGCGACGGCCCGCCTACACGCCCGACCATGCTGCCCGCCCTTGCCCATATCGACGCATGGATCTTCGATCTGGACAATACGCTGTATCCGGCGAGCGCCAATCTGTTCGCGCATATCGACCGGCGGATGACCGCGTTCGTCGGCGAGCTGCTGGGCCTGGACCCCGCCGAGGCGTTCCGCGTGCAGAAGGAATATTTCCACGCGCACGGCACCACGCTGGCCGGGCTGATGGCCGAGCATGACGTCGATCCCGCCGCCTTCCTGGCCTATGTCCACGATATCGAGATGGACGTGCTGGAACAGGACGCGCCGCTCGCCGCCGCGCTGGCGAAGCTGCCGGGGCGCAAGCTGGTCTTCACCAATGGCGACAAGCCCTATGCGCTGAAGGTCCTCGACCGGCTGGGGCTGGGCGAGCATTTCGAGGCGGTGCACGACATCACCGCCATGGGCCTGGTCCCCAAGCCGCAGCCCTCCGCCTATGCGGGGCTGTGCGCGGCGTTCGACATCGATCCGACCCGCGCCATCTTCTTCGAGGACATGGCGCGCAACCTGATCCCCGCCAAGGCGATCGGGATGACGACCGTGTGGGTCGACAACGGCTCCGAACAGGGGCCCGAGGCCGCCCGCGACCATATCGACTATACCGTCCACGCGCTGACGCCGTGGCTGACGAGCATATTGGAGGACTGACGATGGCTCACGAACTGGCCGCCACCATCGATGCCGCCTGGGAAAACCGGGCCGAGCTGGGTTTCGCCACGCAAGGCGAGGCGCGGATCGCCGTCGACCGCGCGCTGGCGCTGCTCGACCGGGGCGAGGCGCGCGTCGCCGAGCCCGACGGCAATGGCGGCTGGACGGTCAACCAGTGGCTGAAAAAGGCGGTGCTGCTGTCGTTCCGCCTCAACGACAATGTCCTGATCGACAACGGCCCGGGTGCGGGCCACTGGTTCGACAAGGTGCCGTCGAAGTTCAGCGGCTGGTCGGAGGCCGAATTCCGCGCCGCCGGTTTCCGCGCGGTGCCCGGCTCGGTCGTGCGGCGCGGCGCGCATGTCGCCAAGGGCGCCATCCTGATGCCCAGCTTCGTCAATATCGGCGCCTATGTCGGTGAGGGCACGATGGTCGACACCTGGGCGACGGTGGGCAGCTGCGCGCAGATCGGCAAGAACGTCCATCTGTCGGGCGGGGCGGGCATCGGCGGCGTGCTCGAGCCGCTGCAGGCGGGGCCCGTCATCATCGAGGACGGCGCGTTCATCGGCGCGCGCGCCGAAGTCGCTGAGGGCGTTCGCGTCGGCGAGGGCGCGGTGCTGTCGATGGGCGTCTATCTCGGCGCCTCGACCAAGATCATCGACCGCGAGACGGGCGAAGTCTTCCGCGGCCATGTGCCGCCCTATTCGGTCGTCGTTCCGGGCACGACCCCCTCGGTCGACGGCAAGCCGGGCCTGTACTGCGCGGTGATCGTCAAGCGCGTCGATGCGCAGACGCGCTCCAAGACCAGCATCAACGACCTGCTGCGGGATTGATGATCTGGGCACGCCCCTCCCGTTTACGGGAGGGGATGGGGGAGGGCCTGGCCATAGGCGATGGTCTCTGTGAGACGCGATGTCCTCTCCAAACCCCTCCCGCCTGCGGGAGGGGCTTATCGTTCACGCGAAGCCGCGAAGTCGCGAAGAAGAATGGGTTTCGCGCGGAGGCGCGGAGGACGCAGAGGTGTCGTACCGGACGGCAACCTTCATCCGGCCTCACCGGCTTGAGGCGAAAAGAGGACGGTCGCCCGAAGCGATACCCCTCCGCGTTCTCCGCGCCTCTGCGCGAACACAATCTTCCCTGCTTCGCGGCATCGCGGCTTCGCGTGAACCCAAACTACAAACCGACCCGGTCCGCCAGCCACCGCGCCGCAGCCTCCGGGCTTTCCTTGACCGCGTCATCCCGATCGACCCGGTAGTTCGCCTCGCGCATCGCCTCGACCGGAATCCGGTTCAGCATGGGCCGCAGCGCCTCCACGAAGGTCGCATCCGCCGCCCGGTCCTTCGCCACCAGCAGCACCGCATCATACCCCGGTATCGCGCGCTTCAGATCGCCCAGCACCACCAGCCGGTCCGCCGCGATCCGCCCGTCCGAAGAGAAAGCGGAGATCACATCCGCCCGCCCGCTCTCCAGCGCGCGGTACATGAAGGTCGGGCTGTACGGCGTCTGCCCCTCGAAGCGCAGGCCATAGGCATCGCGCACCGCCGCCCACTCGGGGCGGTCGAGAAACTCCAGGTCGCTGCCCAGCTTCAGTCGGGGCGCCACACGGCCCAGATCGGCTAGCGACCGCACGCCCAGCCGCTGCGCGACGGGCGCCTTCATCGCAAAGGCATAGGCATTCTCGAACCCCAGCGGCCCCAGCATCGCCACGTCGCGTGTCGCGGCCCATTGCTGGAGCGTGCGCAGCATCGCGGCGCGGGGCGGCGAATCCTGCCGGTGCATCGCGGTCGTCCATAGCGTGCCCGCATAATCGACATAGACGTCCACCCGGCCGCCCGCCGTCGCCTCGAACGCCACCGCCGAGCCCAGCCCGTCGCGATAGCTGACCGAATAGCCCGCACGGGTCAGCTGGTCGCCGATCAGGCGCGCCAGGATATATTGCTCGGAAAAATTCTTCGCGCCGATCACCACCGCGCGCCGCTGTTGCGAGCCGCGCGGCCATAGCGGCTGCGTCGCCAGCGCACAGCCCAGCGCCAGCGCGACCAGCCCGCCGATCCACAGGCCCTTCCGCCGCGTCGCCAGCCCGCGCTCGATCACCCCGATCAGCGCGTCCACCCCCAGCGCCAGCGCGGCGGCGGCGACGCAGCCCGCCAGCACCAGCGCCCAGGCCTGGGTCTGGAGCCCGGCAAAGATCATGTCGCCCAGCGAGGGCTGGCCGACCGTCGTCGACAGGGTCGCCGCGCCGATCGTCCAGACCGCCGCCGTCCGGATTCCGGCCGCCAGCACCGGCGCGACCAGCGGCGCCTCGACCAGCCGCAGCTTCTGCGCGCGGGTCATCCCGACCGCATCGGCCGCCTGCAACACCGCCGGATCGAGCCCGGTCAGCCCCGTCACGCCGTTGCGCAGGATCGGCAGCAGCGCATAGAGCGTCAGCGCCAGCAGCGAGGGCAGGAAGCCCAGCGCCGGTATGCCACCGCCGACCAGCCCCGAGAGGCTGAGCAGCAGCGGATAGAAGAGCGCGAGCAGCGCCAGCGCCGGAATGGTCTGGACCAGGCTCGCCAGCCCCAGCGCGACCCGCGACAGCCCCGGCCGCCGCGCACAGGCAAAGGCGAGCGGCACCGCGATGACGATCCCGAGCAGCAGCGCGGCCATGCTGACCGTGACATGATGCGCGAGCAGCGGCGGCACGCGGGCCAGCGCGTCGAGAAAGGCGCTCATCGGGCGAGTGCCGCCAGCCGTTCGGCCTGGTGCCGGGGAACCGCCATCAGCGCCTGCGCGACCGTGCCGCCCTGACCCGCGACCAGTTGCGCCGGGGTGGCGTCGGCGACGATCCGCCCCTGGTCCATCACCAATATGCGGTCGGCGGTCAGCAGCGCCTCGGCCATGTCATGGGTGACGAGCAGGGTCGTCAGCCCCAGCCGCGCAGGCAGTTCCCCCAGCCGCCCGGCCAGCGCATCGCGTGTCACCGGGTCGAGCGCGCCCAGCGCCTCGTCGAGCAGTAGGATCGGCGGCTCGGTCGCCAGCGCGCGGGCGATCGCCACCCGCTGGCGCTGGCCGCCCGACAGCGCGTCGGGCATCCGCCCGGCCAGCTCGCGGGGCAGGTCGACCAGATCGAGCAGTTCGCCCACGCGATCCCCTACCGGCCGCCCGGCGATGCGCAGCCCGATCGCGATATTGGCGGCGACCGTCATGTGCGGGAACAGGCCGTGCTGCTGGAAGACATAGCCGATCCGCCGCCGCCATTCGGGCGCGGGCCGCGCGCCGGCATCCTCTCCGTCGATGGTGACGCGGCCCGTATCGGGCGTCTCCAGCCGGTTGATCATCCGCAACAGCGTCGACTTGCCCGATCCCGACGCCCCGACCAGCGCGACGAAGCTGCCCCGCGCGACGGTCAGCGAAACCCGGTCCACCGCCGCGACCGATCCGTAGCGGCGGCTGACATCGGTCAGGGTGATCATGGCGGGGATGGGGGATGGCATCGGCATGTCCAACGCAGGGTCGACCGTTTCCGCCCCACCGTCCATCGCCTTTCGCTCTGTTCGCGGGGAACGAGACGCGGTATGGCATGTAAAACATGTTCAACAAAATGCCGCGTCAGGAGAGCCCCATGAACACTATCCCGCAGCCCGCCAGCCATGTGCTGGACCGTGTCCTCGTCCTCGAAATGGTCCGCGTGACCGAGGCGGCGGCGATCGCCGCCTCGACGCTGGTCGGGCGCGGTGACGAGAAGGCGGCGGACGCGGCGGCGGTCGAGGCGATGCGCGCCGCGCTCAACGAGCTGGAGATGGACGGCACCGTCGTCATCGGCGAGGGCGAGCGCGACGAGGCCCCGATGCTGTTCATCGGCGAAAAGGTTGGCACCGGCCATGGTCCGGAGATCGACATCGCGCTCGATCCGCTGGAGGGAACGACCATCTGCGCCAAGGCGGGGCCCAACAGCCTGGCGGTGCTGGCGATCGCCGAGAAGGGCCATCTGCTCAACGCGCCCGACGTCTATATGGACAAGATCGCGGTTGGCCCCGGCTATCCGGCGGGCATCATCGACCTGGACCGCAGCCCCAGCGAGAATATCCGTGCCATCGCCGAGGCCAAGGGGGTGAAGCCCGGCGACATCGTGGTCTGCGTGCTGGACCGGCCGCGTCACGAGACGCTGATCGCCGAGCTGCGTTCGCTGGGCTGCGGCGTCGTGCTGATCGGCGACGGCGACGTGGCGGGGGTGATCGCGACGACCGATCCGGACACGACGATCGACGTCTATATGGGCTCTGGCGGCGCGCCGGAGGGGGTGCTGGCCTGCGCCGCGCTGCGTTGCGTCGGCGGGCAGTTCAAGGGGCGGCTGCTGTTCCGCAACGATGCCGAGCGGGCACGGGCGTATAAATGGGGCGTGACCGATCTCGACAAGCAATATGACCTGACCGAACTGGCGCAGGGCGACTGCATCTTCGCGGCGACCGGCGTGACCGACGGCTCGCTGCTGGCGGGGGTCAAGCGGCGGCCCAAGGTGATGACGACCGAAAGCGTCGTCATGCGCGCCTCGTCGGGCACGGTGCGCTGGGTCAAGGGGCAGCACCGGTTGTGATTTGCCAGGTTGATCGTCTTTCCGACGACGTAGCGCCGTGACCTTCACACCCGCGCCGTTCAGCCTGAGCGAAGTCGAAGGCCATGGGATAAGCGTCGCCAAGCCGCGAACGCGGGGCGTGCGCTTCGACTTCGCTCAGCGCGAACGGATGGGTGAGGCGCGATCGGCTATGGAAGGGCAATGGTCATGATGTCGCCCATTCTAGCCGCCCTTCTACTGCTCGCCGCGCTGGGTGGCGTCTGGTGGTTCCAGAAGGGCGATCTGGGCGAATATCGGCGGTTCAAGGCGCTGAACGACGGTCATTCGCGGCGGATGCGCTTCCGGTTGTGGCTGGTGCGGGCGGCGCTGGTCTTCCTGTTGCCGGTGGGGATCGGGCTGGCGCTGCTCGGGCGGCTGGTGGCGCTGGTCACCATGCCGGGCGAGTTCGCACCCGCGGCGGCCATGCTGCCGTCCGTCCTTGCCAGCGACGACGGGGCGTTGGGGTTGTTGCTGGGCGGCGCGGTGGGTGGGCTCGTCGTCGGCGCGGTGATGGCGCGCGTGTTGAAGCGCAGGCCGCTGGGCGATGTCTCCGCGCTGCTGCCGCGTGACCGGCGCGAGCTGAAATATGCCGCCGCGCTCAGCGTCATGGCCGGGGTGAGCGAGGAGGCGTTCTTCCGCCTCTATCTGCCGCTGCTGGTCGCGGTGTTGACCGGACAGGCCTGGATCGGCTTCGCCGCCTCGCTGATCCTGTTCGGGGCGATGCACCGCTATCAGGGCTGGGCAGGCGTCCTGGCCACCACCGCGCTGGGAGCGGTGATGACGGGGCTGTACCTGATGACCGGCAGCCTGTGGGTCGTGATGCTGGTCCACGCGCTGGTCGATCTGAACGGTCTGGTGGTGACGCCGCTGCTGGGCGGGGGACTCAAAAGATAACCTGCTCCCCGGCAAAGGTCGGGGCTACTGCAACGTTCATGGTGCGTCGAAACGGCGAGGGGGGAGGCCCATGTCCCGCATCCTCGACAACTGGACCCCGGCCTTCGCCGGGGAACAGGTGGGTTTCAGGCCGCGCTCAGTTCTTCAGCCGCCAGCCGGTGCGGAAGATCCAGCCGATCCACGCCAGGCACGCCAGCAGGAACAGCCCCGTCACCCCCAGGCTGACCGTCGGGGCCACGTCCGACGTGCCGAAAAAGGTCCAGCGGAAGCCGTTGATCAGATACACGACCGGATTGAACAGCGTCACGGTCCGCCACGGCTCGGGCAGGATCGTCACCGAGTAGAAGGCGCCGCCCAGAAAGGTCAGCGGCGTGACGATCAGCAGCGGGATGACCTGCAACTGCTCGAACCCGCGCGCCCAGATGCCGATCGCGAAGCCGAACAGCGAGAAGGTCGTCGCGACCAGCAACAGGTAAAAGATCATCGCCACCGGATGCAGGATCGACAGGTCGACGAACAGATAGGCGGTCGCCAGGATCACCAGCCCGATCACCATCGACTTGCTCGCCGCCGCGCCGACATAGCCCAGCACCGTCTCGATCGGCGACAAGGGCGCGGACAGGATCTCGTACATCGTCCCCGTGAATTTGGGCATGTAGATGCCCAGACTGGCGTTCAGGATGCTTTCCGAAAAGATCGACAGCAGCATCAGCCCCGGCACGATGAATGCGCCGTAAGGCACGCCCGAAACCTGATTCATCGCAGAGCCGATCGCGGTACCGAACACCACGAAGTACAGCGTCGTGGTGATGACCGGCACCATCAGGCTGGTCCACACGGTCCGCCGGAACCGCGCCATTTCGAAGCGATAGATCGCCCATATGCCATGCAGGTTCATGCGCGCCCCCCCTCGACCAGATCGACGAAAATATCCTCCAGCGAGGATTTGTAGGTTTCCAGATCGACAAACCCGATCCCCATCTCGCCCAGCATTCGCAGGAGCGAGGGGATGCCGGTATGCTCGGCGCGCGCGTCGAAGATGTAGCGAAGGCGGCGCCCTTCATCCTCCAGCGTCAATTCCCATTCCGCCAGCGCGGCGGGGATCGCCGCCATCGGCTCGGCCAGCGTCAGCACCATCTCGCGCTTGCCGAGCTTCTTCATCATCTCGGCCTTTTCCTCGACCAGAAGAAGCTGGCCCTTGGCGATCACGCCCACCCGGTCGGCCATCTCCTCGGCCTCCTCGATATAATGGGTGGTCAGGATGATGGTGACGCCGCGTTCCCGCAGGCGGTGGACCAGCTTCCACATATCGCGGCGCAGTTCGACATCGACGCCTGCGGTGGGTTCGTCGAGGAACAGCAGGTCGGGTTCGTGGGCGAGCGCCTTTGCGATCAGCACCCGGCGCTTCATGCCGCCCGACAATTCCATCAGCTTGGCGTGGCGCTTGTCCCAGAGCGACAGGTCGCGGAGCACCTGCTCGACATAAGCAGGATTAGGCGCGCGGCCGAACAGGCCCCGGCTGAAATTCACCGTGTCGATGACCCGCTCGAACATGTCGACCGACAATTCCTGCGGCACCAACCCGACTTTCCGCCGTGCGCCCTTGTAATCGCGCAGCGCGTCATGCCCGTCGACCCGGATCGTACCCGCAGATGGCGTGACGATGCCGCAGACGATCGAGATCAGCGTGGTCTTGCCCGCGCCATTGGGGCCGAGCAGCGCGAAGATCTCGCCGCGCCGGATGGTCAGGTCGACCGGATGCAGCGCGGTGACGCCGCTCTTATAGGTCTTCGTCACCCCCTGGATGGACAGGATCGGGTCGGTCATGCGGCAGTCCCCCGTATTTGGCCCCCGTTGGAAGACTGCCGCTTTATCAACCGTTTCGCGCGTCGGCGATGGCCTTTTGCAATTGTTCGATCGGCAGCGCGCCCGACAGGACGCGGTTGCCGACGATCCAGCTGGGCGTGCCGTTCAGGCCCAGGCGACTCGCCGCCTCCATGTTGCGCGCGATCTCGGCATCGGCCTGGGGCTGGAAGGCGGCGAGCTTGGTCGTGTCGACCCCGGCCGCCCTGGCCGCTGCCGCGATCGTCGCGTCGCTGACCGGCCCTCCGGCATAGAGCGCGTCGTGGAACGCCTGGAACTTGCCCTGCGACGCGGCGAGCAGGCTCATCCGCGCCGCCGCCCGGCTGGACGGCGCCAGGATCGGCAGCTCGCGATAGACGATGCGCAGTTTCGGATCGGCCTCGACCAACCGCTTGAGCAGCGGCAGGCTGGCCCGGCAATAGCCGCAATTATAGTCGTAGAATTCGACCAGCGTGACGTCACCCTTGGGGTTGCCCGAATAGGCGTTGCCGAACGGCTTGGTCAGGTCGCCGCCGATCGCCGCCACCGCCTTGCCCTGTTCGCGGTCCTGAAGCCGCTGCATCGCCTCCGGGATCACCTCCGGATGGTCGAGCAGATAGGCGCGCACCGCCTCGCCCGAGGCGCCGTGCGGCGCGGCCAGTTGCTGGATGCCGATCGCGGCGCCGCCACCGATCAGGCCGCCGATCACCGCGACGGCGGCCAAGGCCTTCATGCTCATTTGCGGCGCTTCTTCTTGGAACTGGCGGCGGCGTCGGCAGAGGTCATTGCGATATCCTGCGCCCGAATCCATTCGGACGTATTGGGGGTGAGATTGGCCATCGCATAGCGGGCGCTCTGGATGGCGGTGCGGGTGTCGCCCATCATGCTGGCCCGCTCGGCGGTGGCGAGCGCGGCGCGCGGCTCGTCGCCCAGCTGTTCATAGGCGGTGCCGAGCTGGATCCAGGCAAAGGGATTGTCGTCGTCGCGCTGCACCGCGACCTTCAGCACCTTCACCGCCTCGGCCAGATGGCGCTTGTCCTCGGTCGCGATCAGCGCATGGCCGAAGGTCGTGGCGATCAGCGCATTCTGCCCCGACCCCATGGTCGCGGCGCGAAGCGGGGCCAGCGCCTCTTCGGGCTTGCCCGATTCGAGCAGGATCTGGCCCTGGATTTCCTCGAAATAGGGATCGTGCGGGTCGCGCGCGATCAGCGCGGCGGCCTCCGCCTCGGCTTTGTCAGGGTATCCCGCCTTGTGATAGGCATAGGCGCGCGCATAATGCGCATAGACCGACTGGTCGCTGACCGGATATTTGATCAGCGTCGCCTCGGGCGTGGCGACATAGCCCAGCAGCTTGGCCTTCACCCGCAGGAAGCGTTCCTGCAATTTCGCATCGACCGGCTTGTTCCAGGCGGGTGCGGCCTGGAGATCGGCGGTGAGCGCCTGGATGCGGTCGGCCGATAGCGGGTGGGTCTGCGCGAAGGGATCGATATTGGTGTAGCCGTACCGATATTGCTGGTTCTGCAACTTCTTGAAGAAGCTCAGCATCCCCTTGCCGGTGATCCCGGCGGTGGTCAGGTATCGCGCGCCCGCCGCGTCGGCGCTGGATTCCTGCGTGCGGCTGAACGCCAGCACCTTGCCCATCGCGGCCTGCTGTCCCGCCGCCATGATCCCCGCGCCCGCCTCGCCGCCGCCCGCCGCCATCGCGGCCAGCCCCAGCACCATCGAGAGCAGGTACATGCCCATGGCGGGCTTCATCGCGGCATCGCCCAGCACGACATGGCCGTCGGCGATATGGCCCAGCTCGTGCGCGACGACGCCCTGCACCTCGTTCACATTGTCCGCCGCCTGGATCAGCCCCGAATGGACATAGACGATCTGCCCGCCCGCCACGAAGGCGTTGATCGAATCGTCGTTGATCAGGACGATCTTCACGTCGCGCGGCGACAGCCCCGCCGCCTTGATCAGCGGCGCGGACATGTCGGCGAACAGAGTCTCGGTCTCGGCATCGCGCAGGATCGACTGCGCGGCGGCCGGTTGGGCCCAGAGCAGGGCGGTGGCGGCGAAGGCGGCGATCAGGCGCTTCATGATATCCTCTATCGTCGGGTCGGGCCCCGCGCACAACCGGCTTTGCAGGCGCGGGTGCGATGGATAGCCTCTGGCAGCGCATGGCTGAACGCCGGGCGAACGAAAGGGGAGACGGAATGGTGGCGATGACGATCGACGAACGACCCGCGCCGGTGACGGTGCGACAGGGCCTGCCACCCTGCCGGATTCGGGCCAGCGGTGCGGAAATCCGGCGGATCGCCGACTTGCCCGCCTCCGTCGCCGCTGCGATGGCCGCGGCGGCCGGTGGTGTCGTGGCCGAGGCGGGCCAGCCCTTCCATGCCACCGACGTCGCGCACCGCGATGCGCCGCCGGGGGTCCGCTTCCTGCGCGCCTATCGGGTGCGCGACCTGTGGCTGGTCTGGGTCGAGCGCGGCGGGATCGCGCATCGTTACGATGTGTTGGGGTTCCGGAACCCGCCGAATGGCATGGTGGCGGCGGTTCCGCCGAATCCGGGCCGGATGGGGCTATGCGCCGCGTCGCGCAGGCTGGCGGCGGCGCGGGGATAGGGTGGGGCGGCATGGCTTCCGGTGTCGTCGCGCTACCCTCACCCTTCCCACCCGCTGACGCGGGCGGGCCCCTTCCCTCTCCCGGTGGGAGAGGGAGGGAGGCGCGGAGCGCCGGAAGGGTGAGGGTGGCGCCCGAACCGTAGCGTCCACCCCCCAACAAAAACGCCCTCCTTCCGCCGGGGAAGGAGGGCGTCTTCGCGTTCAGGGTTCGGCGATCAGGCGCCGAAGGTCCGCTGCCACCAGCCGCGACGCGGGGTTTCGCCCGTGGCGGCGTCCGGCTCGGCGGTCGGGGCCGGTTCCTCGGCGGTCACGGCTTCGGCCTCGACGGGAGCTTCCTCGGCGACCGGCTCGGCGGCTGCCTTGGGGGCGGCCTTCTTGCGGGTGCGCTTGGGCTTGGCCGGGGCTTCCGCCTCGGCGGCGGGGGCTTCCTCGGCGACCGGCTCGGCGGCTGCCTTGGGGGCAGCCTTCTTGCGGGTGCGCTTGGGCTTGGCGGGGGCTTCCGCCTCGACCTCGGCGACCGGGGCGTCCGCCGCCGGAGCCTCTTCGACCACCGGCGCCTCGACCGTTTCGCTCACCACCGGCGCGGCCTTGCGGGCGCGCGGGCGACGACGGGTCTTGGGCGCGGTTTCCGCCTCGGCCTCGGCCACCGCCAGCGGGGTGGTCACGGGGGCGGCATCGCCCGCCTCGATCGGCTCCTCGATGGTCAGCGGCGTTTCGGCCGCGTCGTCATCGCCCTCGGCAACCGTTTCGGCACCGGCGTCGGCCGCAACCTCGGTCGCGCCGCCGTCCTGGCGACGGCCACCGCGACGGCCGCGACGGCCCCGGCGGCGGCGGCCGCCTTCGCGCGGTTCACCGGACTCGGTCTCGGCCTCGGTCGCCTCGACGGCTTCGGCGGCGTTCTCCTCGCCGTCCTCGGCCTCATCGGATTCGGCTTCCTCGGTCGCCTCGGCACCTTCGCGCTGCTCGCCCTCGCCACGGTTGCGGCGACCACGACGGCGACGGCGACGCTTGCGACCGCCTTCGCCTTCCTCGCGGGGTTCGCGCGGCGCGGCGGCTTCGGTGGCCTCCTCCTCGACCTCGTCCTCTTCTTCCTCCTCGATCTCGTCGATCAGATCGTCCTCATCCTCCTCGACGGGCAGGAGCGTGTCGATCTTGGGGGCATAGGCGGGCGGCGGGCCGGAGGCCTCGACCGTCATGCGCGCACCCTCTTCCTCGCGGTCCGGGATGATCTCGACGGTGACGCCGTAGCGATCCTCGATCTCGGCGATGTCCGCGCGCTTGCGGTTCAGCACATAGATGGCGGCTTCCTGGCTGGCGCGCAGCGTCAGGATCGAGCCGCGACCGCGCGCGGCCTCGTCCTCGATCAGACGCAGCGCCGACAGACCCGACGACGAAGCGGTGCGGACCAGGCCGGTGCCCTCGCAATGCGGGCACGGACGGGTGGACGCTTCCAGAACGCCGGTGCGCAGCCGCTGGCGGCTCATTTCCATCAGCCCGAAGGACGAGATGCGGCCGACCTGGATACGGGCGCGATCGTTCTTCAGCGCCTCCTTCATCGCCTTCTCGACCTTCCGGACATTAGAGTTGTTGTCCATGTCGATGAAGTCGATGACGACGAGGCCCGCCATGTCGCGCAGACGCAGCTGGCGCGCGATTTCCTGCGCGGCTTCCAGGTTGGTCGCGGTCGCGGTCTGCTCGATATTATGCTCGCGGGTCGAACGGCCGGAGTTGATGTCGATCGACACCAGCGCCTCGGTCGGGTTGATGACCAGATAGCCGCCCGACTTCAGCTGGACGACCGGATTGTACATCGCGGCCAGCTGATCCTCGACATGCGCGCGCTGGAACAGCGGTACGGCGTCGGCATATTGCTTCACCCGGCGCGCATGGGCGGGCATTAGCAAGCGCATGAAGTCCTTCGCCTGGCGATAGCCTTCCTCGCCCTCGACGATCACTTCCTCGATCTCGCGATTGTAGATGTCGCGGATCGCGCGCTTGATCAGGTCGCTGTCGCCATAGATCAGCGCGGGCGCCGACGAATGCAGCGTCTTTTCGCGAATGCCGTCCCACAGGCGCGCCAGATAGTCGAAGTCGCGCTTGATCTCGGTCTTGGTCCGCTGGAGCCCGGCGGTGCGGACGATACAGCCCATGGTCGAGGGCAGCGCCATGTCGGCCATGATGGTCTTCAGGCGCTTGCGGTCGGCCGCGTTCGAGATCTTCCGGCTGATGCCGCCGCCATGCGACGTGTTGGGCATCAGCACGCAGTAACGACCTGCCAGCGACAAATAGGTGGTCAGCGCCGCGCCCTTGTTGCCGCGCTCTTCCTTGACGATCTGGACCAGCAGCACCTGGCGGCGATGGATGACGTCCTGGATCTTGTAGCGGCGGCGCAGATTCTGGCGACGCTGGCGCAGCGCCTCGACCTGGTCGTCATTGACGGTCGACTTGCGGGCGCGCGGGGCGGCGCCATTCTCTTCACCGTCTTCGTCGTCGTGATGGTCGTCGGCGTGATCGTCATGATCCTCGCCGTCATGATCCTCATCATCCTCGGCGTCGAGTTCGGCGCGCAGCGCGGCCTCTTCGGCGGCATGCTCGGCCTCTTCGCGCAGCAGGGCTTCGCGATCTTCCTTGGGGATCTGGTAATAATCGGGATGGATTTCCGAAAAGGCCAGGAAGCCGTGACGGTTGCCACCGTAATCGACGAAGGCCGCCTGCAGCGACGGTTCGACGCGGGTCACCTTGGCGAGGTAGATATTGCCCTTGAGCTGCTTGCGCTCGGCCGACTCGAAGTCGAATTCCTCGATCCGGTTACCCTTGACGACCGCCACGCGGGTTTCTTCCCGGTGGCGTGCGTCGATCAGCATACGCGTGGTCATTATGAAGTCTCCACGCGCGCGTCGGGCCCGGTGGCAGCCGTCGCGCGCGGTAAATAAGGTGGGCGGCGGCGCGGGGCGCCGGTCCGCTGGAAAAAACGGAATGCGTGTCGGCCGCAGCCGCAGCGCCGGCAACGGGGCCGGTGCGGATCCACGACACCGCGTTCCCGCCGGCATGGGCCGGTCGGACTGCGGGGTGGATCATATGCGTCATGCGAGCGTCAACCTGGTTGGCCCTGGCGCGAAAGCCTTCGCGTTCCCGGCCCTTGATGGATGGCCCCGCCCCGATCGTGGGAGAGGTGATCGGGGTCGGGGTCCACCGGATTGCTAGCATCATCGGAACGTTTGCGCAACAGGCGGAAAACTGCCGATTCTCCCGGCCAGAAAATGCCGAATTGCCGGTTAACCATGCGTGGAAAGGCTGGATACAGCTGCGCGGCGTTACCCCCGAATGTCGATCGACCGATCGCCGAAAAGGGTTTTGGGGTGATGGCTTTTCGCTGGACCAGCGGCCGGCGGGCGCGGCATGTACGCCGCGTCGTGTTGATGCTGATCGCTTTTCTGATGGGGGTGTTCGCGCCGGCGGGTGCGTGGGCCGCCACGATTCGCAAGGTCGTGGTGCGCGGCGCGCAGGTGATCATCCGGTTCGATACACCCGTCAAACGCGCACGCAGCGTCATGCTGGACGAGCCGCGGCGCGTGTCGATCGACGTGACCGGCGCCTCGCCCAATGCACTGGCGGTGCGCGAAGGGGTGGTGCGCGGCCTGACCCAGCGGCGAATCAAGCCCGACGTCACCCGCCTGGATTTCGACCTGGCGGAGAATGCGACGATCTTCGACGGCGGCTTCGACGATGACGGGCGGCAATTGTCGCTGACCCTGAAGCCGGTGCGCCAGGGCTATACCCAGGCGAGCTTCGCCGGCGCGCTCGACTTCTTTCCCTTCCATTTCCAGCGCAAGCCCACCTATGCGCTGTCGGTGCCGGTCCCGGCGGCGACGCGCACTTTGCCGCTGCCACGGGTCAAGGGCGCCGACGACCGCCCGCTGGTGGTGATCGATGCGGGCCATGGCGGGGTCGATCCCGGCGCGATCAATCCGCAGACGGGCCTGCGCGAAAAGGATGTGACGCTCGCCATCGCCAAGGCGATTCGCGATACGCTGGTGGCATCGGGCCGCGTGCGCGCGGCGCTGACCCGCGAGGACGACCGCTATATCCTGCACCGCGAACGCTATAATATCGCGCGGCGGCTGCATGCCGACCTGTTCATCTCTATCCATTGCGACAGCGCGGGCGCGGGCGAGGCGCGCGGGGCCACCGCCTATACCCTGTCCGACGTCGCCTCCGACAAGGAGGCCGCGCGGCTGGCGGCGCGCGAGAACAAGGCGGACGTGATCGCGGGCGTCGATCTGGGCGGGAACAGCGACGTATCCTCGATCCTGATCGACCTGACCCAGCGCGAGACGATGAACGCCTCGGCCAGCTTCGCACGCCTGCTGGGCCGCGAGGCGCAGCCGCTGATCCCGGTCAAGCCGGTCTTCCACCGCATGGCCTCGCTGATGGTGCTCAAGGCGCCCGACATGCCCTCGATCCTGTTCGAGACGGGCTATATCTCGAACATGCAGGATGCGGCTTTCCTGGCCAGCAAGGACGGGCAGAAGCGGATCGCGCAGGCCGTGCTCCAGGCGGTCGAGGTGCATTTCGCGCGGCGGATGGCGTCGCGCTGAGCCCGCCGTAGATCGGGGCGAACCCGTCCGGCAACACTCGTTAAACTTTTGCGGTTAGGGTCATTTTCCAATGACCGAATATGTAGAACAGCTTGAGGGGCAGTATCGGCGCACGACGGAGCAGCTGGCCCTGTATCGCCGCGCCTGCGCGTCGCCGGTGCTGGACCTGGCCGCGCTGTGCGCCGCCCGGCACGGCCTGCTTTCCGCCAGCACCGCGCGCGCCAAATTCCTCCAGACGGAAATCTATCCGCTGATCCTGCGCGGCCAGGGCGATGCCTTCGCGGCCCGCATCGCGGAACTCGACAGGGACCTCGCCGTCAAGCGGCGGCTGTCGAGCGGACATATCGCCCAGTGGTCGACGGCGGCGGTGCAGGCGGATTGGCCGGGCTATAAGGTAGCTTCGGCGCAAATCGTTCGTCTGGTCGAGACGCGCCTGGTGCTCGAGAAAGCGGTCATCCTGCCCGCGCTCCGCACGCTGGCGATGCGGCGCGTGGCGTAACGGGCGCGACCGATGAAGGACTATTACGACATCGCGTTCGACGAGCGCGCCCGGATTCTGCACATCACGACCAACGGCTTCTGGTCGCTGGCGGTGACGACGATGTTCTCGGCCGATCTGCTGGCGCGCGGGACCGCGATCCGGATCCGGCACGGGACGTTCTGCACGCTGGCCGATCTGCGCAAGGCGCCCATCCAGCCGCTGCCGGTGATCGACGCGCTCGCGGCGATGATGCCCAAGGCGCTGAAGCTGACCTCCGCCCCGATCGCGGCGGTCGCGGGGTCCAGTCTCGCCAAGTTGCAGACCGAGCGCTATCTGGTCGGCCCCAATTGCCGGACCTTCCTCAGCCATGACGAGGCCGTGGCGTGGCTGGCGGAGGCGTCGCTGCCCGTGCGGGCGTGATGCCGCGGGGCGCCATGTCTGGCCCCCATCGCCGGATCGGCGTAAGGGGCGGGCGATGATCCGCGTCTGTGCCCTTTACCGTTTCGCCCCTTTCCCCGACCCCGCCGCGCTGCGCGAACCGCTGCTCGCCGTTGCGGAGGCGAACGGGATTCGCGGCACGCTGCTGCTGGCGGCCGAGGGGATCAACGGCACCATTGCGGGCAGCCATGACGGGATCGCGGCGGTGCTGGACCATATCCGCACGCTGCCCGGCTGCGCCGATCTGGACTATAAGGACTCGACCGCCGAGACGATGCCGTTCCATCGGATGAAGGTGCGGCTGAAGCGCGAGATCGTGTCGATGGGCGTGGACGGCATCGACCCGACCCGCGAGGTCGGGACCTATGTCGCGGGGGCGGAATGGAACGCGCTGATCGCCGATCCGCAGACCGTGCTGATCGACACGCGCAACGATTACGAGGTCGCGATCGGCAGCTTCGACGGCGCGGTCGACCCGAAGACGAAGAGCTTCCGCGACTTTCCCGCCTGGTTCCGCGATCACCGTGACGAACTGATGGCGGGCAAGAGCCGGGTCGCGATGTTCTGCACCGGCGGGATACGCTGCGAAAAGGCGACCGCCTTCCTCAAGGCCGAAGGGGTGGAGGATGTCTTCCACCTGGACGGCGGCATCCTGAAATATCTGGAGACGATGCCCGAGGAGGAGAGCCGCTGGCAGGGCGAATGCTTCGTCTTCGATGCGCGCGTGGCGGTGGGGCATGGACTGGCACAGGGCTCGCATGCGCTATGCCATGGCTGCCGGATGCCGGTCAGCCCCGAGGATCGATCGTCGCCGCTCTATGTCGAGGGGGTCAGCTGCCCCGCCTGTCACGGCACCCGCGACCCCGAGCGGCTGGCCGCCTATGCCGAGCGGCACCGGCAGGAGCGGCTGGCGGCGGCGCGGGGGCAGGCGCATGTCGGTGCGCGCCATATGCCCTCGGCCGGTCCCGACCCCGCCCTCGGCCCGGATCGCGACGAGCCGCCCGCCGCCTGACGCGGGCGTGACGGCTGGCAGGTGGCAAGCCGGAGCGAACCTGCTACACGGACCGTCGCAAAATCATGGCCGTCACCTTCTCCCATCCGTCCGAAGCCCCCGAAACGCCGCGTCGCCCGCCATGGCGCCGCTGGTGGGTTAGGCTGTCGGCCGCGCTCGCCCTGCTGGCCGTGATCGGCGCGGGCCTGTTCTGGTTCCTGTTCATGCGCGACCTGCCCTCGGTCGATGCGCTCAAGGCCTATGAGCCGCCGCTGCCCACCCATGTCCGCGGTATCGACGGCACCCCGATCCAGTCCTATGCGCGCGAACGCCGGGTCGAGCTGTCCTATAACGAATATCCGCCGCTGCTCGTGCGCGCGTTCCTGGCGGCGGAGGACAAGACCTTCTTCGAACATGGCGGCGTCGACTATCCGGGTCTGGCGGGCGCGGTGCTCGACTATGCGCAGAAATGGGGCACCGGGCGACGCGCGCGCGGCGGTTCGACCATCACCCAGCAGGTCGCCAAGAACCTGCTGATCGGCAACGCCTATTCCCCGACGCGCAAGGTGCGCGAGGCGATCCTGGCGTACAAGATCGAGAATGCGCTGACCAAGCCGCAGATCCTGGAGCTGTATCTCAACCAGATCGCGCTGGGGCGGAACGCCTTTGGCGTCGAGGCGGCGTCGCATGCCTATTTCGACAAGGAACTGAACGAGCTGACGCTCGGCCAGATGGCCTATCTGGCGGTGCTGCCCAAGGGGCCGTCCAATTACGATCCCATCCGCCATCCCGACCGCGCGCTGGAGCGGCGCGGCTATGTGCTGGGCGAGATGCTGCGCAACAATTTCATCACCCGCGCGCAATATGACGCGGCGATGGCGGAGCCGCTGGGTACGGTGCTGCGCCGCACCCCCAAATATGCGCAGGTCGGCGGCTATTTCGTCGAGGAGGTCCGGCGCCAGCTGATCAAGCAGTTCGGCGAGAACGCCAAGAGCGGGCCGCACAGCGTCTATGACGGTGGGCTGTGGGTGCGCACCTCGCTCGACACCCGGCTCCAGGATCTGGCGACCCAGGCGCTGCGCGACGGGCTGGTCCGGTTCGAGGGCGGGCGCGGCTGGTCCGGGCCGATCCGGCATGAGGAGATCGACGACAGCAACTGGCAACAGGTGCTGCTCAACACCAATATCGCGCTCGACTATCGCGACTGGCGCGCCGGGATCGTCACCGGCAAGGGCGGCAGCGAGGCGACGATCGGCTTCGCCAACGGCCGCACCGGCACGCTGCCGCGCAGCCTGGCGCAGATGCCGCGCCGGGGGACGGCCGCGACCGCGTTCAGCGCGCTGAAGGTCGGCGACATCGTCGCGGTCGCGCCGGAGGGCAGCGTGTTCGGCCTGCGCTCGGTCCCGCGCATCTCGGGCGGCTTCGTGGTCGAGGAACCCGCCAGCGGCCGCGTGCTGGCGATGCAGGGCGGCTTCGACGCCCGGCTCCAGGCGTTCAACCGCGCCACCCAGGCCCAGCGCCAGCCGGGCTCGACGATCAAGCCGATCGTCTATTCCGCCGCGCTCGACCATGGCATGACGCCCGCCTCGATCATCGTCGACGGGCCGTTCTGCGTCGACCAGGGTGCCAATCTGGGCACGAAATGCTTCCGCAACTTCGGCAATTCGGCGGGCGCCGGGCCGCACACCATGCGCTGGGGCATCGAGCAGTCGCGCAACCTGATGACGGTGCGCACCGCCGCGACGGTGGGCATGAAGAACGTCGTCGCCACCATCAAGCAGATGGGGATCGGCGACTTCCCGCCCTATCTCGCCTATGCGCTGGGCGCGGGCGAGACGACGGTGGGGCAGATGGTCAACGCCTATGCGATCCTTGCCAATAACGGGCGCGGCGGCGATCCCTCGCTGATCGACTTCGTGCAGGACCGGCACGGCAAGGTGATCTGGCCGGAGAATTGGCGCGCCTGCGACCGCTGCAACATGGCCGATTATGACGGCAAGCCGATGCCGCGCCCGGTTTCGCACCAGCGGCAGGTGCTGGACGCGATGACCGCCTATCAGATGGTCCATATCACCGAGGGCGTGATCCAGCGCGGCACCGCGACCGGCTTGCGCGACCTCGACCGTCCGATGTTCGGCAAGACCGGCACCAATAACGGCCCGACCGATGTGTGGTTCGTTGGCGGCACGCCGCAATTCGTCGGTGGCCTCTATATCGGCTATGACCATCCGCGTTCGCTGGGCGGCTATGCGCAGGGCGGGACGGTCGCGGTGCCGATCTTCCGCGAATTCGCCGAAAAGGCCTATGAGGGGCTGGACAAGCTGCCCTTCCGCGCGCCGCCGGGCATCCGCATGGTGCGGATCGACCGGGCGAGCGGACGGCCTGTCTATGGCACCTTCCCGACCGGCGACGATCCCAAGCCCGCGGTGATCTGGGAGGCGTTCAAGCCCGAGAGCGAGCCGCGCCGTCGCGCCCGCCGCGCAGGGCCCGCGACCGAGGCCCCCGCGACGCCGACCGGCCCCGCCACCCCGGCGGCGCCCCGCGACAGCGATTTCTTGCAAAGAGAAGGCGGAATCTACTAGCCCGCTTCCCATATTCGTTTTGCCGTCCCCGTTCGGACGGCCGCACGACCGATTCGGAGAATTTTCATGCGCGCTGAAGCGCAGGCTCATGTCGACACGATCAAGGATGCCCTGGAGCTGCTGCGCCGCTTCCTCGACTGGGACCGCGCGCTGCGCCGCCTGGACGAGCTGAACGCGCGCGTCGAGGATCAGGCGCTGTGGAACGACCCCAAGCAGGCCCAGGCCGTGATGCGCGAGCGTCGTCGCCTGGACGAGGCGATCACCGCCACCCGCGCCATCGAGAACGAGCTGTCGGGCACGGTCGAGCTGATCGAGCTGGCCGAGATGGAGGGCGACGAGGAACTGGAGAAGGAAGCCGTCACCAGCCTGGGCGAACTCGCCAAGCGCGCCGAGGCCGACAAGGTCAAGGCGCTGCTGGCCGGCGAGGCGGACGCCAACGACACGTATCTGGAAATCAACGCGGGCGCGGGCGGCACCGAGAGCCAGGACTGGGCCGGGATGCTCCAGCGCATGTATACGCGCTGGGCCGAGCGGCACGGCATGAAGGTCGAGCTGATCGACTTCCATGCGGGCGAGCAGGCCGGGATCAAGTCGGCGACGCTGCTGGTCAAGGGCGAGAATGCCTATGGCTATGCCAAGACCGAGTCGGGCGTGCACCGGCTGGTGCGGATCAGCCCGTACGACTCCGCCGCGCGCCGCCACACCAGCTTTTCGAGCGTCTGGGTCTATCCGGTGATCGACGACAATATCGAGGTCGAGATCAACGAGAGCGAGCTGCGCATCGACACCTACCGCGCGTCGGGCGCGGGTGGTCAGCACATCAACACCACCGACTCGGCGGTCCGCATCACCCACTTGCCGACCGGCATCGTGGTGCAGTGCCAGAACCAGCGGTCGCAGCACAAGAACAAGGCCGAGGCCTATAACCAGCTCCGCGCCCGCCTGTACGAGCGCGAACTGGCCGAGCGCGAGGCGGCGGCCAATGCGCAGAACGCGACCAAGACCGATATCGGCTGGGGCCACCAGATCCGCTCCTATGTCCTCCAGCCCTATCAGCTGGTGAAGGATCTGCGGACCGGCGTCACCTCGACCGCGCCCGGCGACGTGCTGGACGGCGATCTCGACTCGTTCATGGCGGCGGCGCTGTCGCAGCGCGTGACCGGCGAGGCGGTCGCGGTGGAGGATGTCGACTAAGATGCGTATCCAGGGGGCGGGATCGATCCTGGCGG
The DNA here is from genome assembly GCF_042867205.1 of Sphingomonas sp. NCPPB 2930. NCBI lineage: Bacteria > Pseudomonadati > Pseudomonadota > Alphaproteobacteria > Sphingomonadales > Sphingomonadaceae > Sphingomonas > Sphingomonas sp. NCPPB 2930. The sequence goes on along the minus strand of NZ_JBHZQU010000013.1, from coordinate 24,129 downwards.
CGGCACTCGTCATCGCGCTGGGGGGCGCGGTGGCGGCGTGCGACGGCTCCAAGCCGCTGATCCAGCGCGACGAGGACAAGCCCGGACCCTTTCCGGCGGCGGACCGCCCGGTCGCCGACGTGGTGTCGGCGCGCTGGTCGAGCGAGGACGCGCGGGACCGGCTGCGCGAGGCGGACCAGGTGATGGACCGCGCCAAGATCCGCCCCGGCATGACCGTCGCCGATATCGGCGCGGGCGAGGGCTATTACACCGTCCGCCTGGCGCAGCGCGTCGGCAAGCAGGGGCGGGTGCTGGCCGAGGACATCGTCGCGGCCTGGCGCGACCGGCTGGCCGACCGCGTCGCGCGCGAGCGGCTGGACAATGTCAGCGTCCGGCTGGGCGAGCCCGCCGATCCCAAGCTGCCGCCGAACAGCTTCGACCGGGTGCTGATGGTCCATATGTATCATGAGATCGACCAGCCCTATGAGTTTCTCTGGCGGCTGTTCCCCGCGCTGAAGCCCGACGGGCTGGTCGTGGTGGTCGACGCCAATCGTCGCACCCGCGCGCACGGCACCCCGCCCGAACTGTTGAAATGCGAGTTCGAGGCGGTCGGCTTCACCCAGGTCTCGATCGAGAACATGCCCTCGGCGGGTGGTTATCTGGCCACTTTCCGCGCGACCGGGCCGCGCCCCGAACCCGACACGATCCGGCCCTGTCGGATGCCGGGCAACTGAGCCGGGACCCTTACGTCATCATTGCGCCGACAGACTTGGAACATGACATATTTGTCATGTATTGATCGGTCATCGGTCCCGCACGGGGCCGATACGCCACCGGCCAGCATGGGCCGGGGCACGCCAAGGAGAAGACCATGACCATGTTGTTGATCGCCGGGCTGGTGCTCGGCACCGCCGCCGCATCCGATGGAGCGATCGAGCACCGGATGCAGCTGGACCATCATTCCGGGCCGGTCGCGGTCCGTTACAGCGCCGATGTCGGCGTGACCCATAAACAGATCGGCGCGGTCGCCACCGGCGGCCGCCCCTCGACGCTGCGGTGCCTGTGGAGCGCCAATGTGACCGTCCATCGCGAGGCGCGGGCGACCACCGGCACGACCCTGAGCCGCAGCGCGGCGCGCGACGGCGTGATCGAGGGCAGCCGTCCGGGCTGGTGCAGCACCCAGCGCGCGGCGATCGCGCGCGAGGTGGCGCAGCGCCAGGACGCGGTGCGCGATCATGTCCAGGCGGTGGCGCAGGAGGATCATCCCACGCTGCGCGCCGAGATGGATCGTCTCCATGCCGAGACGCGCGCCGGATGACCATGACGCACAAGGCCCTGTGGGCGGCGGCGTCGATGCTCGCCCCGATCGTCGCGGCGCATCCCGCCACCGCGCAGGATCGCCCCGCCATCGGGGTCGAGCTGGACAGCGACGAGAATCGCCGTGGCCTGAGCTGGAGCGGGGGGCGGGTGTCGCCCTCCGCCGACATCTTCGCGACCCGTGGCGCGCTGGAGGCGAGCGGCCGGATCGTGGCGTTGCGCGAATCGGACCGTCATGGCGGCGCGGGCCTGGTCGGCGACCTGACGCTCGGCGCCAGCACGCTGGTCGGGCCGGTGACGCTGCGCGGCCGGGTGACGGGGCACCTGTTCGGCGGCGCGGGCTTCGACGCCGATTATGTCGAACTGGGCGGCGGCGCATCCTATACGCTGGGGCCGGTCCAGCTGGACGCCGGTGCGGATTACGCCCCGTCGCAGGACGCGATCGGCGGCGACAATCTCTATCTCCATGCGGGTGCGCAGGCGGGTGTGCCGGGCACGCCCTGGACCGTGCTGGCCGGGGTCGGCCATTCGACCGGCCAGACCGACAATGCCGCGCGCGCCGCCCGGTTGCGGCCCGGCGGCGACTATAGCGACTGGCGGATCGGCGTGGAGCATGTTGCGGGGCCGGTGACGCTGGGGCTGGATTATGTCGGCACCGACGTGTCGGAACGGGCGGCATCGGCCTTCCCGCTGGCCGATGCGCGGCATTCGGGCGACCGGCTGGTCGGGCGCGTGCGATTCTCCTTCTGAACGGATCGCGGCGCCGATCGGCCTTCATAACATCCCCTGATCGCGCAGGCTGACCACCGCGCCCCGCGACAGGATCAGATGGTCGAGCAGCATCACGTCCAGCGCCGCCAGCCCCTGCGCCAGCCGCCGGGTCAGCGTCAGGTCGGCGGCGCTGGGGCGGGGATCGCCGTCCGGATGGTTGTGCGCCATCACCACCGCCTTTGCCGCCAGCAGGATCGCGTCGCGCGCCACCCGCGCCAGGGGGACGCCGACCGAATCGGCATGACCCGCGACATGGCGCAATCCCAACAAGGTCCGTTCCGAACCCAGAAAGGCGATCCCCAGCGCCTCACCGCCGGTCCGGTCCAGCCCGGCGAACAGCCGACACGCATCCTGTCGCGTGCGGATTCGCAAGGGAGGGCGGAGAAGGGCGGGCATTCCCGGACCTGCTTCACCCCGGCGTCGAAAGCATCTTCAGCCCGCACCGATCCGGTCGCGCTTGGCGCGGGGCGTGCGCGGCGCTAGGCCCGGGCCATGCGGCAATATCTCGACCTCATGGACCGGGTTCTGACCCACGGCGTGCAACAGATGGACCGGACCGGTACCGGCACCCTGTCGGTGTTCGGCCATCAGATGCGATTCGATCTGGCCCAGGGCTTTCCCGCCCTGACCACCAAGAAGCTCCACCTGCGCTCGATCATCGTCGAGCTTTTGTGGTTCCTGCGCGGCGACACCAATGTCCGCTGGCTTCAGGAGCGGAAGGTCAGCATCTGGGACGAATGGGCCGATGCGCAGGGCGATCTCGGCCCCGTCTATGGCAAGCAGTGGCGCGACTGGGCGACGGCGGACGGCCGCCACATCGACCAGATCGCCGAGCTGGTGGAACAGATCCGTACCCAGCCCGCCTCGCGTCGCCAGATCGTGTCCGCCTGGAACCCCGGCGACCTGCACGCCATGGCGCTGGCGCCCTGCCATTGCCTGTTCCAGACGCATGTCGCGAACGGGCGGCTGTCGCTGCAACTCTATCAGCGCTCGGCCGACATCTTCCTGGGCGTTCCGTTCAATATCGCCTCCTATGCCCTCCTGACCCATATGCTGGCGCAGCAATGCGATCTGGAGGTGGGCGAGTTCATCTGGACCGGCGGCGACTGCCATCTGTACCTGAACCATCTCGACCAGGCACGCACCCAGCTGGGCCGCGAGCCCGGCGCGCTGCCCCGGCTGGAGATCGTGCGCAAACCCGATGCGATCGACGGCTATGAGCCCGAGGATTTCGTCCTGCACGATTATGTCGCACAGCCGCATATCAAGGCGGCGGTGGCGATATGATCGTCTTCGTGCTGGCGCGGGCGCGCAACGGCGTGATCGGGCGCGACGGCCAGCTCCCCTGGCACCTCCCCGCCGACCTGAAGCATTTCAAGGCGCAGACCATCGGCAAGCCGATGATCATGGGCCGCAAGACCTTCGAGAGCTTTCCGGCGCCCTTGCCCGGACGGCGGCACATCGTCCTGACCCGCGATCCGCACTGGAGCGCCGAGGGGGCCGAGGTCGCGCATGACGTCGAGTCCGCCTTGGCGGTGGCGGGATCGGGCGATGTTGCGGTGATCGGCGGCGCGGAGATCTTCGCGCTCTTCCTGCCCCGCGCCGACCGGATCGAACTGACCGAGATCGACGCCGAGCCCGAGGGCGATGCGGTGGTCCCGGCCTTTACCGGATGGTATGAGACCCGGCGCGAGACCCATCCGGCCGAAGAGGGGCGTCCCGCTTATGCCTTTGTCTCACTGGTGAGGTGATGATCGGCTGACCGGGATTTCCGCTGTCCGTTGCGCGATGGGCATCGGCAAGCGCGACAAAGCCTTCTATGACGGGCAGGCGCGTCGATCATGAGGCGCGATGATCCTATCGGACGGGCAAGATCGCATGATCTGGGAAGCGCAGCGGCAGGCGGAGGAACGATGGGATGCCGAGCGGGAGGCCATGCTGTTCCTGGAAGCGCACCGGCTGGCGCATACGCCCGACAGCCATGCGGTGGCGCTTCACGCCCTGCGCCATCCCGGCAGCGTGCTGGGCCGCGAAGTCGCGCGGCGGACCGATGGCGGCGTCCGCCTCACGCCCGACGATGTCGATTCGCTCCGCCCGCTGCTGCGCGTGCATGAGGAGGCGGGGCACAGCCATGAGGCCTGGCAACGCGACCTGGGCGTCCAGGCCGAACGGCTCGAGTCGCTGACCACCGACGCGCGGCAGATCACCCGCGACTTCACCAGCGACATGGCCGCGCTGTCCGGCGTGGACCGGGATGCGGAGGCGAGGAGCGCGGGCGACGTGGCCGGCCTGCTCGAACAGTTGATCGCGCGGATCGCGAAGACCGAGCGCGAGCTGGCCGAGCTGTCGGGCCATATCGCGGCGCTGCGCGACCGGATCGACACGGTGCCGCGCAACGAGGATGTCGACCCGCTGACCGGCGTGATGACCCCGACCGGCGCCCGCCAGATGATCGCGGAGCTGCCCGACCTTGCGCATGGCTATGTCCTGGCGAGCTGCGGGCTGGACGATCTGGACGCGATCGAGGCGCGATATGGCCGGTCGGTGGCGGACAATGTCGTGCGCGCCTTCGTCGCGACGCTGCGCCAGAGCTGTGTCGGTGCCGACATCATCCGCTGGCAGGACAATCTGTTCGTCCTGCTGTTGCGCGGCCGCCCGCTGTCGCATCTGGCGATGATGATGGAGGAGGCGCGCGGAGCGATGCTGGCGCGCACGCTGCGGCTGCGCGGATCGGGCGAGCCGATCGGGGTCGTCACCCTGTCGGCGGGCGTCGCCATGGGGCAGGGCGCGGAGCTGCCGGAGGTGCTCGACCGGGCCGAGGTCTTTCGCGCGGTGGCCAGCGCGGGGCAGGGCAATCGCGTCGTGTCGCGCGCCTAGCCAATTCGCGCGGGCCTGTTATAGCGCGCGCCCATGCAGCGTCTTGATGGCGTGAGCCCCGTTCCGGCCCATCTGGCCGGCGGGATCGTCGCGCTGGGCAATTTCGACGGATTCCATCTCGGCCACCAGGCGGTGGTCGGGGCCGCCGTTTCGCGTGCCCGCGCCGAGGGGCGTCCGGCGCTGGTCGCGACCTTCGATCCGCATCCGATTCGCCTGTTCAAGCCCGACGCCGCGCCGTTCCGCCTGACCACGCTCGACCAGCGCGAGCGGTTGTTCGCCGAGGCCGGGGTGGATGCGATGGTCGTGTTCGGCTTCGACACCGCGCTGGCGGCGCTGAGCGCGCAGGAATTCGTCGAGCAGCGGCTGCTGGGCGCGCTGCGGGTCGGCGGCGTCGTGACCGGCGAGGACTTCACCTTCGGCCGGGGGCGCAGCGGCACGGTCGCGACCCTGCGTGAATGGGGGCGGCGGCAGGGCTTCTCGGCCGAGACGGTCGCGCCGGTGACGCTGGACGGCGAGCCGGTCTCGTCGAGCCGGATCCGCGCCGCGCTGATCGCCGGAAACCCGCGCGAGGCGGCCCGGCTGCTGACCCGGCCGTTCGCGATAGAGGGCGTGGTCCAGCATGGCGACAAGCTGGGCCGCACCATCGGCTATCCCACCGCCAATCTCGACATGAGCCATTATCTGCGCCCGGCTTACGGCATCTATGCGGTGCGCGGGACGCTGGACGACGGGCGGGTGTTGGACGGCGCGGCCAATCTGGGCATCCGGCCCAGCTTCGACCCGCCCAAGGAATTGCTGGAGCCGCATTTCTTCGACTTTGCGGGCGATCTGTACGGGCGGACGCTGTCGGTCGCGCTGATCGAGTATCTGCGGCCCGAGGCCAAGTTCGACACGCTCGACGCGCTGATCGCGCAGATGGACGGCGATTGCGCCCGCGCGCGCGACATTCTCGCCCGTGCATAATCCGGCATGACGTGTTAACCTAAAGTCGTTAAGGGCGTGTCCCCTATGACCGACGCGCCCGATTATCGCGACACCGTCTTCCTGCCGAAGACCGATTTCCCCATGAAGGCGGGGCTTGCCGCCAAGGAACCGGCGATTCTGGATCGCTGGGCCAAGATGGGGCTGTACGACCGCCTCCGCCGCGAGCGGGCCGGGCGCGAGCGGTTCATCCTGCATGACGGCCCGCCTTATGCGAATGGCGACATCCATATGGGCCATGCGCTCAACAAGGTGCTGAAGGACATCATCGTCCGGTCGCAGACCCTGTTGGGCAAGGACGCGCCTTATGTCCCCGGCTGGGACTGTCACGGCCTGCCGATCGAATGGAAGGTCGAAGAGGCGTATCGCGCCAAGAAGCTGAACAAGGACGAGGTGCCCGTCGCGCAGTTCCGCGCCGAGTGCCGCGCCTATGCCGATACCTGGGTCGGCACGCAAAAGGCGCAGTTCGAGCGGTTGGGCATCATGGGCGACTGGGCGAACCCCTATCTGACCATGACCTATGACGCCGAGGCGGTGATCGCGGGCGAGCTGTTGAAGTTCGCCGAATCGGGCCAGCTCTATCGCGGCGCCAAGCCGGTCATGTGGTCGCCGGTCGAAAAGACCGCGCTGGCCGAGGCCGAGGTCGAATATGAGGACATCGTCTCGACCCAGATCGATGTCGGGTTCGAGGTCGCATCCTGCCCCGAATATCCCGATCTGGTCGGCGCACTGGCGGTCATCTGGACGACGACCCCCTGGACGATTCCGGTCAACCAGGCGCTGAGCTATGGCGAGGCGATCGACTATCTGCATTTCGAATGCGATGGCCGCCGCTACCTCGTCGCCGAGCCGCTGCTGCCCGCCTTCACCAAGCGCACCGGCATCACGATGAAGGGCTTTATCGGTCTGGTGAAGGGGCCGGTGCTGGAAGGCGCGACGGCCAAGCACCCGATGCACGCGCTGGGCGGTTTCTTCGCCAGGCCGCGTCCGTTCCTGGCGGGCGCGTTCGTCACCACCGACGCGGGTACGGGCCTGGTCCACATGGCCCCCGATCACGGCGAGGACGACTTCCTGCTGTGCAAGGCGCATGGGATCGATCCGGTCTTCGCGGTGCAGGGCGACGGCACCTACCGCGCCGACTGGGCCTGGCTGGGCGGCCAGGGCAGCGTCATCAACAAGAAGTTCGTCTCCGCCGATGGGCCGATCTGTTCGGACCTGCGCGAAGTCGGCGCGCTGCTGTCCGCGTCGGACGATTTCCAGCACAGCTATCCGCATAGCTGGCGCTCGAAGGCCAAGGTCATCTTCCGCGCCACGCCGCAATGGTTCATCCCGATGGACCGCGCCGAGGCACCGGTCGATCCGACGCTCGCCATGGCGAATGTCGATCCGATCTCGGGCGTGACGCCGCTCCTCACCGTGCCGCTGGGCAATGGCGCGACGCTGCGCCAGACCGCGCTCGACGCGATCGAGCGGACCCGCTGGGTGCCCGAGCGCAGCCGCAACCGCATCCGTTCGATGGTCGAGGGGCGCCCCGACTGGGTCATCAGCCGCCAGCGCGCCTGGGGCGTGCCGATCGCGCTCTATGTGAACCGCCAGACCGGCGAGTATCTGGCTGACAAGGCGGTCAATGCGCGTATCCTCGACGCCTTCCGCGAAGGCGGGGCGGATGCGTGGTTCACCGCCGACCACCAGGCGCTGCTCGGCGCCGATTACGACCTCGCCGATTTCGAGCCGGTCAACGACATTCTCGACGTGTGGTTCGACTCGGGCTCGACCCATGCCTTCGTGATCGAGGCGCGGTACGGCGAGGGCACGCGCGCGAACCTGTATCTCGAAGGGTCGGACCAGCATCGTGGCTGGTTCCAGTCGTCGCTGCTGGAGTCGTGCGGCACGCGTGGGCGCGCACCCTATGACGCGGTGCTGACCCATGGCTTCGCGCTCGACGGGCAGGGACGCAAAATGTCCAAGTCGCTGGGCAACGTCGTCGATCCGCTGAAGATCATCGGCGAGTCGGGCGCCGACATCCTGCGCATCTGGACCGCCTCGACCGATTATTTCGAGGATGTGCGTATCGGCAAGGAGGTGCTCGCCACCGCCTCGGACAGCTATCGCAAGCTGCGCAACACCTTCCGCTACATGCTGGGCGCGCTCGACGGGTTCAGCGAGGAAGAGCGCATCTCGTTCGACGCGATGCCCGAGCTGGAGCGTTACGTCCTGGCCCGCCTGACCGCGCTCGATACCGAGCTGCGCCGGGCGGCGGACGCTTATGAGTTCAACCGTTACCTGCGCGCGCTGACCGATTTCGCGAATGAGGACCTGTCGGCCTTCTTCTTCGATATCCGCAAGGACTCGCTCTATTGCGACGCCGCGACCGATCCCAAGCGGCGCAGCTATCGCACCGTGCTCGACATCCTGTTCCATGCACTGGTCCGCTATGCCGCGCCGATCCTGTGCTTCACCGCCGAGGAAGTGTGGCAGTCGCGCTTCCCGTCGGAAGACGGTTCGGTCCACCTGCTCGAATGGCCGGTGCTGCCGCAGCTGGGCGAGGACGAGGCGCTGATGGCGCGCTGGGCCGAGATCCGCGGGCTGCGCGCGCAGGTGACCGAGGCGATCGAGCCGCTGCGCCGCGAAAAGACCGTGCGCTCGTCCAACGAGGCCGAGGTGACGGTGCCGTCGCTGCCGCTCGAGCCGCATGCGCTGGCCGAGGCGTTCATCGTCGCCGATGTGGCGCTGGCCGATGCGGTGACGGTGACGCGCACCACGAAGCACAAATGCGGTCGCTGCTGGCGGCATCTGCCCGATGTGGCGGTGGACGGCGAGCTGTGCGGACGTTGTGCCGAGGTGGTCGCACATGGCTAAGTTCCCCCGGCTGGGGCTGGTGACGGCGGTCGCGCTGTTCCTGCTCGATCAGGTCATCAAATGGGCGATCACCGGGCCGATGGGCCTGCGGTCGCTCGGCGACGTGCGCGAGATCGCGCCGATCTTCAACCTGCGCTTCGTCCCCAATTTCGGCATTTCGCTGGGGTTGCTGACCGCCGACAGCAACGCCTCGCGCTGGGCGCTGGTCGCGATGACCGGGGCGATCGCGCTGGCGGTCGGTTATTGGATGACGCGCGAGCGCAACCCGGTCGACCAGATCGCGCTCGGCTGCGTGCTGGGCGGGGCGCTGGGCAATATCCTGGACCGGGTGCGGTTCGGTTATGTCGTCGATTTCGCCGATCTGCACTTCGGCGAGTGGCGGCCCTTTTTGGTCTTCAATGTCGCCGATGCAGCGATTACGATAGGCGTTCTGGTTCTGCTGGCGCGCGCGCTTCTCGTGCGCGATCGGCCTGCTCCCGTGGAGAAGAGCAATGCGTAAGTTGGTGCCCGTCATCGCAGGTCTGTCCTGCGCCGCGTTGCTGACGGGATGTGGGGCCGGGCGCGGCCTGGATCGGGCGCGTCCCGACGAGTTCGCCGTCGCGCGTCAGCCCTCGCTGATTATCCCGCCCGATTTCGCGCTGGTCCCGCCCCAGCCGGGCGCTGCGCCCGTCCAGGCGCGTAGCAACCAGCAGCAGACGCTCGACGCGCTGTTCGGCGGCCAGGCGGCACGCAGCCAGTCCGAATATGGCCTCGTCCAGAATGCTGGCGGCGACAGCGCCGATGCGGGCATCCGCTCCTCGGTCGGCGATCCCGGCACGAACGTCGTCGACAAGGGTGCGACCACCCGCGACATCGTGGCGGCGCCCGAGGGTGACGGCCAGGACGCGCGCGCCGCGACCAAGTAAGGGGTTTCCCCAAAAGGATCGGGGCCGGGACGCTTGCGCGTTTCCCGGCCCTTTTTCATGGGGAAAGCGCGTCAGGCTGGCGGTGCGCCCTCCGACCCCGACAGGCCGGGATCGGTCTGTGGCCCCATGTCGAATCGTACCCGGTCGACACAGCCGACATAGCCCTGCCTCTGCGCGGGCAGGCGCGCGCTGCGCAGGACGGTGATCGCTTGTCGCCCGAAATCGGCGGTCGGCTCGCTGGCGATCACGGTCAAATTGCCGAGTTCGCCCCAGGGCGCGACATCGTAGCGGATGACCGCCCAGCCTTCGATCCGGCGCCGTCGATAGGGTTCGGGAAAGCGCAGCTGCGGCGGGGTGGCCCAGCCATGCTCGTCGGGGCAATTGCCGTCGGCCACTCTGGTCGCGCGGATCGCCTCGGGCATGTCGGGGGCGGGCAACGTCCCGGCCTCGCGCCAATAGGGGGCGAGACACCCTGTCCTCGCGCCCCTGGTAAAGCGCGACGCCCGCATGGCGGTCAGCCCGGCGGCGTTCAGCGCGGCGTTGCCGGTGCCGGTCAGGATGGCGGCATGGACCGGCTTGCCCGCCGCATTCAGGTCATAGCGGATCATGCTCCAGTCGCGCACCCCCGGCGTCGCGGGGATTTTGACGAAGTCGGGGATGTGGCGGATCAGGGCGCGGGGGAGCGGCGTGTCGAGACAGGGGCCGCCGCTCGCCCGGATCGGCTTCCAGCCCTCTTCGGGCAGGCGGCCGGAAAGGGGATTGATCGTATAGGACATCAGCTCGGGGGCCGCCGCCTGGTCCAGCGGCACGGCCTGCATGGTGAAGGTCACGCCGCACCCCTCGTGCGGCTTGCCCGCCGGAAAGCGGCTGGCGGCCATCGCGGGCAGGATGTCGTCGCCGAACGGCAGATAGTCCGGACCGTCGCGGCTGATCGAGACGGGCCTGCCGCGCTCGTCGATGGCGAAGCGCAACGTCGTGCTGCGCGGTGCCGCCTCGACGGTCCAGCCCAGCATGTTCCAGGGTCGCCGGATCGCCTGTCCCGATACCATGGCGCCGCGACAGCGGACCTCGCCCGGCATCCATTGGATCAGCATCTGGCGAGGGCCGCCGGGACTGGCGGGAGGCGCCGGCTGGGATGGGAGCGCGGCGGCGGCGGGAAGCCCTAGCAGGGCGGTGGCAAGGCAGATCGAGCGGGCGGCGCGGGGCATGGGCAGGCTCTCCATGGACGCGATCCGTCGACCGGGCGGCCGCGACCGGGGGCAGCTTAGGCGGTGCCCGGCGGGGAAGCGAGGGGCCATCGCATCCCCGCCATGCGGAAAGGGCGGCCCCGTCGCCGGCGCCGCCCTTCACCCCCCGATTATCCGTCGATCAGAAGGCGGCCGTCACCGAGAACACCACCGTCGCCCCCGCGATGGTGTCGCCGCCCGGAACCTGCCCCTTGGAGAAATTGGGCTGGAGATAGGCCGACTTGGCGCGGGTGATGTCGGTGTCGATATAGGACACGTTGAAGGTGAAGTTCTTGTACGCCGCGACATCGGCGCCCAGCGACCAGTCCCAATATTGCCCCGTCGGCGACAGGCTGGTGCCGTTCGGGCCCAGGCCCGGATTGCCCTTGGAATAGCCGATATGCGCCTTGGCGGTGATCGGGGTGTTGGGAATGCCGACCGCGCCGTCGCCGGTCAGGTACAGATTGTCCCAACGTTGGCCCCGGCTGTACGAGGTGTTGGAGAAGTTGCCGAGCGAGGTCTGCTTGGGCGCGTAATAGACGCCGGCGGTCAGCGTGGCGGGACCGGCGGTCCCCGACAGGCGGCCGAAGAATTCGACCACGTCCGATTCGGACGCGCCGCCCGGATAGGTGTACCAGGTCACGCCCGCATCGACGGTCGCGGTGCCATAGCTGTGCTTGTACCCGGCAATGCCGTCCAGCTCCATATTGGCGCCGCCGAACGTGCCCCAGCCCGCCAGGTTGGAGGCGAAGGTGCCGATATAGAAGCCGCTTTCGTGGCTGACCGTCAGCGCGGCCTGGACCGCGGCGTTCTTGTTGGTCTGCGAGATGCCGCGCAGGCGGTAGTCGGTCAGGATCGCCGCGCTGCCGCTGACCGTGATCGGCGAGGGCGGTGCGGTTTCGGTGCCGCTGTCCTGCGCGAAGGCGGGCGTCGCGGCGACCAGCGAGAGGCCGCCGAGGAGGATCGTGGAGAAGCGCATCGTTTCCCTTTCAAACGGAAATTCGATGTTCTCACCTGCAACCCCGCATGGGTGCGGCCTCTATCGTGTCGGGTCAAACCCGGCGGACCGTCTGCCGTAGCGAGGTAGCAAGAATTGGCAGGACGTGGTGCGCCGCACAAGTATAATCTAACGCAAGTTGGCTTTCATGTGACGCGATGTTGCGCAAACAGCACAGGTCATGCCCCCAGATTTTCGTGACGCGCCCCGCCCGGCAGCGAACGGATGTGAATGTCGCGCTGGGGATAGGGCAGGCCGATGCCATGCTCCTTGAACAGGAACCACAGCCGGTTGAGCACGTCCGAGCGGACATTGCCGACCCCGCTTTCGGGATCGCTGATCCAGGCCAGTATCTCGTGCTGGAGCGCATGGTCGCCAAAGCTCATCAGCCAGACGGTCGGCTTGGGGCTTTTGAGCACGCGCGGCGATTCGCGCGCGGCGCGCAACATCAACTCCTGTGCGAGTTTGAGGTCGTTGTCATAGGCGATCGAGACGGGAATGCGGACGCGGACGTTGCGGTCGGAATAGGACCAGTTCTCCACCTCCTGGGTCATCAGATTCTCGTTGGGGATCAGATGCTCCTTGCCGTCGCGGGTGATGATCGAGACGGCGCGCACCCCGATCTTGTTGACCCAGCCGATCTCGTTCTGGAGCGCGATGACGTCGCCCGGCTTGATCGAGCGATCCATCAGCAGGATGATGCCCGCGATCAGATTGCCGATCGTCTTCTGCAACCCAAAGCCGATCGCCAGGCCGAAGCCGCCCGAGAACAGCGCCAGGCTGGTCAGGTCGATCTCCAGCAGGTCGATGGCGAAGAAGAAGGCGATGACGACGATGCCGATGCTGGCGAGCTTCTGGGCCAGCAGCTTCTGGGTCGGGTCCAGCCCGCGCGCATGGCCGATCCACTGCTCGGTGATCCGCGTCACCGCGCGGGTCAGCGCCAGGATGGCGACGACCGTGACCAGCATCGTCACCAGCAGCATCACCGAAAATCGCCGCGATCCCACGGTAAAGCCGATCTGCTCGGCCAGCCGGGTGACCGGCTCCAGCCCGCCGATCTCGCGGCTGAACAGCGCGACGAAACAGACGATGGCGAAGACCCAGGCCAGCCAGCGCGGCAGGTTCAGCCCGCGCAGCAGCTGGAACCCCGCCCGCGCCACCGAACTGCCCAGCGCCAACCCGATGGGCACGCCCGCCAGCGACTCCCACGGCCAGATCGCACCCAGCGTCATCAGCAGGAGGGCGGCGGCCAGATGGCGGGTGATCGCACAGATGCGCGCTTGCAGCGCCTCGCCATGGGTCGCGGCGAAACGCTGGACCAGCGCCGCGACATGCGGGCCGAGCTTGCGCCCCGCGACCACGCCGCCCGCCAGCATGGCGAGCGTCAGGACGGAGGCGACCCCGGCCTCGATGGCCTCGACGCGGGTCGGCAGTTCGATCCCGCTCGCCTGAAGCCATTCGACCAGCGTCACCCGCGCGCCGCCCGGAAGCGGGCCAGCCCCCGGTCGAGATCGGCGATCAGGTCGTCCGTGTCCTCCAGCCCGATCTGGAGCCGGATCAACGGCCCGGCGAATTCGCGTTTGGTGACGCTGCGATAGCGGTGCGGATCGGCGGGGATGGCGAGACTCTCATAGCCGCCCCAGCTGAACCCCAGCCCGAAATGCGCCAGCCCGTCGAGCATCGCGGTGCGCGCCGCATCGTTGCCGCCGTCGAGGACGAAGGCGAACAGCCCGCTCGACCCCAGGAAATCGCGCGCGAATATCGCATGGCCGGGGCAGGAGGGGAGCGCGGGATGGAGCACCTGCGCGACCCCCGGCTGTTCGGCGAGCCATTTCGCGATGGTCAGCGCGCTTTGCTGATGCTGGGCCAGCCGCACGCCCATGGTGCGCAAGCCCCGGCTGCCCAGATAGGCGTCGTCGGGACTGGCGACCTGCCCCAGCTGAAAGCTGGTGTCGCGAAGCGCCGCCCAATGCGACGGTGCGGCCGTCACCGATCCCAGCATCGCGTCCGAATGGCCGACGACATATTTGGTGCAGGCCAGCACCGTCAGGTCGATGCCCTTCTCGATCGCCGGGAAGAACAGCGGCGTCGCCCAGGTATTGTCGAGGATCGTGGTGATCCCGCGTTCCTTGGCGACGGCGACGATGGCGGGAATGTCCTGCACCTCGAAGCTGAGCGAGCCGGGGCTTTCGAGGAAGATCGCGCGGGTGGCCGGACCAATCAGCTCGGCGATGCCCGCCCCCACCAGCGGGTCGTAGAAGCGCGTGGTGATCCCCATCCGCGCCAGCAATCCGGTGGCGAGCCCACGCGTCGGGTCATAGGCGCTGTCGACCAGCAGCAGCTCGTCGCCCGGCGACAGCACCGACAGCAACGCCGCCGCGATCGCCGCCACGCCCGAGGGATAGAGGAATGTCGCCTCCGCCCCCGGCTCCAGGCTGGTCAGCGCATCGGCCAGCGACCACTGCGTCGGCAGGCCCTTGCGGCCATAGAACAGCTTCTCGTGCAAATTGCCCGCACCGGTGGCGCGCATATGCGCGACATTGTCGTAGAGGACCGTGGAGCCGCGCCAGACGGGGACGTTGACCACCCCCTTCGTCCATTCCGCGCGGCGGCCCGCCTGGACGAGACGGGTGGCGGGCTTGATGGGCAGGTCGTCGTCGGTCATCGGCGTCACGCGTCTTTCGCTTTGGGGGTGCTGGGGTCGGAGCCCCATTCGGTCCAGCTGCCGTCATAGACCGGCATCATCCCGCCGATCCGCTCGGCCCCGAAGGCCAGCACGCAGGCGGTGATGCCGGAGCCGCAGGTGGCGACCATCGGCCTGGTCGGGTCCACCCCGGCGGCGGCAAAGGCCTCGGCAATGGCGGTGGGGGATTTCCACCGGCCATCGGCTTCGAACAGCCGGGAATAGGGCAGGTTCACTGCGCCGGGGATATGACCGGGCTCGACGCCGGGGCGCGGTTCGGGCTCGGACCCGGCGAAGCGGCCGGGCGAGCGGGCATCGACCAGTTGCGCATCCCCCGCCTCGACATGGGCATGGACTTCGCGGAGCGTGCGCAGCCGGGCCAGATCGGCATGGGCGACGAACAGGCCGGGCGTATCGACCGCGTCTGCCGGGCCCGTCATGACCGGATGCCCCGCGGCGGTCCAAGCCTCCAGCCCGCCGTCGAGCAGGGCGACCGACTTCGCGCCGAACAGCGTCAGCATCCACCAGGCCCGCGCCGCGCTGTGCAGCGGGGAGCGGTCGTAGAGGACGATCCGGTCGGCATGGCCGACGCCTGCCTCGCTCATCGCATGGGCGAAATGCTCGGCCATGGGCAGGGTCATGGGCAGGTCGCTGTCGGGATCGGCCAGCCCTCCCAGCGCCAGGAAGCGCGCGCCGGGAATATGCCCGTCCTCGAACCCGCGCCGTGCCTTCGCGTCGCCGGAATCGTCGAGGAAATAGGTGACGTCGAGGATGCGCACATCCGCCTCGCCTGCGATGGCGGCGAGTTCGTCCGGGTTGATGAGTGGCGGCATCCTGGGGTCCCCTTGGTCGAGTGCCGTACCTAGGCGTGTTCGGGGCGGGGTCGCAAGCCAAGCTAAAGCCCCTCTCCCGGCAGGGGGAGGGGTTGGGGAGGGGCAAGGGCCACGGGGGCTGGTCTCGGTGAGACTCCAGACCCTCCCCCATCCCCTCCCGCTTGCGGGAGGGGAGCAGCCAGAGGCGAGTATAGGTTATTCCTCGCTCCGTTCACTCTGAGCGAAGACGAAGGCCACGAGAATCTCGATATTCCAACCCCTCCAGGAATCCCGCCGCCTGCGCCCGGATCGCCTTGCGGTCTTCCTCCGCCATCCGGTTCCAGTTGCGATAGGGCATCGCCATGCGCGGATTCTCGCCGAAACGCTCCTCGTGCCGCGCCAGGAAATCCCAATAGAGCGCGTTGAACGGGCAGGCGTCCTCGCCCACCCGCTGCTTCACGTCATAGCGGCAATGCCCGCAATAATCCGACATGCGGTTGATATAGGCCCCCGACGAGACATAGGGCTTGGAGGCGATGATGCCGCCATCGGCAAACTGGCTCATGCCCACGACATTGGGCAGCTCGACCCATTCATAGGCGTCGATATAGATTTCCAGATACCAGCGGTGGACCTCCGCCGGGTCCGCGCCGATCAGGATGGCGAAATTGCCCGTCACCATCAGCCGCTGGATGTGATGGGCATGCGCGGTGTCGAGCGTCTGGCCCAGCGCCTCGGCCATGCAGTGCATGTCGGTCTCGCCCGTCCAGTAGAAGCCGGGCAAGGGCCGGGTCGCGCGCAGGGCGTTGCGGTTCACATAGTCCGGCCCGACATGCCAGTAGAGCCCGCGCACATATTCGCGCCAACCGATGATCTGGCGGATATAGCCCTCGACCGAATTGAGGCTAACACGCCCGTCCTCATATTCCCCTTCCGCCATCCGGCAGAGGGTGAGCGGGTCGAGCAGCCCCGAATTGATATAGGGCGACAGGACCGAGTGCCAGAGCTGGTGCTGCCCGGTCAGCATCGCATCCTGATAGTCGCCGAATTTGGGCAGGCCGTTCGCCATGAACGCCTCGGCCTGTTTCTGCGCGTCCTCCGCCGTGGTCGCATAGGCGAAGCCGTCGAGCGAGCCGGGATGGTTGTCGAACCGCGCGGCGACCAGCGTCAGCACCTCGCGCGTGATCGCATCGGGGGCGAAGGCGAGCGGTTCGGGCGGCCTGTCCTTCCTGGGGGCGGGCTTGCGGTTGTCGGCGTCGTAATTCCACTTGCCGCCCTCGGGCTTGTCGCCCTTCATCAACAGGCCGGTCTTGCGCCGCATCAGCCGATAGAAATACTCCATGCGCAGTTCCTGGCGATCCTCCGCCCAAGCCTCGAACTCGGCCTGGCTGGCGACGAAGCGGGTGTCGGGGCGGATGTCGACGGGGATGCCGAACATCGTCTCCCACGCCTCCAGCATCGCGGCGACGCGCCATTCGCCCGCCTGGGTGACGACGATCCGCGCGGGGTCGTGGCGTCCGACCGCGCGCGCGACCTCGCCGGTGAAGCTGCCCGCATTGTCGGGGTCGTCCAGCCGGACGTAATCGACCGTCCAGCCCGCCTGGCGCAACGCCTCGGCATGATGGCGCATCGCGGACAGGATATAGGCGATCTTGGCCTTGTGATGGCGGACATAGGCCGTCTCGTCCGCCACCTCCATCATCAGCAGGACCGCGCTTTCGGGATCGGCACCCTCCAGCGACGACAGGTTCATCGACAATTGATCGCCCAATATCGGGATCAGCGTTGGCGATTCGGGCATGGTTGTCCTACATGGCCTTTCATGAAGCATCTCGGCCAGACCAGCGCGCTGCCCGCTTCCCCGGAAGAGGCGGTGCTCGATTATGTTCCCAACCCCCGACCGGGGCGCACCTATCTGATCCGGTTCGCGGCACCCGAGTTCACCTCGCTCTGCCCGGTGACCGGCCAGCCCGACTTCGCGCATCTGGTGATCGACTATGTGCCCGGCGAGACGATCGTCGAGTCCAAGTCCTTGAAATTGTTCCTGGGCAGCTTCCGCAACCATGCCGGTTTCCATGAGGATTGCACCGTCGGCATCGGCGAGCGCCTGTTCGAGGAGATGAAGCCGGTCTGGCTGCGCATCGGCGGATATTGGTATCCGCGCGGCGGCATTCCGATCGACGTGTTCTGGCAGTCTTCGGCCCCGCCCGCCGATCTGTGGCTGCCCGACCAGGGCGTCGCGGGCTATCGCGGCCGGGGCTGAGGGCTCCCGGCCGGGCCGGTCAGCGGGGGTTCAGCGGGCCATGCTAGACGGGGCGCCTCACAGAATGGAGGTTCCGTCGTGAAGACCAGGTTGATGATCGCCGCTTCCCTTCCCCTCTGTCTTGCCGCCGCCGTCCTGCCGACCGCGGCGCAGGCCATGCCCAACCCGGCATCGGTCTTCTGCCAGAAGATGGGCGGCCGCTCGGTCAACGCCACGCTGCCGGACCGGTCGCAGCTCGGCCTGTGCTATCTGCCCGGCAAGAAGATCGTCGAGGAATGGACGCTGTACCGGATGTTCGACGGCAAGAAGCCCTCGCCCCGGCACAATCCCTTCCGGTAGGATATTCCGCTTCGCAACAGGGGCCTGAGGGACCCTTTTCGTCGGCAGACCGGGCCCTTGCAGCGCCCGGTTGCCTGACACGGTTGCGGTGCAGCAAATATGTAATACGGTCTGCAACCTTCCTGCCAAATGCGGGTTAACCTTGAAACGATGTGTCCGGTGGGAAACCCGCCCCGACATGTCGTGCTTCAAGGACTGGCAATATGGCGGATGCGAACGGAACCGTGATCGAACGACTGGCGCTGATCGGAAACTTCCTGCCCCGGCAATGCGGGCTCGCGACATTCACCACCGACGTCTATTCGGCCCTTCGCGACCGCTTTCCCAATCTGGCGGTCGACGTCTATGCTATGGACGATCATCCTGGCCGCTACGCCTATCCCCCGGCCGTGACCGCCGCCATTCCGCAGAATGAGCGTTCCGCCTATATCGACATGGCTCGCCGGATCGAGGCGAGCGGCGCGCAGGCCATCTGGGTCCAGCACGAATATGGCATCTATGGCGGCGCGGCGGGCGAGCATCTGCTCGCGCTGCTCGACCGTACCACGCTGCCCGTCATCGCGACGCTCCACACGGTTCTCGAAAAGCCCTCGGCCGACGAACGCCGGGTGATGGAGGGGCTGCTCCGCCGCTGCGCGAAGATCATCGTCATGGCGGACAAGGGCTGCGACATCCTCAAGCGCGTCTATGGCGCCGATCCGCGCCAGGTCGCGATGATCCCGCACGGCGTGCCCGACCGCGAGCTGATCTCGCCCGACTCGTTGAAGGCCAAGTTCGGCTGGGAAGGCCGCAAGGTCGTCTTCACCTTCGGGTTGCTGGCGCCCAACAAGGGGATCGAGACGATCATCGAGGCGCTGCCCGCCGTCGCCGCGCATCATCCCGAGCTGCTCTATGTCGTGCTGGGCGCGACCCATCCCAATCTGATCGCGCATGAGGGCGAAGCCTATCGCGACCGGCTGAAGGCGCTGGCCGAGGCGCGCGGCGTGGCCGACAATGTCGCCTTCGTCGATGCGTTCGTCGACCATGACGACCTGATCGAATATCTCCAGGCCGCCGATATCTACGCCACCCCCTATACCAACCCCGCCCAGATCACGAGCGGGACGCTGTCCTATGCGGTGGGTGTCGGCAAGGCGGTGATCTCCACCCCCTATGTCCATGCCGCCGAGATACTGGACGACGATCACGGCGTGCTCGTCCCCTTCGGCGACGTCGAGGGGTTCGCGCGCGAGATCGACCGGCTGTTGGGCGACGACACGGCGCGCGAGCGGCTGTCGCAGCGCGCCTATGCGCGGGGCCGCACGATGATCTGGCCGCGTCTGGCCGAGGCGGCGATCAAGCAGATCGGCACCGCGATCACCACCCGCCCGCGCCGCATCGCCACCGGCCATACGCCGACGATCAAGCCGCTGGCCCCCGATCTGGCCGCGGTCGAGCGGATGAGCGATTCGACCGGCATGTTGCAGCATGCCATCTATTCGGTGCCCGATCGCCGCCACGGCTATTGCATCGACGACAATGCCCGCGCGCTGATCTTCATGACCCAGGCACCCGACATCGATCCCGTCACGCGCGACAAATGGACCACCATCTACGCTTCGTTCCTGCAATATGCCTGGAATCCCGAGGCACGTCGCTATCGCAACTTCATGCGGTTCGACCGCAGCTGGTGCGAGGATGTGGGGTCGGAGGACTCCAACGGTCGCACTCTTTGGGCGCTGGGCGTCGCCGCGCGCGATGCGCAACTCGCCAAGCACCGCGACTGGGCGCAGATGTGGTTCGACGCAACCGCCTCGCTGGCGCTCGACCTCGGTTCGCTGCGGGCCCAGGCCTTTGCGATGCTGGGCGCTGCCGCCATGCTGGAGGCGCGGCCGGGGCATCAGCTGGCCCGCACCATCCTGGAAAAGCTGCCCCCGCTGCATCTGGCGCTGCTGGAAGAAGCGCGGCGGCCCGAATGGCAGTGGTTCGAGATCGTGCTCGCCTATGACAATGCCCGCGTACCGCAGGCGCTGATCGAGGCAGGTCGTGCGCTGGGGCGTCAGGACCTGATCGACTGCGGCATTTCCACGCTGGACTGGATCGTCGCCAAGCAGACCTCGCCGGAAGGCCGTTTCCGCGCGGTCGGCAGCGAGAGCTTCGGTCGCCCCTATGCCGAGCCGTTGCAGTTCGACCAGCAGCCGCTGGAGGCACAGGCGACGGTCGAGGCCTGCCAGTCCGCCTATGCCGCGACTCGCGACCCGCGCTGGATCGCCGAGGGCGAGCGCGCTTATGGCTGGTTCCTGGGCCTGAACGACCTCGACCTGCCGCTGGCGACGGCGCAGGACGGCGGCTGTTTCGACGGATTGATGCCGACCGGTCTCAACCGCAACCAGGGCGCGGAGTCGATCCTGGCCCTGCAACTCGCCAATTGCGCGATCGCCAGCCTTTGCCATTCCGCATCATCCATGGCAGGAGCCGATCGTCACATCGCCTGATGCGTTCAGCATGGGGGATGGGATGAGCGTTTTGGGTAAAGTGGCGAGACGGTAGCGCGATGGATCTTTTCAACCACCGGCTGCGGCTTCATGCCGATCCTTCCCGCGTCGTGGTGCGGCCGTTTCACATCGCCTGGGGCGGTGGCAATGGCGCGCCGCCCAGCCGGACCGAACGGCTGGTGGGCGAGGTGCTGGCGATGACGCCGCAGGAAGCGCGCGACCAGCTGGAAACCGTGCTGAAGGATTTCGAGGCGCGGCACTGGCAGACGCGGCGCGTCTTCATGACCCGCTACGACCAGATCGAGGATCTGCTGAAGCTGGACGGCGCGGCGATCAGCGACGAGAAGCGGCAGCTGATCGGCGCCTATTTCTGCCACGAATACAGCTATGCGGCGGCGGCGCTGATGAACCCGTCGGCGGTGCCGCACTTCGACCAGACCGGCATCCAGCCGGGGTCGCAGCGTATCCTGATGTCGATGCGCGCGGTGGGCGAGGGGCATATCTCGTCGGTCGCCTTTCGCGAAGGCATCATCAACGACCAGAACCAGCTTCGCCTCGCGCCCGAGCCGCCTTTCGCGACCGCGACCGACGTGCATGGCTGGGGCGACGACGATGTGCCGGGCGGCCCCGTCACGGTGCATCGCCACCGCGACTCGACGCTGTCGGGCACGGTCATCTTCCCGATCACCCAGGCCCAGTCCAAGGGGCTGGAGGACATGCGCATCGTCCAGTTCACGCATGACGATGGCGCGCTCGAGTGGATCGGCACCTATACCGCCTATGACGGCTCGGGCATCCAGTCCGAACTGATGCGCACCCGCGACTTCCGCGCGTTCGACCTCGTGCCGATGACCGGCTCGGCGGCGCGTAACAAGGGCATGGCGCTGTTCCCGCGCAAGGTCGCCGGGCAATATATGATGATCGGGCGGCAGGACGGCGAGAATCTGTTCCTGCTCAAGTCCGACTCGCTGACCCATTGGGACGAGGGCGAGAAGATCCTGACCCCCGTCTATCCATGGGAGCTGGTGCAGATCGGCAATTGCGGCCCGCCCATCGAGACGGACGAGGGCTGGCTGCTGCTGACGCACGGCGTCGGCGCGATGCGCAAATATTCGATCGGCGCCGCGCTGCTCGACAAGGACGACCCCTCCAAGGTGCTGGGTCGGACGAAGCAGCCGATCCTGGCCGCCAAGGACCAGGACCGCGAAGGCTATGTGCCCAACGTCGTCTATTCGTGCGGCGCGATCCGGCACGGCGACTCGCTGTTTCTGCCTTACGGCATCGCGGACAGCTCGATCGGCTTCGCCTTCGTGAAGATCAGCGAGTTGCTGGCGGCAATGTAACGACCTGGCGGCGCGTATAGCGATACAGCGCTGCCAACAGCCCCAGGAACACCAGCGTCCCCCCGACCAGCGCGGGGGTGGCGAAGCCGTCGCCGACCAGCGCCAGCGGCGCGTCCGAATTGGTCAGATAGACGATTCCGGCAAAGCCCACGCCCCACAGGCTCTCGCCCACGATCAGCCCGGTCGCCGCCAGCACGCCCAGCCGCTCCGCCGTCTCCGGATTGGCGCTGCGCCGCGCCCAGCGGTCATAGCCATGGCCGATGACCGCGCCCAGCACGACGGGCAGCGTCGCGGTCATCGGCAGATAGATGCCCAGCCCGACACCCAGAGGCGGCAGGCGCAACCAGCCGAGCTTGCCCAGCACTTCGTCGGCGATGATGACGCCGATGCCGATCAGCGCCCCGACGCCGATCATCGTCCAGTTGAGATCGCCGCCCAGCACCCCCTTGGCCAGGGCCGAAATCAGCGCGGCCTGCGGTGCGGACAGCGCATTGGGGCCCGCGCCCGGCGTGCCCGCGAACCCCAGCGTCGCGTTGAGCAGGTCGAGCACCGGCGGGATCACCAGACTGCCGAAGACGACGCCGATGACCAGCGCCACCTGCTGCTTCCACGGCGTCGCCCCGACCAGCTCGCCGGTCTTCAGGTCCTGGAGATTGTCGTTGGAGATGGTCGCCACGCCGAACACGACGCCGGTGACGATCAGCGCATAGGCGACCAGCGCCTGGGTCGTCTCGGGCGGGGTGCCGCGCCCGAACAGCCCGACCAGCAGCAGCGCGGCGGCCAGGACCGACAGGATGCCGATCCCCGACACGGGGCTGTTGGACGCGCCGATCAGCCCCGCCATATAGCCGCACACGGCCGCGATCACGAGGCCGATCAGCAGGATGAAGAGCAACGCCCCGCCGATCAGCGCGACGCCCGACGCCGCCAGCGGCCCGCCCGCAATCACCGACCAGAGCAGCCCGGCGATCGGCACCAGCGTCGCCAGCGCGACCGCCGCGACGATCCCGATCGGCAGGTCGCGCTCGCCCACCGCCAGCACCGCCCCGTCGCGCCTGGCCGAGGCGGCGGCGAGCGAAGAACGGATGCCGCCGATGACCGGCCCGATGATCTTGAGGAGCGTCCAGATCGCCGCCACCCCGATCACGCCCGCGCCCAGGAAGCGCACGTCGCGGGAAAAGATGCTGCCCGCCCATTCGGCGACGGGCCCGGTCGAGGGGGCCATGGCGGTCAGGATCGGCAGCGCCCCCCACCATCCGATCGCGATCCCGGCCAGCATCGCCATGCCGACCGACAGACCGACCAGATGCCCGACCCCGATCAGCGCGAAGGACAGCCCGCCCGCGATCCCGGTCGCGCCCGCGCCGGTGCGGAAGAAGACCGCCGCCTCCGCCACCGCCAGCTTGGTCTGGGTCAGGATCGCGAACGCGGCCGAGGCGAGCGCGTTGACGACGATCAGCCGCAGTCCGACCGCGCTCTCCACCTCGCCCTCGCGGCTGCCCGCGCCGACCTTCAATACTTCGGCGGCGGCGCGGCCCTCGGGATAGGGCAGGTCGGTGTCGACCACCAGCGCACGGCGCAGCGGCACCGAGAACATCACCCCCAATATGCCGCCCGTCGCGGTGATCCCGGCGGTCAGCAGATAGGGGAAACCCTGCCACCAGCCGATCATGACCAGGCCGGGCAGCACGAAGATGATCGCCGCCAGCGTCCCCGCCGCCGAGGCGACGGTCTGGACGATATTGTTCTCCAGCACCGAACTGTTCGGCAGATAGCGCAGGATCGCCATCGAGATGACCGCTGCCGGGATCGAGGTGGCGAAGGTCAGCCCGACCTTGAGCCCCAGATAGACATTGGCGGCGGTGAACAGCAGGGTGATGATCCCGCCCAGCGCGATCCCGCGAAGGGTCAGCTCGGCGACGGGGGCGGCGGTGGCAGAGGTACGGCTCATGCGCGCAGATGTGGCAGATGGCGGGGCGCGCGACTAGGGTTTCGTGGCGGGGGGCGGGGCGTGCGCTTCGACTTCGCCCGGCGCGAACGGGCGGGGGATGGATCACCTATTCCCGGTCGGTGGGCGGGGCATCCCCCAACATCCGTTCAGCCTG
Source organism: Sphingomonas sp. NCPPB 2930 (assembly GCF_042867205.1). Taxonomy (NCBI): domain Bacteria; kingdom Pseudomonadati; phylum Pseudomonadota; class Alphaproteobacteria; order Sphingomonadales; family Sphingomonadaceae; genus Sphingomonas; species Sphingomonas sp. NCPPB 2930. The sequence goes on along the minus strand of NZ_JBHZQU010000013.1, from coordinate 198 downwards.
AGCGAAGTCGAAGGCCAAGGGAAACCGGTTATCTCAAGCCCTCATCCCGGCGGAGGCCGGGGTCCAGGCACTACCAAGGCAGATCGACATTCACCGATGCCTTCCCCTCCCTCGCCCCTCACAGAGGGGAGAGGGTTGCGCAGACTTGGCCTTTGCGAGAGCAAAGGCTTAGTCGGAGCTGGGTGAGGGGTGGGCGCT